>JAWLCP010000016.1:11824-16951 GCA_041687115.1 Anaerolineae bacterium
GCAAGCGCCGCGCTGGCCCTGATCATCACCGTGCGAACGATGAGCTAGGCAAACCCATGTGCGACGCACGACAGAACCAGGAGCTCGCACCGAGGCCCGGCAGGCCCACAGTTCGTAGTGCGGCACGCAGCGCAGCGGAGTGCCGCCCATGCGGCCTCACGCCTGATCGCTATCCTGCGCAGCTGACGAGGCCCGACGCTGAAGAGGAGCGTGTCATGGTGCCAGACGTGAGCCTGGCGACTTCCGCTCGTAGTGCGGCACGCAGCGCAGCGGAGTGCCGCCCATGCGGCCTCGCGCCTGATCGGTACCCTGCGCAGCTGACGAGGAGCGACGCTGAAGAGGAGCGTGTCATGGTGCCAGACGTGAGCCTGGCGACTTCCGCTCGTAGTGCGGCACGCAGCGCAGCGGAGTGCCGCCCATGCAGCCTCACGCCTGATCGCTGCCCTCACACCCGTCGGGCCCCTGTCCACCATGAGGGCCTCTCAGTTCCAAGCCACGTGTTCCTACCATCCACAGGAGGTCATCCATGAAGAAAGTACTCACCATCGCAGGTTCCGACTCCGGCGGCGGGGCCGGCATTCAGGCCGACCTCAAGGCCTTCGCCGCTCGGGGGGTCTACGGCATGACTGCCCTGACCGCCATCACCGCCCAGAACACCGTCGGCGTGCAGGGCGTCTTTGAGCTGCCGGCCGATTTCGTGGGGCAGCAGATCGACTCGGTGATGAGTGACATCGGCGCCGATGCCTGGAAGACGGGCATGCTCTCCAACGCCGACATCATTCGCGTCCTCGCCGATCGGGCGCGCCGCTACCGGGTGGAGCGTCTCGTGGTCGATCCCGTGATGGTCGCCAAGAGCGGCGATCCGCTCCTCCGGGAGGAGGCCCGCCAGACCCTCATCGACGAGCTCGTCCCGCTCGCCTACCTGATCACCCCCAATCATCACGAGGCCCAGGTCCTGACCGGCCTGGAGATCGAGACGGTGGCCGAGATGCGCGAGGCGGCCCGGGCCATTCACGCCCTGGGCGCGCAGAACGTGGTCGTCAAGGGCGGACACCTGCCCGCTGCCGCCAGCGCCATCGACGTCCTCTACGACGGTCGGGAGCTCACCGAGCTCGACGCGCCCCGTGTCGACACCCGCAACACCCACGGGACGGGGTGCACCTACGCCTCGTCCATCGCGGCCGAGTTGGCGAAAGGGCATTCGGTGCGGGACGCGGTGGCCACCGCCAAGGCCTACCTGACGGCCGCGCTCCAGGCAGCTGTCGACCTGGATATCGGCGAAGGCCATGGCCCCCTCGATCACTTCCTCGGCCAGCAGGTCAACGTCGACGGCTGAGGGAGGGCCATCTCCTGCCTGCCCCACCCTGCTCCCGGTTCTCCTGCTGACCCTCTCCGAAAAAGGCGAGTCACCCCCCGCTCTGCCCTCGCCCCGGATAAGCTGGAAAGCCTGGGTCAGTTGCGCTATAATAATGCTGCCGTCGGAGGGGTGCGATGCTCGCGGAAGGCCGCCCTCTCCTCGTGTCCGAACAGCTGAGGCGCCGGGCGAGATTCCCGCACGTTTGCCGCCATACCGCCTCCAGCCTTGAGAGAGTGGCTCTGGAAGAGCGGCTCTTTCAGAGCCGCTCTGAGAGAGCCGCTCTAAGGAGCGGGGGAAAATGAACGATTCAGTTGACCTTTGGGAGAAGCCCAGCTCGGCGAAGTATATGATCGCCGGCTGGTATCAGTGGGCCGACGCAGGGGAGGTCTCGTCGGGCCTTCCCCAGTACCTGGTCGACGTGAGCGAGGCCAGGCAGATCGGGGAGATGGATCCTGACGGGTACTACCTCTTCCAGTTCCCTGGCACGCACGATCTTCTAAGGCCGTTGGTCAGCCTCGAGGAGGGCTACCGGGTCGAGTTCCAGGAGCGTGCCAACGCGTTCTACGTCTCGGGCACCCCGGAGCGTCAGTTCTTGATCTTCATCGGCGACGAGCCCCATATGAACGTCGAGGCCTACGCGGACGCCTTCCTCGATGCGGTGGAGGCCCTCGAGGTGGAGCGCGTAGCCATCGTCGCCGGCGTCAACGGCCCCATGCCCTACGACAAGGACCGGGAGATCTCCTGCGTCTACAGCCTGCCCCGCATGAAGGAGGAGCTGGAGGGATATGCGCTCCGCCCCTCCAACTACGAGGGCGGCGCGACCATCGGTGTCTACCTGGCCCACCGCGCGGAAGAGCGTGACATCGAGCTGGTCTGCCTCTACGCCATGGTCCCCGCCTACGACTTCTCGGAGGCTTCCTCGACCATCCAGCGCGTCTCGGCGGAGGAGGACTACAAGGCCTGGTACGACCTCATGCGCCGCCTCGACTACATGTTCGATCTCGACCTCGATCTGTCCGATCTTGAAAGGCGCAGCGAGGAGCTCATCCTGGCCTGGGACTCGCGAATGGCTCAGCTGGAGAACAAGCTGCCCGGCGTGGTCAAACCCTACATGGAGGAGGTGAACGAGGAGTTTGAGGAGCGCTCGTTCGACCCCTTGGGCCAGGCCTGGGAGGATGCCCTGGGTGACATCTTTGAGGATTCCGAGGGCCTGAGCTGAGCGATCTTGAGGGTGGACACGCTCCGATTTGACATCTGGCGGAGGTGTGCTAGTATATTGACGTAGTGTGAGGTGTTTGGCAGCTGAGCAAACGGGAGACTGTCCAGGCTTGCGGATGCCGGACGGTCTTTTCTTTTGCGGCCAACGCACCTCATGAGCCGTGTGATATAGCAGAAAAGGAGCAACAATGTTCGAGACGGAAGAGCAGAACGACGTGGAAATGCAGGTTGACGTCGAGGCCGAGGAACAGGACATCGTCGCAACCGAGACGGAAGAAGCCGCCATCGAGGCCGAGGAACAGGACATCGTCGCAACCGAGACGGAAGAAGACGCCATCGAGGTTGAGGGGCAGGACGTCCCCGCAGCCGAAGTCGAAGACGAGACCATCGGGGTCGAGGAACAGGACGTCCCCGTGGCCGAGGCGGAGGAAGAGGAGCCTGTCGAGGTCCAGGAAGAACCCGCAGAGACCGAGACCCAGGAGGCGGGCGAGAAGGTTGAGGGAACCGTCAAGTGGTTCAGCAACCCCAAGGGCTACGGCTTCATCTCCCGTGAAGGGGGAGAGGACGTGTTCGTCCATTACTCCGAGATTCAGGGCTCCGGATTCCGCTCGCTGAGCGCCGGGGAGCGCGTCGAGTTCGTCGTCAAGCAGAGCGAGAAGGGGCCTCGTGCCGCTGAGGTTCGGTCCCTGGACGTGAACATCGGCTCAGGCTGGCTGTAAAGACGCCTTTCCCGGGCTCACCACCTGGCCGCAACTACCAGCCGCACGGCTCATCCGCAGGCCGTGCGGTTTTTTGCATCCTTGGCCCCACGTCCCCCTCTGAACAGGTGATTCGGTGAGTTGGAGGCAGAATATGCGACGCTGGCAGTTCATCAAGGGCCTCTTCGTCTTCGCCCTCGCCTGCGCGGCCTGCATGGCCACCGCCGCTCTTGCCGTCAATCTCCGTCCACGTCTTCTGCTGGCCGCGCTGGGGCTCAGGCACGCTGGCCCGCTCGAGAGCGCGTTCCCCCCGCAGCCCGAGCCGCTGACCCTGCCTGGTCAGGCCCTGGAGCGCGTCCAGTTGCTCCTGCCCCCCCATCTCGTCGATCCGCTCAGTTTGACGCCGGCCGAGTTGGGAAGGACCATCGTCGGGGACGCCTCCACACCGGGGACGACGAGCTATCTCCTCACCGTCGACGAGACTCGCCTTAACCAGCTCCTCCGGCGGGGGATCCTCTCCCCTCGGGTGGACGGCGATCGCTACCGCGACCTGGAGATCGACCTCCTGCCCGGCGGGCTTGTCCTCTATGCGGACGTCGACCTTCGCCTCCGCTGGCACAGGGTTGGCCTGCTGCTTCTTCACGACGATGGCGGTCTCACCCTCTCCCCGGCCGGGATCGTGCTCGAACAGGAGCTCTACGCCCTCCCGGAAGGAGATTCGCTGGCCCGGCTGCTCCTGCCTGCGGGACGGCAGGCCCAGCGGGCGTTGCGTGCCCTCACCGTCGTCGGCCCGCTGCCGGGCGAGGCTCGTGCCCACACCGTCCGCTTTCACCACGATCGACTCCAGGTCCTCGCCCAGGCCACCTACCCCGCTCCACCGCCGGCGGACACCGGCTGGCAG
This sequence comes from Anaerolineae bacterium, assembly GCA_041687115.1. GTDB lineage: Bacteria > Chloroflexota > Anaerolineae > B4-G1 > B4-G1 > SKLM01. The sequence continues at coordinate 15,999 of JAWLCP010000016.1, forward strand.
CCTCTGGGGCCCGGCGTGGAGCTGCGCGAGATCGACGTCGGAGTGATCCCGGGGCGGCCCACAGAGCGGCTTCGGATCGTGCGGCTCGATCCCGGTCAGCTCCACTTCCGCGTCCACTACGACCCCGCCCAGCCCAGGATGGTTTCGACCTGGGCGGCTCAGACGGAGTCTCTGCTGGTCGTCAACGGCGGCTACTTCGCGCCACAGGACGAGGGCGGGGAGACCATCGGCCTGCTGGTGAGCGATGGACAGCGGTGGGGCACGCCTCTCGATACCTATGCCGGGATGTTCGCGGTCACCGCCGACGGCCAGGCGAGCGTGCGCTGGCTCGAAGGATGGCCCTATGATCCGCAGGAGCCGCTGGCTCAGGCGGTGCAGTCCTTCCCGGTCCTGGTCAAGCCTAGGGGCGTCATAGGCTTCCCCGCCGGCGCTGACGAGGGGACGCCGGCGCGCCGCACTGTGGTCGCCCAGGACCGTGGAGGGAGCATCCTGTTTCTCGTGGCACCAGACGGCTATCTGAGCCTGCATGAGCTATCCGTCTTCCTCACCGGGTCCGATCTGGCCATCGACGTGGCCCTCAACCTGGACGGGGGAGGCTCGACGGGCCTGTGGCTGACGGCGCCCGACGCCGCGGTGGAGATCAACTCCTTCACTCCCGTTCCCTCGGTCATTACCGTCCGGCGCCGCTGACGGGCTCCTCAGGCACGGGAGGCGGAGCCTGACGGACTCATTTGCACCGTCTTCCGATCGTGGTATAACACCTGGCAATTCCCATACTGATGCCGCGGCGGGACAGAGGGAGGGGAACGATGCCAGTCTCTTCCTGGCGCGTCGAGGCCGGGAGGTCGTGGGCACCGTCGCACCGTTTGTGAACCACCGCCTGGCGGCCCTCAGACGTTCCTGTCCACCGTCGGATGGCATACCATCACCGGACTCGAGGTTATGCTTCAGGG
>JAWLCP010000016.1:17051-41404 GCA_041687115.1 Anaerolineae bacterium
CCGTCGCACCGTTTGTGAACCACCGCCTGGCGGCCCTCAGACGTTCCTGTCCACCGTCGGATGGCATACCATCACCGGACTCGAGGTTATGCTTCAGGGACTTCTGTTGGGGGACCGCCTGGTGGTGATGCCGCGATTCCACCCTCGCCGGGCCCTGGAGTTGGTGGAGCAGGAGCGTGTGACCGTCCTCATCGCCGTGCCGATGGCGTACCAGGTGATGCTCGGACTGGAGGGGCTCGACGCACACGGCTGGGACGTCCCAGCCGATACCTCGTCGTTGATCGTCTGTGGGACCGGCGCGGCGCCGTGCCCGCCGCACCTGGCCCGCGAGATTGAGCGGTGCTTTGGCTGCGCGGTCTACATTGGCTTCGGCGCGACGGAGACTGGAGGAGGTATCGCCGTCAGCAGCCTGGCTGATTCCCCCAGACGGCGGACGGAGACCGTGGGCCGCCCGCTGACGGATCTGCACGTAAAGATCGTGGACGAGCGAGGCCGTGAGCTACCCCCGGGAGAGGTAGGGGAGTTGATCTGCCGCGGTGAGAGCGTGATGTTGGGCTACTACAATGACCCGGACGCCACGGCACAGGTGATAGACGAGGGCGGTTGGTACCATACCGGGGACCTGGGCGTGATCGACGAGGACGGATACATCCGTGTGGTAGGGCGGAAGCGGGATCTGATCATTCGGGGCGGACAGAATGTCTATCCTGCCGAGATCGAGGAGTATCTGGGTGCTCATCCCCAGATCCGAGAGGCTGCCGTGGTCGGCGTCCCCGCATCGGTGGGAGGCGAGCACGTCTGGGCCTTCATCATCCTGGACGAGGGATCGAGATGCCGATCGACTCCGCCTGGGAGATCGAGACGGTGGGCGATGCGTATGAGCTCTACAGGCAGCACGCCGCCTCGTCGTGAGCGTGAACGGTTGCGATTGCCCCCGGTGGGCGCGGTGGTTTGGCGACTGGCGTCCTCAGCGTGGAATCCCCACCCCAGGGAGTCACCTGAAACCTGGAACGGCCGTAAGGTGCACGGTCATAATCGGTTCCCTATGGTAGCACGGAGAGAGGCCCATGCAGATCGCGGATGTTGAAGTCGTACCCGTTGACTTAGCCTTGCGGCTCCCCTATCGGGCAGCTTACCATTCCGCCCCGATGGAGAGCGTTACGGCCGTGTTCGTTCGAATCGAGACGCTGCAGGGGCGTGAGGCGTGGGGCTGCGCCGCTTTCGACCCGGCCATCACCGGCGAGACGAAGGAGGACGTGATCCGGGCTTGCTGGTCCTGCGCGGCGCGGGCCAGGGACCTCAGTCCGCTGAACATTGAGTTCGCCCTCGACGAGCTCACTCGCCTGACCGAGGGCACGCCATCGGCGCTGTGTGCCTTCGACCTCGCCTTCCACGATCTCCTCGGCCTGGCTGCGGACATGCCTCTCTACCGGCTCCTGGGCGGGTACCGAAGCCGGATCCAGACCTCGATCACGATCAGCGTCGCAGCCCTTGACCAATCGGTCGAGTTGGCCCATCAGCGTGCAGAACAGGGCTTCCGTATTCTAAAGATCAAGGGGGGTCTCAACCCGGAGGACGACGTACGGCGCGTCCGTGCCATCCACGATGCGTTACCCCGGCTCACGCTGCGCCTGGATGCCGACCAGGGCTACACGGTGGAGCAGGCCCTGGACGTTGCACGGGCCCTCGAGGACGAACTGGAGATGCTCGAGCAGCCCACGCCCGCTGACGACATCGATGCGCTCTATCAGGTCACCAGATTGAGCCCTGTGCCCATATTGGCCGACGAGAGCGTGATCCGACCTCCATCGGCTCTGGAGGTGGCCAAGCGCCGGGCCGCCAGCGGGATGAGCGTGAAGTTGACCGCCTGCGGAGGTCTGCGCTGCGCTCGCCAGATCGACACCATCGCCCGCATCGCGCAGATGGCCACCATGGTCAGCTGCGTCAACGAGCCGGCACTGCTCATCGCGGCCGGGCTCTCCTTCGCCTTGAGCAGCCCGAACGTCAAGTACGGCGATCTCGATGGACACCTGGATCTGATCGGCGACCCCACCGTGCCCGGCTTCCGGCTGGAGCAGGGCTGGCTCATCGCCACCGATGTTCCTGGGCTGGGGTGCAGCGTCGATCTCTAGCTCGGACAGAGGGCGCCATGCGCCGGAAGCGTCGCCAGAGCTCTCCGGCCTCAGTCTCTCCGCGGCCCGCAGTTCGTGGTTCTTGACCTGACGCCTTCTCAGACGGGTCTAGAGAGATGATCGATTCTCAGGCGCTCGGCTTGGACGTCCAAGCCGGCTGGGACGTCCCAGCCGACCGGGGTCCTCGAGCAACTGTGGAATGCGCCGAAAATCCTCCCTGACCACGCTGCGCAGCGACCCGCGGTACAGCGCTGCGGCTGGATGGTACAAGGGCAGGATGACGACGCCGTCGATCCGCCGGGCCTGGCCGTGGATCTCCGAAATCCTTCCGTCGGAGAAGAAGCGTCTCATGGCGAACCGTCCCAACGTCACGATCAACCGTGGGCGGATCAGATGCAGTTGTCGGTCCAGGTGATTCGTGCACGCTCGGACTTCGTGCGCGCGGGGGTCACGATTACCGGGCGGTCGACACTTGACCACGTTGGTGATGAAGACCTGCTCGCGGCTCAATCCAACACTCTCCAGAAGCTCATCCAGGAACTGGCCCGACCTTCCCACGAAGGGGAGCCCCTGCTGATCCTCCTGGGCGCCCGGCCCCTCCCCGAGGAAGAGGATTCGCGCATCCGCCGGTCCTGCTCCAGGGACTGCGTTCGTGCGCTCCTCGTGCAATGCGCAATCGGTGCACTGGCGGATTCTGGCCGCGATGGTCTCTAACTTCGTGTGTCTTTCGTCCATCGTCGCCGCAACTTCCTTGTTGACAAGAGGTGACGCCGAGCTCCCGACGGCTCGGCGTCTCAATCGACCAGCGTTGGATAGAGGGACGTGATCGGCCCTAGAAAGCGCCCAGCTGACACTGTCCGATGCGGATGTCGAGTTTCTCGGCCGCGTTCGCCACGTCTAGTTTACGGATGTTGAAGCGGTTGGCCAGCGCCCACGCTACGGCGCACGGCAGGCGTCCCACGATCAGTCCCTCCCGAATGGCCAGCTCCAACTCCGGTGACACGTCCTGGGCTGGATGGATGATACGCTCCTCTCCATCGTAGCCGAAGAGCCCCAGCTGGCAGCGATGCAGACGCACACCGATCTCATCGGCGGTCTCGCCTACCTGCAGGGGGTTTACTCTGATATCCTCGGCGATGCGAAAGGCCGCGCCGCAGCTGAGTTTGCCCTCTTTCGCCCGCTCACGAACCGCGTCTGCGATCCTGTTGTCCACTGTTGCCTTTCCTTTCCCGGGCGACGCCCAGATGCATACGTACCCCATCGGTCCTCCCGCGATCCTGCTCAGAGCGTGGGGCAGTCGCGATGGGTAGCGTGTCAATCCCCGACGATGTGCTCGTAGAGCGCTGCCAGCTCCTCCTCGGAGTAGAAGTAGATCACCAACTGACCACCTTTGCCCTTCCGCCGCAGGCTCACCTTCGTGCTCAACGCCTCTCGGAACTGAGTCTCCAGCTCTCGAACCTCCGGGGATGGCTGCTGGGTCGATCTCTCTTCCTCCTCTTGGCGGCCGAGTAGTTGACGCACCAGTTGCTCTGTCTGACGAACGCTCAGCTCTCGCTTCAGAACGGTCTCAAGTCCGGCCTCCTGCGCCGCTGCCCTCTCCAATCCAAGCAGTGCTCGGGCGTGCCCCTCGCTGATCCTCTCCTCCAGAAGGGCTTCTTGCACCTGGCTCGCCGCCGTCAACAGGCGCAGCTTGTTGGCGACCGCTGTGCGGCTCTTCCCCACCCGCCGGGCAATCTGTTTCTGGGTCAGATCGAACTCCTCCACCAATTGCTGGAAGGCCGTCGCCTCTTCCAGGGGGTTCAGATCTGAGCGCTGGAGGTTCTCGACCAGGGCTAGCTCCAACACTTCGCTGGAGGCCACGTCCTTGACCAGGATGGGAACCTTGGCCAGTCCTGCCACACGCGCGGCCCGCCAGCGTCGTTCGCCGGCGATGAGCTGGTACCCATCTAGCGTCTCAGTCACGACCAGCGGCTGGATGATTCCGTGTTCCTCGATCGACGCGGCGAGCTCCCGCAGGTCTTCCTCCCGAATCGACGATCGTGGTTGATGGGGGTTGGGTGAGACAGAGTCGAGGGGAACCTCAAACACGCCTTGTCTCGCTTCGACTCCCTCCTCCTCTGCGGTAGGGATAAGCGACTCCAGCCCCTTGCCCAGTCCGATCTTGCGTGATGACATGGCGCGCCTCCGTAATTACTCCGTCGTGGTCGCCGCCGGCACGCGTCCGTCGCCGACCAACAGCTCTTTCGCCAGCGCCGCGTAGGCCTTTGCCCCGGCCGAGTAGGGCGCGTGGACGCTGATCGGTACCCCGAAGCTGGGTGCCTCGCTCAGCCGCACACTGCGCGGGATGATCGCGTCGAAAACTCGCCCTCGGAAGTGGTGTCGCACCTCGTCCACGACCTGTCGCGAGAGGTTCGTGCGCGCGTCGAACATGGTCATGAGCAGGCCGCGCACGGTGAGCTCTGGGTTCAACGCTCTGCGCACCAGCTTGATGGCGCGAGTCAACTGGGACAGGCCCTCTAAAGCCAGATACTCGCACTGCACCGGGATTATCACGGCTTGCGCGGCGGTCAGACCGCTCACCGTCAGGACCCCCAGGCTGGGAGGACAGTCGATCAGCACGTAGTCGTAGCTCTCGTTCAGTTCCTCTATCGCCAGATGGAGGCGGTGTTCGCGTCGCGGCATGCCGACCAGCTCCACCGTCGCCCCGGCCAGGTTGGGGGAGGAAGGTGCAAGCTCGAGTCCGGTCTGATCGACGGAGCGCACCGTGCCGGCGAGGGATGCCTCATTGACCAGGACGTCGTACGTGGATGGGGACATACGCCGCTTGTCGACCCCGAGAGACGAGGTTGCGTTGGCTTGTGGGTCAATGTCTACCAGGAGGACACGCTGATCTGCTTCGACTAGGTAGGCGCCCAGGTTGACCGCGGTGGTGGTCTTGCCGACGCCCCCTTTCTGATTAGCCAGCGCGTAGATGATGGGCATCGCCCGCCTCATCTCCCAAGGCTGCTTGCTTGCAGCGAGCCACCTCTTGTGCGTTTGGTGCGCTCGAAAGCCCCAGACGAGTCACTGACTGAGCGGCGAGGCAGTTGGCAAACCGTGCGGCGGCCCAGGGATCGTGCCCGCGGTACAGCGCGTAGAAGAAACAGGCCGAAAAGATGTCGCCGGCACCGGTCGAGTCTATCTCCACCACCGCTGGGGGATCGAAATGACGAACCTCATCGCCGACGTAGACCGTGCAGCCAGCCGCGCCCTGAGTCAGTGCCAACACCTTGGTCTGGGCAGCGTATTCGGCTGCCAGGTTTCGGTTGCCTTCTACGTCCTCCTCGCTCAGCACCACAGCGTCGGCGCGGGGAAGCACCCGCTCAGCTTCACTCCACGGGCGACGGCTCACCCATCCCTGTTGATCCCACTGCCGCATCCACCCCTGGGGCGTTACCCCCATGAAGGCATCTGCCAGGGCGTCGACCAGCGCCGGATCGCATTCCTGCGCCACTGGCCCGATGTGTACGATCGCTGCGCGCCAATCCTCGGGCACCATGGACGGCACGAGGGGCTCAGCCGTACCGTGGACGAGCTGTTGACGCTGCCCGTCGGTGTAGATGTTCTCGAAAGTCGTCGTACGCGGCGCGGAGAAACGAGCGACCAGGACGTCGCTCAACGCGTCGCCTAAGTCCAGCTCGGGGTCAGCGCTGGTGATCACGCCGACCCGGCATCCCAGTCTCCGCGCTGTGCGTGCCGCGTAGGCCGCTGTCCCGCCGACTGTGGGGGAGTGCTCCCTCAGGTCATACGTGGTATGGCCGATGACCAAGTAGTCGAGCTGAACCATATCAAGAGACGCGATGCTCACCTCAGGCGAGGCTTGTTTCATGCACTCTCCTGGCGATGGCGGAACCTGGCCGATCGCGGCTCCGACCGCTATTCTTTCGGGAGGATGGTGACTCGGCGCCGTTCCCCTTCGTAGATGCTCTCTGTGGTCACTCGTGGGTCGTCGTACAGAGCCACATGGACGACCCGACGCTCGTGAGGGGGCATCGGCTGCAGGATCACGGCCCGATCTGTGTCCGCCGCCTGCTCCGCCATGCGGTGGGCTAGGTCCCGGAGCCGGTCGGCACGCTTGGCCTTGTAGCTTTGGACGTCTACCACGACGTGGACCCAGCCTTTCATCTTGCGGCCGACGAGCAAGCGCGTGATGTATTGGAACGTGTCGAGAACCTCGCCATCGGTTCCGATCAGCGTGTCGGTGTCAGGTCCGCTGATGTCGACCACCAGGGGGGGCACCTCATCCTTGTTTGGGCCAGCCTCCGCGCGCCGGATCTCCACCCGAGCATCGTCGAAGTGCATGGCATCCAGGAGACCCTCGACTACTTTCCGGACCGCCTCGATCTTCTCCTCTTCCTCTGTCAATTCCTGCTCTTCCGCACCGACCTCGCGTTGCTCCTCCGGTACGGGTTTCTTCTGTTCAGCCACTTCAACTGGTGGCGAGGGGGGCGGTGGGGAAGGTCGTGGCTGAGGCTCCGGCTCGCGCTCCGGCTTGCGCTCCGGCTTGCGCTTTGCCTCTGGCCTGACCGTCAGGCGCACGCGGGCGGCTCGTGCCCCTAGTCCAAACATACCCTGGCGTCCCTCGTCCAACACCTCAACCTCCACCGCATCGCGAGGAAGGTCGAGGCGTGTCAAGCCTGCGGCGATCGCTGCATCAACGTCTTCTCCTGCGCTTTCCAACACTTGTTTATCCTGTGACATCTGCTTCACTCCTCAAAATGTGCAAACGGAGCAGCTACTTCTTCGGTCGCCTCTTCCGCTGGGGAAGGGTCTCCTCGCTCTCCTCCTCGCGATTCATCCGAATGAAGTAGTACTGAGCCATACCGAAAAGGTTGGAGATGATGAAGTAGATGGACAGCCCAGTGGCGTATTGCAGGGAGATGAACCCAAACATCAGGGGCATCATGACCTGCATCTGCTGGTTCATCATCTCTGCTTGGGACTGACCGTCCCCCGATGCAGTCGGTGGGGTCAGCAGTCGCTGTTGCAGCCACGATGTGGCAAACACGAGGATCGGCAATGCGTACGACCACCACTGCGCCGGGCTGGGGGGCTGCCCCAGGCCCATTCCCAGGAATGTGCTCTGAAGCGGAACAAGCCCGCTCAAGCTGGGCAGCCACTCATCGATGAAGATGTGACCCGAGAATTGGAAGAGCTGTATAGGCGTCGAGGGGACGCAGAAGATGATGGCGCGATAGAGGGCGATCATGATCGGCAGCTGGATCAGCAAAGGCAAGCAACCACCCATCGGGTTGACGCCTGCCTTGCGCCACAGCTTCATTTGCTCCTGGGCCAGTTTCTCTTGATCGTCCCCGTACTTCTCACGCAGCTTCTCGATCTCGGGCTGAAGCTCCTGCATCTTCTGCGCCGATCGCTGTTGACTCAGAGTCAGCGGTAGAATCAGCAGTCGAATCAGGATCGTCAGAGCAGCAATGGCTACTACGGTCTGGTGCCCCATATAGCGGTAGAGGAGCAGCAGAAGGTTGGCGAACGGGTAGGTAATAAAGTCTAGCATGTCGTGTCTCTGTCCTAGTCCTCTTCCCCTGCCGGCGGGAAGGCCCATGCTTCGCGCCCGTCCTCCACCTGCAAGGCTCGTATACGAGGCGTGCTGAGGATGAGCGACTGATAGACCAGCTGATCGCTCACAACTGGCTCGGAAAGCCCGCGACCCTCGGCGGCCCTCGACCATTCCACGAGGCCGTCCGAAGTATCTAGCGCGTACAGTGTACCGTTCTCTGCGCTAACGAAGAGCTGGCTGCCGTCCTGGCTGACGGCAGGACCTGCTCTCACGGGCACAGGCTGGTTCTGATCGTTGACGAGGGACTTGTGCCACCGTGCCTCACCGCTCGCCGCATTGAGGGCACATACTCTACCCTTCACATCAACGGCGAACACGGTGTCCTCGTACACTGCGGGGCTACCCCAGAACCAATCCTCGCCCTCGACATGCCACCGCTCAGAGCCCGTCTCGGCGTCGATTGCGTAGAGCACGTCGTCAAAAGCCCCGATGTAGAGCGTGCCGTCCTTCAGCGCCGGCGTGCTGGCGAAGGCCCCCTTCCTCTCGAACTGCCATATGACCTCACCTGTGTCCAGATCAAGAGCATAGAGGTGTCGGTCCATGGCGCCAACGTACACCGTATCTGACACGACTAGAGGGGTAGCCCAGACGTGGTGTCCTGTCTTGAAGGTCCACTGGAGTGAGCCGCTCTCTTCCTCCAGCGCATAGACATTACCGTCGCCATTGCCGATGACAAACAGGCCATTGCCCAGGGTTCCTCCCTCGACGTAGTTCCCTGAGGCACCTTCGAAGCGCCATAGCTCCTCACCGGTTTCTTCATCCAGTGCCCAGACGATGCTCTGCCGTTGGCTGAAGAAGCCGCCGGTCTCGAGCTGCGAAGCGAAGAAGACCTGCCCTCCGTTGCTCACGGCAGGAGTCGCATAGAAGAGGCCCTGGTTGTTGTCCTCTGGATTCCTGGGGAACGTCCACAGGGTATCTCCGCTAGTCTTGTCCATCACGCGGGCCTGTTGGAGGTCCGCCGCATACAGTGTGTCCCCGACGACGGTCAGCCCCGTCCAGCTCGAGGCCCTGACGCCGCCCGCACAACCACTCGTGACCAGAAGTAACGCCGTCAACGTCGCGAGTACGACGGACCAGCGCTGCGTCCAGAATCGATTCAATGACTTACCCTCCAGACTCAGGGTTACCCAACCCGCAATGCCTTGCCGAGCCCTCGCGAGTTGGAAAACTCGATAGACCTGTTTCGTAGGCACTTGGGCATGCGTCACGGTCGGGCACCGGATCGTACCCCCCTGGATTGAGGGGATGACAACGGATCACCCGTTTCACTGCCAGCCAGCCGCCGCGCCAGACGCCGTAGCGTGAGACGGCTTCGTAACTGTATTGGGAGCAGGAAGGATAGAACCGACACGTGGGAGGCAGGACGCGCGATAGCGTAAGCTGGTAGAGACGGATGAGCCCCAGCAAGATGCACTTCATATCTCTTCTCGGTCTAAAACGCAACTCCCGCTAGGCTCGGAGCACGAACGGCGTCTTGCTCCTCCGGTGGCATCGGGTATTGCGTTGGGTTTCTCTCCAGGTGCTGCGACCGAATCCCCTACAACCCAGCGCGTTCTAGCAACGTGAGCAGTGCCTTCTCGACCTCTATCTCCTTCGCGTTGACGAGCCTTGGACGAGCGATCAGCATGATGTCCCAGCCTTTGGACTCAAACTCAGAATAGAGATGGCGCGCGGCCTCGCGCAACAGGCGCTTCGCACGATTCCGCTCCACTGCACTTCCCACGCTGCGGCTTGCCGTGACTCCCACACGGCTGAAGCCGACGTCATTAGGGAGAACGATCAGGACGAACAGGGGATGGACCCACGACTTTCCATCATCGTAGACCCGCTGTACATCACGACTGCTTCGGAGTCGAACTGCCCGCTCTATCATCCGGCACTTCTAGGTCCAGCAGGCCATGTGATCGTTCATCGAGAGCCAGCGACGCGCGGGTTAGCCTTCCTTCCAGTTCCGTTTCTTTGCCTGCGGTTTACCCACGGTCAACTGCTGGCGGCCCTTCTTTCGGCGCTGCTTCAGAATCTTGCGTCCCCCCTTACCCGACCGACGCGCCAGGTACCCGTGTGTACGCTTTCTCTTTCGTTTCTTCGGCTGATACGTTCGCTTCGGCATGTCCTTCTCCTTCGCCAAGTCAGACAACGAGCACGGCTATCCGCGGGCACCCTTCCCCAGGTCCAGCAAACGCTTAGCAAACGCTTGCCAAACGCCTACAGAGTCGCTCCCACGCCTGCACCTGACGGCGTGGGAGCCTAGCTCGCCCGCGGATAGACGTCAATCACAGAACGTAACAAGATATTATACCGTGATGGGGACCAGCGGTCAAATTCCAACATGCCGAGAAGGGGGGCCAGGGATCTGGCCGTTGCTGCAGGCGCGATAGGAGGTACGATGCCCTGACGTTGGGGAGAGGGGTGTGGCCACCTTTTGGCCAAAGGGATCTCCCGGAACCACCGAGCCGAAGATGACCGGGCGATTGACAGGGATCGCCAAGCGTCTATAATTGCGTCGGAATCGAGTATGCGAATTGGCATTGACGCTCGGATTGCTTACTACTCCGGCGGTGGAATCCGCAGCTATGTCGTGCATTTGCTTGAGTCGCTGGCATCTCTGGATCGTGAGACGGATTACCGAATCCTGTACAGCCGCAAGGACGGCGACTCAGCTCCCTTAGGCCCCAATTTCCACCCCGTCGCGTGCTGGACCCCCTCTCATCATCGCTTCGAGCGCTGGGCGTTGGGCGTTGAGATATCCCGATTGGGTCTCGATCTGCTGCACAGCCCGGATTTCATCCCCCCGGCCTTTGGTTATGGTCAATCAGTGATCACCATTCACGATCTGAATTTCCTCTACTACCCTCGGTTTCTCACCGCCGAGAGCCGTAGGCACTACAACGAGCAGATCGAGTGGGCTGTCGAACGCGCTGATCACATTCTGGCCGATTCACAGGCGACGAAGACGGATCTCACCTCGGTGCTGAACGTCCCGTCGGAGAAGATCACCGTTGTGCACCTGGCTGCAGATCCGTCATTCCGTGTTGTCCCGGACGTCGAGGCGGCCCAGACTGCCGAGAGATACGCTCTCGAGCCCGGGTTCTTGCTCTTCGTGGGGACGCTGGAGCCGAGAAAGAACGTTCCTGGCTTGTTGCGTGCGTACCGGATTCTCCTCGACGAGAGGGTGACCGCTGAGCCACTGGTTCTGGTGGGCGGGAAGGGTTGGCTGTATGAGGAGATCTTCGATCAGGTCGAGGTGCTGGAGCTGAGCGAGCAAGTCCGCTTCCTGGATCGGGTGCCCGATGCTGATCTTCCGGGGCTTTACAGCGCCGCGAGTGTGCTGGCGAGCCCTTCATTCTACGAGGGTTTTGGCCTACCAGCGTTGGAGGCCATGTCGTGCGGCACGCCGGTCGTGGTCGCGGATCGGGCGTCTTTGCCTGAGGTGGTGGGGGGTGCGGGCATTCTGGTCGACCCTGAGGATCCCGAGGACATCGCAAGGGCGCTGAAGTGCGTGCTGACGGAGGAGCCGCTTCGCGCCAGAATGGCAGAGCGAGGGTTGGAGAGGGCTTCGGGTTTCAGCTGGAGCCGTGTGGCGGAGGAGACGCTGAACGTGTACCAGCAGGTGCTGACCGGATGAAGATCCTGTTCTTGACTCCTCAGTTACCCTACCCACCCCAGAAAGGGACCGCGCTCCGCAACTGGGGATTGATCGACGGGCTGGGACCTCGACACGAGTTGAGTCTGCTGTCGTTTCGGGCGCCTGGGCAGCAGGTCACGCCCCCCCCGCCAGTGCTCGATGCTTGTGAGCAGGTCATCACGGTGCCTCAGACGGAGCGGTCGCTGCGCGCTCGGCTGGGAGATATGCTCACCAGCCGACGCCCAGACATGGCGTTGCGCCACAGGTCGGAGGTCTACGCTCGGCAGCTGGCTCAGTGGCTGGCGCGCAGCCGGTTCGATGTTGTGCAGATCGAGGGGATTGAGCTGGCTCCTTATCTCGACGTGATCCAAGCGGCCGATCAGAACCCTCTGGTCGTGTTTGATGATCACAACTGCGAATATGTGCTTCAGCGGCGGGTATTGTTCACCGATCTGCGTTCCCCCGCTCGCTGGCCAGGGGCGGCCTATTCCTGTGTGCAGTGGTTGCGGCTGCGGCGGTATGAAGCGCAAGTCTGCCGGCGGGCTGACCGAGTGTTGGCTGTCTCGGAGGCGGATGCAGAGGCTTTGAGGCGGTTGGTGCCCAACCTTGAGCTGACTGTCGTTCCCAATGGCATCGACACCCGGCAGTATCATCCGCAGATGTCTGGGAAGGGTGCCAGGAGGAACTCGCTGGTGTTCACGGGGACGATGGACTTCCGGCCCAACGTAGACGCCGTGCTGTGGTTTGCGAGGGAGGCGTTACCCAGGATTCGTGCGGAGGTTCCCGATGTCCATTTCCACATCGTCGGACAACGGCCCCATCGGCGTCTGGATCCACTGAGAGAGGATCCGAGTGTGACGCTGACCGGCTGGGTAGAGGATGTGCGGCCCTACATTGCCGATGCGGAGCTCTACGTGGCTCCGTTGCGAATGGGTGGGGGAACCCGCCTCAAATTGCTGGAGGCGATGGCGATGGGGAAGGCGATCGTAGCTACACGTTTGGGAGCAGAGGGTTATCCGGTGACCAACGGGCGGGAGCTCGTTCTCGCTGACACGGGGAGCGAGTTTGCTGAGGGGGTGGTCTCGTTGTTGCGATCGCCGCAACGGCGTGCCGCGCTGGGGAGAACGGCTCGCGCCTTTGTGGAGCAGCAATACGACTGGCGGGCCATCGTGCCTCTCGTGGAGGAGGTCTACGCTGGGTAGCTACTCACGCAGAAGGGCCGCCGATATCATCGGCGGCCCTTGTAACTGGTTTCTTGAACGATCAGGCTGGTACCGGCTCTTTGCAGCTGTCTGGCTTCTCTTCGGGTTCCTCTTTGCGAATCACAAAGTCGGCCCCTTCGACATCGATCAGAACCGTGGTTCCTGGTGCAAAGTCGTCCGCCAGGATTGCATCGGATAATGCATCCTCGACCTTGTTTTGGATGACGCGCCGTAGCGGGCGTGCGCCGTATTCCTCGCTGTATCCTTCCTTGACCAGCAATGCTTTGGCCTCTTCAGTTACCCCCATGTTGAGGCCGGACTCGATCACTCGCTCTCGCACCTTATCCAGTTCTAGATCCACAATTCTGGCGATGTCCTCCTTCGTGAGGGCGTGGAAGACGACGACCTTGTCCACTCGGTTGAGGAACTCTGGGCGGAATGTGCGCTTGAGCTCCCTCATCAACCGATCGCGCATCTCTTCGTAGTCGCGGTAGTCAGCCGAGCCGTTCTTGGGAGTGGCGAAGCCCATGCTTGTCTGGCGCTTGATCATCTCCGCTCCGACGTTCGATGTCATGATCAGAATTGTGTTGCTGAAATCCACCTTGCGCCCGCGCGCGTCCGAGAGCTGTCCCTCCTCCATGATCTGGAGCAGCATGTTGAACGCCTCAGGATGGGCCTTCTCGATCTCGTCAAGGACGACGATAGAGTATGGACGGCGGCGAATCGTCTCCGTCAGCTGCCCTGCGTCGTCGTACCCCACGTACCCAGGAGGGGCGCCAACTAGGCGGGCGACGTTGTGACGCTCCATGAACTCGGACATATCCAGCTGGAGCAAAGCGTCTTCGCTGCCAAACATGAACTCGGCCAGTGCCTTGGTCAACTCTGTCTTACCCACGCCCGTGGGTCCCAGGAAGATGAAAGATCCAATCGGGCGTCCCGGGTCCTTTAGTCCCGCCCGGGAGCGGCGCACCGCCTTGGAAATCGCCGCCACTGCCTCGTCTTGCCCAACGATGCGCTTGTGGATGGCGTCCTCCATATCCAGCAACCGTTCTTGCTCGTCGCTATGGAGCTGGGTCACCGGGATTCCGGTCCACATGGCGACGACTTCGGCAATATCCTCTGGACCAACGGCCACACCGTTCTTGAACAGGTCCACCTGTCGATCGGCGCGGATGATCTCCAGCCTCTCCTGTAGATCAAGTTCTCGATCCCGCAGGGCAGAGGCCTCCTCGTAATGCTGTTCGTCAATGGCGCGCTCTTTTGCCTCCTTCACGTCCTTCAGATCGCTGAAGATCTCCCGCAAGCTCTGGGCATGCGGTGTCTTGTACATGCGTACGCGAGAGGCGCCCTCGTCAATCAGGTCGATTGCCTTGTCCGGTAGGTATCGATCCGTGATGTAGCGGGTCGAGAGCCGGGCCGCGGCCTCGAGGGCTTCGTCCGTGATGCGCAGCTGGTGATGTTGCTCATACGGTTCTCGGATACCCTCAAGGATCCTGATCGTCTCCTCGACGGTTGGTTCTTCGACTGTGATGGGTTGGAAGCGTCGCTCCAGTGCGGCATCTGACTCAATGTGCTTTCTGTACTCGCCGAGCGTGGTAGCCCCAATGCATTGGAGTTGCCCGCGCGCCAAAGCAGGCTTAAGGATGTTCGCTGCATCCATCGACGAGCCGGCTGAACCAGCTCCAACCAGCATGTGCACCTCGTCGATGAATAGGATGCAGTCGCTGTCCTTCAGCTCGTCGAGGACTTTCTTGAGGCGCTCCTCGAACTGACCCCGGTACATCGTCCCGGCGACCAGCGATCCAATGTCGAACTGAAGAAGTCGCCTGTTCAGCAAGGGCTCAGGGACTTCGCCGCTCACGATGCGCTGTGCCAGCCCTTCGACGATGGCCGTCTTGCCGACCCCGGGCTCGCCGATGAGCGCGGGGTTGTTCTTCGTCCTCCGCGCCAGAATCTGGACCACGCGCTCGATCTCTCGCTGGCGGCCGATCACGGGGTCCAGCTTGTTCTGCTCAGCCAGAGCCGTGAGGTCGGTGGCCAGCTTGTCGGTCGTCGGCGTCTTGGAGGACCTGCGATCTTCCTTCTCCCCGACGAAGACCGGCTCCTGCTGCACTACCTGTTCCGTGTAGCGGCGGACCTGGTCGTTGGTCACGCCCAGCTGACTCAGAATGTCGACGGCGGTCCCATCTCCCTGGCGGATCAGCCCCAGCAAGATGTGGTGTGTATCGATTCTTGGCGCTCCCTGATGCTGCGCCTCTTCCTTTGCCAGTTCAAGCACGCGCTGTGTGCGAGGTGTGAGATCAAGGTCTTGCTTGAGTAGAGAGGTCCCTTCCCGCACGGTGCTGAGTCGTCTGACCCAGTGCTCCACGTCTCGCGACTGGAGCCCGAGTTGGCGCAGCACCTGGCTGGCCGCTCCTGCTTCTTCGTGCAATAGTCCCAGCAAGAGATGCTCCGTGCCAATTCTGGCATGATGCATTCGCTTGGCCTCTTGCTGGGCCAACTTCAGTGCTCTCCGTGCCGCATTAGTAAAGTATTTCATCAACTTATCCATAGCTCCAAACTCCACGCTCCAACTCTTCGCAGCGATGGATTCTCCAGTGATTGTGCGTCCCTTCGTTGAGAAGTCGAGGTAGGTGACGTTGATTATAGACGGTTTGGTCGTTAGCCGCAAGTTTGCGATGGCGCCCCGAAGGCTGCCATTGGCTGACGCACGTCTGCTTGCCAGCTGCGAACGTGTTATGTAAAATGGGCATGAATTCGATGGGGGCCCCATCGTAGGTTTTGACCACCTGCATGGAGGTTGCTGGGCGACGGGAGCGTAGAGAGGGACAGGCCGATGGAGGAACTCAGACGACAGATCTTAACCAGGGGCAGAAACCTGGGAAACGGGATTCTCAAGGTCGACAGCTTCATCAACCATCAGATCGACCCAGAGCTGATGGTCGAGGTGGGGCAAGAGATGGCGCGTCGCTTTCGCGATGCCGATATCAATAAGGTTCTGACGGCCGAGATTTCTGGTATCGCCCCGGCGCTTGCCACGGGGCACGCGCTGGGCGTGCCCGTCGTCTATGCGCGCAAGACGAGGCCTGTCACGATGAGGGGGCCTGTGTTCGTCGAGGTCGCCCCTTCGCACACGAAGGGGCGGGATGTCTTTCTGATGGTCTCCACGGAGTTCTTGGGCCCTGGTGACCGTGTGCTGGTAGTGGATGATTTCTTGGCCACAGGGGCGACGATCTCGGCGCTCGCGCGCCTGGTTGAGCATGCCGAGGCAGAGTTGTCCGGCATTGGCACGGTGATCGAGAAAGCATTTGAAGGCGGACGTAGGGAACTGGAAGCCTTCGGGGTACCTATCGTCTCGCTCGCTGTCATCAGCGATATGAGCGATGGTCAGATCACCCTGGCATAGAGCGGTCGGACTGTCCCCACAGAGGTGGAGGCATGAGCGTGAGTTGGGACGCGATAGCGATTGTTGACTTTGGCTCGCAGTACACTCAGTTGATCGCTCGGCGCGTCCGAGAGGCAAACGTCTACTGCGAGCTCTTCCCTTGGGATGCGCCGGCGGAGGAGGTGTTGCGCCTGAATCCTCAGGGCTTCATTCTCTCCGGCGGACCTTCGAGCGTCTATGCGTCTGATGCACCACCACTCCCTGGCTATGTGCTTGCGCAGGAGGTACCGGTGCTGGGGATCTGCTATGGCATGCAGTTGTTGGCCCATCATTTGGGAGGGCGTGTAGCCTCTGCCGTCAGAGACGAGTATGGTTCATCGGAGATAGCCTTCGTTGGTCCAGAGACCCCGCTTTTCGGACCGCTGCCTTCTGAGATGTCCCGTCTCAAGGTCTGGATGTCCCACGGTGACCGAGTCGAAGCCGTACCCGCCGGCTTTGATGTGCTCGCAAGCAGCGCCAACGCACCCGTTGCGGCGATGGGAGATGTGAGCCGAGGGCTTTACGGGCTGCAGTTCCACCCGGAGGTCGTGCACACGGACAGAGGCTGCGACATCCTGCGTCGTTTCACCGTCGACGTGTGCGGCTGCACGCCGGACTGGACTGCGATGGCGTTCATCGACGAGACCGTGCAGATGATACGAGATCGGGTTGCCGATGAGCATGTCGTGTGCGGTCTCAGTGGCGGCGTGGATTCCTCGGTGACTGCCCTCCTCGTGCATCGAGCGATTGGCGATCAATTGACGTGTGTCTTTGTCAACCCCGGTATACTTCGGAAGGGTGAGCCTGAGCGGGTCGTGCGCACGTTTCAGGATCGGTTCGGAATGGAATTGGTGCCAGTGGATGCGACGGAGGAGTTCCTCGACGCACTGAGCGGCGTGACGGATCCCGAACAGAAGCGTCGTATCATTGGCGAGCGCTTTATCCGCGTGTTCGAGGCAGCGGCGTCCCGGGTGGGCGACGTCCGATTTCTGGCTCAGGGAACGCTCTACCCAGACGTAGTTGAGAGTCGCGGGCCGGAGCGACAGGTGGCGGCGCGTATCAAGACCCATCACAACGTCGGTGGCCTGCCGGCGGACATGACGTTTGAGTTGATCGAGCCGCTCCGCTATCTCTTCAAGGATGAGGTACGAAGGATTGGAAGTGAGTTAGGCCTGCCAGACGAAATCGTCTGGCGACAGCCATTCCCCGGACCTGGGCTTGCTGTTCGCATTGTTGGGGAGGTGACCTGGGAGCGACTGGAGACGCTGCGCGCGGCAGATGCTATTCTGCTTGAGGAGGTTCGTGGGGCGTCGCTGCTGCGTGAGGCCGCGGCGTCGGCCCGTGCAGATCAGGTGCAGCAGGTCTTCGCTGTCCTGCTGCCGGTACGGAGTGTAGGCGTGATGGGCGACGAGCGAACGTATCGTCACGCGGTCGCTCTCCGTGCTGTCACGACCGAGGACTTCATGACTGCTGACTGGGCGCGGTTGGACTATGATCTCCTGGCGCGTGTCAGTAATCGCATCGTCAATGAGGTCCCAGAGATCAATCGTGTGGTCTACGACATAACCTCCAAGCCTCCCGCGACTATCGAGTGGGAGTGAGACCCTGCATGCCAGACGCGGAGGGGAGACTCATCACGGATGGCTCTGCTGACACTGCACTCGAGCTAGCTGTCTCGACGCTTTGGTTTGCCGACGGGAGGGCGCTCGACAACGCTGGCCTCGTCGCTACGATCCTGCCGCCACCCGCGAAGGCGGCGAGAGGTCGACAGGGAGACGGACTCCTCTTCCTCTTCGATCCCACCGGCACAGGTACTCCCGACCTGTGTCGGGAGGTTCGGGAGGTTGTGACAGAGGTATACTGGTCTACGGTGGGAAGCGTCACCACCGCTCTCCGCCGGGCCGCTTCCATCACCAATCACTATCTCTTTGAGCATAATCTGAACTCGGAGCCCTCCAGGCGATGCTACGGGGGACTCGCGTGCGCTGTCTTGCGCGATGAAGATCTCTTCCTTCTTCAGGCAGGTCCTGCCTGGGCCTGCATCCTTCAGGCAGGGAAACTGCAGTGTTTCCCCGATGAGGAGAAGCTGGCGCATCTGGGTATCGGTCCGGTGGCCGACGTGCGGCTGCATCACGCCTTCGCAGCTATTGGGGACACGCTCCTGCTGGCCTCGCCTGCTTTGCTTCGAGCCGCGGGAAGGGATGGCCTTCTTCGTGTTCTGCCTCGCGACGAGGTGGGCGGTGTCGTGGCGGGGTTACGGCAGCTGGGTGCTGACGTGGACTTCGCTGCCCTGGTGGCTCGCTGGAAGCGTGCTCCAAGGGTGGTGGAATCCGAGGGGCGGGAGCCTCGCCGGGTGAATCGTTCTGGGATCCCGTCGCCTGTTCCGAAGGTATCGTCAAGGCCGCGTGGGCTGCGTGAACCGGTTCAGCCTGGGCAGCCGGTTTCGCAAGAGAGGGCCCTCAAGGCAGGCTTCGGTGTCAGTGAGGAGTCTCCTGATCGGACGCCGAAAGCGCGAGAATCTGCTCTGGGGCTCGACGTGCGCAGGAAGCTGAAGGGTGGCCTCCATCATGTGATCCGTGGCTTGGGGCAGGTATGGCACCTCGTCGCGGCTGTTGGCGCTGGAATGGGTGCCCTGGGCAAGTGGCTGATCGGCGCGGCAGGAACAACAGTGCGCGGGATGCTTCCTGGGGCGGAGCGGAAGACCTATCGACGGGTGGGTCGCCGTCCACCGCCAGAAGAGAATCGGACCGTGTTGATTGCCGTCGCCGTAGGTGTCCCAGTGCTGGTCATTGGTGTGGTTGTGGCGGCCCATCTGATGTTTGCGGCCGAATCCCGCTTTCATGGTGTGATGAAGCAAGCTGAGGAGCACATTGCACTGGCGCAAGCCGCTGGAGTCGATTCTGAGGATGCTCGCGCGCACTGGGAGAGGGCGCTGCAGCAGATCGAGACGGCCGCCACTCTGCAACCGAACGATGCTTCCGCCCAGGCGCTGCGAGAACAAGCCCAGGGCGCGCTCGACCAGCTTGATCGGATTCAGCGCCTGACGCTCACGCAGTTGGCCGATTTCGGCTCGAGCAATGTGGAGCGACGCCTGGTTTTCAGCGATCAGGCGCTCTTCGTGCTCGATTCTCGAGATGGCTGGGGAGCTCGGGTCCCTCTGGATCGCACCGATACAGGCGCAGAGAGTGAGAATGTCGTGGTTCTGGTGCGTACCGGACAGCAGATTGGGGGGGAGGAAGTGGACCGGCTGGTCGATTGTGCCTGGGCTGACCGTGAAGGTGGTCGGCAGTCCGGCGCGCTCCTGGTCTTGGAGCAGGATGGCGGGCTGATGAGCTATGATCCGGCATGGGGAAGTGAGAGCGGTGCCCCTCAACTCACCCGGCTGAAGCTGAGTGTACCCGAGCACGGAAAACCTGTAGCAGCGGGAACTTATGAAGGGCAGTTCTACGTCCTAGATGGTGCTGAGAATGGGGGCCAGATCTGGCGCTACAGGCCGCAGGGTAACGCCTACCCACGGCCTCCCGAACCTTACTTCGCCACACCGCCGGATAGAGGACTTGACGACGCCGTCGACATGGCCATTGATGGGCATATCTATGTGCTTTACGGTGACGGGACCGTGGAGAAGTTCCTGGGAGGAGAGCGCCAGCAGTTTGAGGTTCGGGACGTGCCCGGGGGAATCGGGGAGATTGCTGGGCTTGCGGTCGATCGAAGAGGCAGCGGAGCTGTCTACGTTGCTGATCGGAGCAACGATCGTATCGTGGAGCTATATCCTGATGGTCGCTTCAAGGCGCAGCTTCTCGCGGAAGAGGCTTTCGGGGCCCTGGAGGCCCTTGCTGTGAGCGAAGCAGAGCGACGGCTCTACGTGCTTGACGAAGGGCGCTTGCACGCGGCATCGCTGCCGTGATTGCTCGTGATGTCTGCCTATGCTATAATGGCATGTGACCTTCTGGTGGGGATGTCCTGGCACGTGACCACGTCGCCCCTAGCTCTGGAAGGTCACTTTCTGTGGAGAGTGTTGTAGGAGTGTCCGGAGGTAGTGCGTCGTGGAAAGCGACAGCCGACAGATCGGGCCCTGGGGCAATATGATTCAGAGACTATTCACTGCGGGTCTGGTCGTGCTCTTTCTTGCCATCTCTGCTGTGGCAGGGATGCTTGTCTTCGACCAGGTGCGGCGATATATCGCCGCCTCCGACTCCCCGCCTCCCTTCAGTGCTGACGGGGGCAGTGCGGAGTCTGGTACGCCAACGCCCGATCTGACTAGCCCAGATTTGGTCTGGCAAGGGAAAGAACGTGTCAACATCCTTGTGATGGGCATCGACCAGCGCGCGGGCCAGGACGGATATTTCCGTACAGACACGATGCTGGTGTTGACGATCGATCCGGTCACCAAGACCGGGGGAATGCTCTCTATTCCTCGTGACCTTTGGGTCCCTATCCCCGGATATGGCGTGGAACGTATCAATGCCGCTCACGTTTTCGGTCAGAGGGACGACTATCCCGGGGGTGGCCCCGCGCTTGCCGCGAAGACCGTTGAGAACAACCTTGGCATTCCCATCCACTACTATGTACGGGTCAATTTCCAGGTCTTCGTAGAGCTCGTAGACCGCATTGGCGGGATTGATATCCAGGTGGAGGAAGAGATCCGCGATAGCAAATACCCGTCTAATGATCCTGCCGATCCATATGGCTACGACCCTTTGTACATTGAGGCGGGTGAGCACCATTTCGACGGGGAGATGGCGCTCAAGTACGCCAGGACGCGTCGTACTCCCGGGGCAGACTTCGACCGGGCCAGGCGGCAGCAACAGGTCCTCAGGGCGATCTTCGAGAAAGTGACGCGTCTGGATATGCTACCGACTCTGATAGCCCAAGCTCCTCAGATGTGGCGAGCAGTACAGGATTCCATGGAGACGGACCTGAAGCTTGACCAGATCATTGCCCTCGCGCGCCTGACCTCTCAGGTGGATCCTGACGACATAGACTTTGGAGTTGTCGGTGAGACATACACCGTGCCGTATGTAACAGAGGACGGGGCAGAGGTGTTGATCCTGATACGCGACAGGATGCGGGAGCTGCGCGATGAAATCTTCACGTCTGAGGAGTCTGCCGTCGAGGCGACCCCTGGGCCAGGGTCTCAACTGGAGGAGGAAGCCGCAACGGTCGAGGTGTTAAATGGCACGCTTACGGCGGGACTGGCAGCCGACGTAGCCGAGCGTCTTCGTCAAGAGAATCTGAACGTGGCGCATACCGGCAATGCTGATCGACAGGATGTTGAGGAATCACTGATTGTTGCCTACGGCGACAAGACTTACACGGCTCAGTACATTGTCCGCCTGTTGGACCTTCCCCAATCCGCAGTTGTACAAGGGTCGGAGCCGGCAGCTGAGTATGATATCTCGCTGATCCTTGGTAACGACTATCAACCACCGCAGTGAGAGAGACCGCTTCAGGTCCTTGATTGGACGACCTGCATAATGGGAAGGGTGGGGAACTGGAGCGAGTCTTGAGCGCTTCCTCGGGAGGATAGCGCCGTGGAGAAGCTTCTAATTGAAGGGGGACATCCTGTCTCCGGGACGCTGGTCCCGAGCGGGAACAAGAACGCCGCCCTGCCCTTACTGGCTGCTTGTTTATTGACGGACAAGCCCGTCACGCTGCGGAACATGCCGACCATTGGCGATATCCGCACCATGGCTGAGATCATCGCTGATATCGGCGTTGACGTCGAACAGCGAGGGCCCCACTCCTGGCGTGTTCAAGCTAAGGACATTGCGACGAATGAGCTGAGCCCGGATCTCTTTGGGCGGATCCGCGGCTCCATCACGCTGGCAGGTCCACTGCTTGCTCGGACAGGCGGCGTTAACATGCCCGTGCCGGGGGGCGACGTCATCGGGCGGCGGCGTGTGGATACCCACTTCTTGGCACTACGTGGGTTGGGCGCGAAGATCGATGCCGATCGCTCTTTCCGCCTCACATCTGCCCAGCTTCGAGGGGCCGATATTCTTCTTGACGAAGCCAGCGTCACCGGTACAGAGAACGCCATCATGGCCTCGGTGCTTGCAGAGGGCACCACCGTGATTCGCAACGCGGCCTGCGAGCCACACGTGCAGGATCTCTGCCACATGCTCTGTCAGCTTGGGGCGCGCATAGAAGGTATTGGCTCTAACATACTCAGAATCGAGGGTGTTGACGGGTTGGATGGCGGGGAGTTCACCGTTGGACCGGACTACATGGAAGTGGGAAGCTACATCGCCTTGGCTGCTGTGACTGGAGGCGAGCTGCTGATCAAAGGAGCCGCTCCACAGCATCTGCGGATGGTCCGTCAGGTTTTTGACCGCCTGGGGGTGGAGTTCGAAGTTCGGGGTGACGATGTCTTCGTGCCTGCCGAGCAACCCTTGACCATCACACCGGACGTTGGCGGTGCGATTCCAACCATCAAGGATTCTCCGTGGCCAGCCTTCCCCGCCGACTTGATGAGCATAGCCATCGTATTGGCGTCACAGGCCGAAGGGACTGTCCTGGTCCACGAGAAGATGTTCGAGAGCCGGCTCTACTTTGTAGATCAACTGATTGCCATGGGAGCACGCATCATTCTCTGCGACCCGCACCGATGCGTGGTGCAGGGACCCTCTCTTCTACACGGGGAAGAGGTAAGCAGTCCGGACATCCGTGCTGGCATGGCTCTTCTGATTGCCGCTCTCTGCGCCGAAGGCCAGAGCCTTATCCGGAACATCCGTCAGATTGACCGTGGTTACGAGCGAATCGAGGAAAAGCTGGTTTCGCTGGGTGCCGTAGTGAAGCGCATCTGCGCGTGATCTCCTCGTTCCGCACCGACTGCATTTGGGCGGTAGGGCCCACTCTCCTCCGAGGCACCTTCATCTTGAAGCCGAGTCTTCCTGCCGCCTGGCCTGGCGGTAAGACCCTGTTCGTCTGGCGTCGTTGCGAGCAGAAGTATGCCGTCAGGTAAGCGTAAGGTTCACGTCAAGCTTCCAAGGTGCGAGTGTGTTATGTTTATTGGTGAGTCAGGGGCGGTTTCTCTTCTTCTCCTCCTTTTGGCGAGGGCCGGGGTTGTTTACCCCGGCTCTCCGTTTGTATCAGGGGCCGGCAGGCGATGCGCTGGCCCCTCTTGCTGTGTGTCGGAGACTGGATGACCGACGGCGAGCGGCGCATAGCGAAGGCTGCATCCTTGGTCATGGCGCTCTTCGTCTTGAGCCGTCTGCTGGGATTGGGCCGCCAGATGATCATCGGCGCGCTCTTTGGAACCAGCGCCGACCTTGATGCCTACCTGGCAGCCAATCGCATCACGGAGACGGTCTTTCTCGTTGTCGCTGGTGGTGCGTTAGGATCGGCCTTCATCCCCGCCTTCGCCAGTCATCTCGCGAATGAAGATCACGCCGGGGCGTGGCGATTACTGTCAGCTGTCGTCAACCTGACGCTGATCGCGATGACCATTGTGGTGGTGGGAATCGCGCTCTTCGCCCCGGCGCTGGTGGGTACTGTCATCGCGCCGGGATTCGATCCAGCGCTGCAGAGACTGACGGCGCGCCTGTTGCGGCTGATGCTGGTCACGCCGATCATCTTCGCCATCAGCGGCGTGGTGATGAGTGCCCTACACGCCCACCAGCACTTTCTTCTGCCAGCGCTCGCGCCGTCGATATACAATCTGTCGATCATCGGTGGCGCGGTAGTGCTGGGGCCGCGGTTGGGCGTGCGCGGCATGGCCGTTGGTGTGGTTGTGGGCTCAGTTCTCCACCTACTGGTTCAAGTGCCCCAGCTGCTTCGTTACGGAGCTCGCTACCTCCCTGTCTTGGGGCTGGATGATCCCAGTGTTCGTGAGGTGGGCCGACTGATGGGACCCCGCGTGTTGGGTACCGCTGTTGCTCAACTCAACTTGGTGATTAACAACAGCCTCGCCACTGGGATGGGGGAGGGCGCGGTATCAGCCATTAACTACGCCTGGATGTTGATGCTTCTTCCTCAAGGCATCTTCGCTCAGGCTGTGGGAACGGCGGCTTTTCCCACGTTTGCCGAGCAAGTGGCTGGAGGAGAGCGCGACGAGATGCGGCAGACGTTGGCCTCCACGCTAAGGGGGGTCTTCTTCCTGAGTATTCCTGCGACGGTGGGCCTGGTGGCGCTGGCCAATCCCCTGGTAAGCCTCCTCTTTGAGCGCGGGGAGTTTGAGGTGAGCTCGACCAGGGCCGTCGCCTGGGCGTTGACCTTCTTCGCGCTGGGGTTGGTGGGCCACGCCGGGCTGGAGATCGTCGCGCGTGCGTTTTACGCGCTGCACGACACATTCACGCCGGTTTGGGTGGGGGGGCTGGCCGTGGGGCTGAACGTGGCGCTGAGCTTGACG
>JAWLCP010000017.1:0-39090 GCA_041687115.1 Anaerolineae bacterium
AAGGTGATCAGCGGGTTGGTGATGATGCCTATCGGGGTGGACGAGCGGCTCTGACGCCGGTGGGGCGGAGCCCCCTCACCTAGCCTCTCCCCGGGGGGGGAGAGGGATGTGCGAACCTGTCGGGCCTACCCCTGCATGAGCCTCTGGTATGCGCCGGTCCAGAGTGCTTCCTCGCGCGTCAAGCGTTTGACGGCGATATCGGAGAAGTGGGGCGCCAGGTTGGCCAGGAGAGCGGGGAGCTCGTGCCAGTCCTCGCGGCAGATCACACCAGCCAGCCGGTCCGCCATGGGGTCGAGCCACTCCCATTCCCGCCGAAAGCGCTCCGCCTTCATCCAGTAGTCCCGCTTCTCCCACGCCGTTATCGTCTGGTCCACGGTGTCGGCCATGCCCTGGAGGCAGAGGACGATGAGCGCCGCCTGATCCTTGGCCTCATCGTCTATGCGGCGCTTCTGGCTGAGTCGCCGCAGCATCTCGGCGACAGACCTGCGGTAGTGGTGGCGCGTCTTCCCCGGGCTCTCGGTGTAGATGATGCGAGCCATCAGCATCCCACCTGCTCGTAGACGTCCGGGTTGGCGCAGTAGGGAAGCCGCTCCCCCTGCAGACCCGCCAGCAAGTTCTCGGCTGCCATCTCCGCCATGCGGTTGCGAGCCGTGACCGTGGCACTGCCGATGTGGGGGACGACGACGCAGTTGGGCATCCCCACCAGGGGATGATGGGGAGGGAGAGGCTCGGGATCGGTCACGTCGAGGGCCGCCCGGGCGATCCAGCCCTCCTTGAGGGCCCGCACCAGGGCGTCTGTATCGACGATCTCTCCGCGGGCCGCGTTGACCAAGATGGCCGTGCGCTTCATCTGCTTGAGCGCCGCCTCATCAATGAGATGGTGGGTCTCGGGGAGAAGGGGCGTGTGGACGGTGACGAAGTCGGCCTGTGCCAACAGGCTGTCGAGGGAGGTGTAGACCACCCCCAGCTCCTCCTCCAGCTCCGGCTTGCGGTGGGGGTCGCTGTAGAGAAGGCGCATCTGAAACCCTCGGGCACGGCGTGCCACCGCGGTGCCGATGCGCCCCAGGCCGAGGATGCCGAGGGTCGCTCCCCAGACGTCCGCGCCGAGGAGACCGAGCGGCTCCCAGGTGCGCCACCGCCCCGCCCTCACCTTCTGAATCCCCTCGGGAAGCCGCCGGGCAGCGGCCATCAACAGGGCGAACGTCAGATCGGCCGTGGCGTCGGTCAGCACGCCGGGGGTGTGCCCCACGGGGATGCCGCGCTCGGTGGCGGCCTGGAGGTCGATATTGTCGACGCCGACGGCATACTGGCTGACGACCCGAAGGTCGCCGGCGTCCATCACCGCCCCATCGATATCGTCGCTGAGCAGACAGAGGAGCCCGTCGCTGTCCGCTACCTCCTGGAGGATGACGTGCCGGGGAGGTGGAAGCGTCTCCTCCCACACCCGCGCATCACACCTCTCTCGAATCCTCTCCAGACCCGCGTCCGGGATGCGCCGGGTCACGTAGACACGAAATGGTTGGTTCATAGGGCTTCCCTTCCCCACCTACGATCATGGATGACAGGGTCGGGCGTAGCACACCCGACCCTGCGCGCTCGAATGTGCAACCCCCTAGTCCTCAGCACCCATCCACGCCGGCCGCGCCTCCTCGGCCTCCGGGAAGCGGGTCAACACGGTGGCCTCGATGGGCAGCGCGACGCGGCTGCCGCGGAGGAGCGCCTCCTCGAGCGACTCGCCCCGCAGGGGGAAGATGGCGATGGGCGTCTCGGGCACGTTGTAGCGTCGCTGCACGAAGGCCAGACCGACGAGATAGCCGTCGACGTCGATGGAGCAGCTGGTCACCTTGCCGATCTCGCGTCCCCTGCGGTCGACGACGGGATCCCCGATCTGGGGCCGCCGGGTCCCCTTCTGGTTGACGCGGAAGCGTATCACCTCCCGCTCCCGGCTGTCCTCCCGGGCGAGCAAGGCGCCGCGACCGACGAAGAAGGGCTTGTGGTACTTGACGTAGCCGGGGAAGCCGGCTTCGACCGGGCTGATGTCGAAGGGGCCGGCGAGCTCGTGACCGTAGAGGGGCAAGCCGGCCTCGATGCGCGTGGAGTCACGGCACCCCAACCCACACGGTTTCACGCCCAGGGGCTCTCCGACCTCGAGGATGGCGTCCCAGAGGGTGGCCATATCGTCGGGGTGGACGAGGATCTCGTACCCCCACTCCTCGCCGGTGTAGCCGGTCCGCGTCACGACGAGGGGGACGCCGGCCAACTGGCACTCGATCAACTCCGTGCGTCGAACCCGCGCGAGGTCGGCCTTGAGCTGCGGGTCATCGGTCAGTTTGTGTAGCACCTCCAGCGAGGCGGGTCCCTGGAGGGCGACGTCGCGCTTCTGGCGCTGACCGGAGGCGGGATCCTTCAAGTTGCGCAGCGTCGCCTGTGCCTCCACCTCAACCCAGGGGCGCTCCTGATCGATCAACACCCGGCCCTCATTCACGGCGTTGAGCCAGTCCCAGTCTTTGTCCTCGTTGGACGCGTTGATGATCATGTAGAAGTGATCGGCCCCGACACGGTAGATGATCCCATCGTCGACGATGCTGCCGTCGGGCTCGAGGAAGTATCCATACATCGATTGTCCGTCCTCGATCCATGCGGCGTAGTTGGAGAAGACGGTGTCGAGGAAGGGGATGGCGTTGGGCCCGACGACCTCGAAGACCCCCATGTGTCCGACGTCGAAGAGGCCCGCCGTCTCTCTGACGGCCTGATGCTCCTCGCTCACCGAAGAATACCATATGGGCATCTCCCAGCCAGCGAAAGGCACCATCTTGGCGCCCATCTCCTTATGCACTTCGTTCAGGGGTGTGCGTTTCAGCCCCTCCTGCTCGGGCTCCTCCCAGCGCCACGTCTCTCGTTCCACCTCAGGTGCGCAGTCGTGCAGGTGCGACTGTCCGACGAAGTAGACCTTGGCCAGATCGAACCGCTCGGGATGCTGTTCGAACAGGTCCAGCGCCGGCGTCCCTGCTGCCGCGGGGTCTCCCTGTGGCTCGCCATCAACCGCGAGCTCCTCCACTACAACGGGGCCCTCCACCTTGCGGAAGATGTCCTGGTCGTCAAACACGGTATACCCATCAGCCAGCCCGCGCAGCCAGGAGACCACCCGCGCCGCGTTCTCCGGCGTGGGGGTAATGAGAAAGCGATCTCGCCCGACGTCATCCTGCTGCTCGCGCTCCACCACCACCTGGTCCATCAGCTTGCCGCTGCGGGTGAGCATATAGGTGGTGACCGCGTCGCCCGGCTCGAGCCGCAGGGCGTCGGAGGTGATGACCTGGTCGACATGCTGGCGCGAGCGCCAGCCGGTGATGCGAACCTTGACCGCCCGGGGCTGGGGGTTCTGGGGGAGGAACGTGTAGTGCGGATAGCCGCTCTCCTCAACCTCGAGATCCACCCCGGCCTTCCCGGCAAGGTCTGCCACTCCGCACCGAACCTCCTCGAGCACGTCGAGGCCGACCTTGCCACGAGGCAGCGTGCCGATCAGGCTGTTGTAGGCGAAGGGCTGGATGTGGGTCAGAAGCCGGTGGATCAAGCCGGCGATGGTGTCCATGTCCTCCTCGACGAGCCCACGCTGGGTGACCCACGGGGTTCCGAGCCGGATCCCGGTCGCCAGGGGGGTCTCCTCGTCGCCAGGGATGGTGTTCTTGTTCGCCACCATGCCGGCGAGATCCATGATGCGGACGGCGGGCTCGCCATAGACGGGATAGGTCAGGTCGGTGGGGGCGGCACTGCCAACCGAGATCGAGTTGAGGTCGATCAGCAGGAGATGAGTATCGGTGCCGCCGTACGCAAGGCGCAACCCTCGCTCGGTCAGGCCAGCAGCCAGGGCCTGGGCATTGGCGACGATCTGGCGCTGAAGCTGCTTGAACTGGTCGGTCTGGGCGATCTCGAAGGCGACCGCCATCGCCGCGAACTTGTGGACGTGAGGGCCGCCCTGCTCGCCGGGGAAGATGGCCAGATCGATCATCTGAGCCAGGTCCTCGTCGGTGGTCATGATCACGGCACCCCGCGGCCCACACATGGTCTTGTGGGTGGTGAAGGTGACAACGTCGGCGATGCCCACCGGATTGGGATATGCGCCCGTGCAGGCCATCCCAGCCACGTGGGCGATGTCGGCAAGCAGGTAAGCGTCCACCTCGTCCGCGATGGCCCGGAACTCCTCCCAATCCGGGGCCCAGGGGTACGAGGTGTAGCCGGCGACGATGACCTTGGGACGATGCTTGAGCGCCAGGTCGCGGATGGCGTCGTAGTCGAGGCGCTCGGTTCGCGGATCGACGCCGTAGGATACCACGCCGTAGCGCTGTCCAGAGACGTTGAACTCGGAACCGTGGGAGAGGTGACCGCCCTGGTAGAGGTCAAGGCCCATCAACGTATCCCCGGGCTCCATCAGGGTCCAGTAGACTCCCAGGTTGGCGGGCGTACCGGACAGCGGTTGGATGTTGACGTGAATGTGCTCCGGGCGAACTGCATCGTGGGCGAAGAGCTGGGCGCAACGCCGCTGTGCCAGGCACTCCAACAGGTTCACATAGTCCTTTCCCTTATAGAACCGTCGGTCGGCATAGCGGCGGTAGAAGGCGAGCTGCCAGGAAACATCGCGCAAACGAGACTCGGGATCGCGGGTCATGCGCGTGGGGGGATATCCCTCGGCGTAGATGTTCTGGAAGCGAGAGCCCAGCGCCTTGCGGACCGCTTCGGGCGCGTAGGACTGAGACGGGATGAAGATCAGTTTGCGGGCCTGTCGTTCTCCCTCCCAGCGGATGAGGTCATCGACAAAAGGGGCTAACTCCGCCATATCCTGGCGGAACAGAAAGTCGGATTTCGACTCAGGGGCATCTGATGACATCGAGTGCCAACTCCTTTGTGTGAAACGTAGTGGTTGTTGTTGAAACGAAGTGGGTCTGGAGGCAGCCAGACCGGAGCGTATTGTATCATCGGGGCCGGGATAGGGCAAACCATGAGGGTGCAGTCTGGAGGGCGCTGGACGCGTAGAGACCCCGCGGCGCGCGCCGCGGGGTCCGGGATGGACGACGACTGTGCCAATCCGACGGCCTCTGACGCGGGGACCTCAGGCCTCCAAGATCGCGCGTAGCGCCTCGGGATCGGTGACCGGCTGGCGGCAGGTGAAGTCGACGCAGACGTAGGCCGTGGCCTTCCCATGGATCCGGTCCCGATCCTGCAGCAGGGGCACGGGGGTGTCACCGGGCTCGCCGACGGCCAGCACCTGGTGGGGTTGGAAGCCGTCCCGAGAGACGCGAAGCATGGCCTGAACATCAGGGGCCTCGGGATGGCCCACGATGGCGATCTCACGGATGTCGGCCAGCGCGTAGTTGAGGGCCGTCAACCACTGTCCGAACCCGAGTGGATACTGGGCCAGCAGCTGCTGCACCTGTCGCAGGCTGCGATGCGCGATGTCGGCGTAGCGGGTCTCGAGGCTGAGCTGAGTGAGGCGCAACAGCGTCCAGGCCGCCATCGAGTTTCCTGAGGGGATGGCGTTGTCCTGCACGGAGCGAGGACGGGTCACAAGCTCCTCGTGCGCCTCGCCGGTGTCGAAGAAGCCGCCCTCCGCCGCGCGGAAGCGCTCCAGCATGAGGCCGACGAGCTCCTCGGCGGCCTGGTACCAGCGGGGATCGAAGGTGGCCTGGTAGAGGGCCAGGAGCCCGTCGACGAAATGGGTGTAATCCTCCAGGTAGGCCCTCCCCTTGGCCTGACCATCCCGCCAGGTATGGAGCAGATGGCCCTCGTCGGCCCTCAGCTCGTCCAGGAGAAATGCGGCGTTGCGATCAGCCACCTCCAGATAGTCCCGGCGCTGCAGCGCTTGTCCGGCCTCGGCGAAGGCAGCGAGCATGAGACCGTTCCAGGCCGTCAGCACCTTCTCATCTCGCTCCGGTCTTTCGCGGCGCTGGCGCACCTCAAAGAGCTGGCGACGGGCGCGAGCGGTGCGCTGCCGCTGCTCCCACGTGCCGGAGAAGGTGAGGATGTTCTTGCCCTCGAAGTTGCCCTGGGGGGTCACGCCATAGAGGCTCATGAACCGGTCAGCCCCCTCATCGAGAGCGCGTTCAATCTCCTCTGACGACCAGATGAAGAACTTGCCCTCCTCGCCCTCGCTCTCCGCGCTCTGGGTGGCGCAGAAGCCACCTGCTGGATCGGTCATCTCGCGCCCCACGTAATCGAGGGTCTCCTCGACGACGGCGCGGAACAACGGCTCGCCGGTCACCTGCCAGCCGTGGAGGTAGACCCGGGACAGCTGCGCATTGTCATAGAGCATCTTCTCGAAGTGAGGCACCACCCATCGCTCGTCGACGGAGTAACGGTGGAAGCCGCCGCCAAGCTGGTCGTAGATGCCGCCCCGGGCCATGGAATCCAGGGTCTTGACGGCCATCCGAAGCGCCTCGGGCTCGCCCGTGACGTGATGATGACGGAGCAGGAACTCGACGATCATGGGCTGAGGGAACTTGGGCGACCCGTCCCATCCGCCATATTGGTCGTCGAAGTCACGCCTCAGGCTGCGGAAGGCGCGAGCAAGGGCCTCAGACTCGAGATCCTGCTCTGGAGCTCGGGCCGCCATCTGGCGCCCGATGGATTCGACCACGCGATCGCCCCCTTCGACCAGCTCCTGGCGCTGACGCTCCCAGGCGTCGGCGATGGTGCGCAGGACGTGCTTGAACGAGGGCATCCCGTATCGGGGCTCGGGAGGGAAGTAGGTGCCGGCGTAGAAGGGCTTGCCGTCCGGCGTGAGGAATACGGACATGGGCCAGCCCCCGCTGCCGGTGAGAGCCTGAACAGCGCTCATGTAGATGCGGTCCAGATCCGGCCTCTCCTCCCGATCGACCTTGATACTTACGAAGTGCTCATTGAGGATCTCCGCCGTCTCCTGGTCCTCAAACGACTCCCGGGCCATCACGTGGCACCAGTGGCAGGCGGAGTAGCCGACACTGAGGAAGATCGGCTTGTCCTCGGCCCTGGCTCTCTGGAGCGCCTCCTCTCCCCATGGATACCAGTCCACCGGGTTGTCCGCGTGCTGCTGCAAATAAGGACTGCTCTCTTCCGCTAACCTGTTGGGCATTCTCTCCCCCTGACGTGTACAACGTGGGCTTCTCTGGGCGCGATCTGGCCATAGCTCCTGGTCTGAAGGCGACGCAGCGGCACGTCGAGACGCTGCTTCCACAGCTCCTCCGTCCAAGGACCGCGACCGAAAGAAGAACTCTGGTAGATGATGTGCTGATCTGGCATCGGCGGTTGTTTCTCATTGACGCCACGGCATGACTGTACTAGGAAGGCGCGCGGTTGTCAAGCAGGTTCCGATGGTCGAATGGCCTCGGGCCACCCGACGCAGCCATCGCGCGCGACAGGTGCAGGTCCGGCCTTCAGAGTCCGTGCCACGGAGGAACGGGAGGGGTTGCAGGACGGTGAGTTGTGGAGTATGCTTAGGCTGTGATGGCAAGGAAACGCCTGGACGTCCTGCTGGCAGAACGGGAGTTGACGGAGAGCCGAAACAAGGCCCAGCGGCTGATCCGAGCCGGTGAGGTGCGCGTGGACGGTCAGCTGATCGACAAGCCAAGCACGCAGGTGGAGGAGGACGCAGACATCGAACTGAAGGCGAAGCCGCCCTTCGTGAGCCGAGGGGGTAGGAAGCTGGAGGCAGCACTGGAACGGTTCAAGATCGACGTGACCGGCGCAGTAGCGGCGGACGTGGGCGCTTCGACGGGAGGTTTCACCGACTGCCTTCTGCAACACGGGGCCCGGCGCGTGTACGCCATCGACGTGGGCTACGGCCAGCTTCACTGGAAGCTGCGGAACGACCCCCGCGTGGTGCTGATGGAGCGAACGAACGCCCGGTATCTCAAGCGCTTGCCAGAAGCAGTGGATCTAGTCACCGTTGACGTGTCGTTCATCTCTCTGGATCTGATCCTGTCGGCAGCGGTAGGCTGGCTGGCGCCGGCCGGTCAGGTGGTGGCGCTGATCAAACCGCAGTTTGAGGCTGGTCCGCAGAACGTCGAGAAGGGCGGTGTGGTTCGGGACCCGGACGTCCATCGACAGGTGGTGTACGACGTCCTGACCAAGGCCGCCGAGCTGGACCTGGGGCTGCAGGGCCTGATGCCCTCCCCGCTGCGAGGCCCAGCTGGCAACGTCGAGTTCCTGGCGTGGTGGACGCCGGGAGGGGAATCGATGGATGTTCGACCCGCCATCGAGCGCTGCGTGGCGGAGGCGGAGATCGAGAAATCTTGAGCCCCTACTCCACGTAGATCTCCACCCGCTCGTTGTCCTCGGCGTCCATCACCTCCACGATCTTGCCGTCCGCCCCTCCGACAATCATCTCCTCCAAGTCGTGGAGATCGAAGTCCGGTGACTCGGGTGCGAACCGCTCGGCGATGCGCAGTCCTACGCCCACCAGCCCCAGCGGGATGGTCACGTTGACCTTGTTCGTCCCCGACGTCAGATCGGTCACACGGATGCGCAGGTAACGGTTCTCTGTGACAGGACGTCCGGCACGGGGACCGGTGTCGTGTCCCTTGCCCAACGCCCGCAGAAGAGACGACGCCTCCTCCGGCGTGATCTTCCCATCCTCCAGCATCTGAAGCACCCTCAACCTCTCTTCACTCACGGCCATTGTCGCACCCCCTAGCAGAAATAGAGCTCAACCTGATCGCCATCCTCCCCTTCGTCCACGTTGACGGCGAAGGAACGACCTTGCTCCAACTCGTCCCGCATGGCCAGGAGCACCTGATCGACCTCCATCTCCTGAAGCTGCGGAACGAAGGGCCTGGCAATCCGGAGCAGCGCGAGAACCAAACCCAGCGGAAGCGGCAGGGCGATGGTGAAGGCCCGTCCGTCGTGCTCGCGGACGCGCAGGTACAACCAGCGGGCCCTCTGGAGCCACCATCCGAGAAGCAGCACGAGCAGCCCAAGGGCAAAGAGCACCCACCCCCAGGTAAGGCCAGGCGTGCCCGCCCGGCCGTACGCCCTGGCCAGCAGGTAACCTCCTGCGCCCACCACGGCGACTCCGACGCCGAACACGATCCGCCAAGCGATGCGCGCAATCGCCGGAAGAGGGAATTCGGCCGGGGACTGGAGCTGCTCACCGGGCAGGACCGACGCTTCCGCGGATTGAGCGCCGTCGGACGTCTCAGCTGCCACCAGTCCCTCGAGCTGCCGCACCCCCTCCTCCACGCTGATGTGTCCGGATTCAATCAACTCCAGGATTCGCAGACGTTCATTATTCATCATTCTCTCCGTGTCCTAAACGCGTCTGGGAGCCTGCTTGCGTGACAATGCCGCGAACGCCGCTGGCTCCTCCGCCGGCTTTAACGACCGGATGGTGGGGTACTCTTGATAGATCGCTCGCACGCGGTCGAACCGCCTTCGGACCAGTGCCATGTCTCCCTAGTCGCGAACCTCCGTCGCGGCAGGTGCCGGGCTGGCGCGGTGCCTGCCCTCCCTGTCGAGCCTCGATCCCACGTGGTTGTCCTCCACGTATACCAGAGCCGGGATGAAGAAGCCTGCCACGCCGGCCGCCGCCGCCAGCAATCCCGCGGTCAGGTACCAGACTTGAAGCCCCAGCCAATCGCTGACCGGACCGGCGACCGCCAGGCCGATAGGGGACGTAAGAGAAAGCAGACTGCCCATCATAGTGAACACGCGTCCCTGCACCTCCGGTGAGACCGTGCCCTGAAGGATCGCCATGATCGGTCCATCCACCAGCGGGATCATGAAGCCGACGACGAATATGCTGACCAGCGCCGCCCAGAACAGCGCTGCCGGTGTCAAGCCAAGCACGACAAAGGCCAGGCCCAGCGCAGCCATACCCGTCATCGTCGTATAGATCTTCCGGCGAAAGCCGCCCCATGCGCTCAGAACCAGCCCGCCGACAAGTATGCCCATCCCCGCGACCGACTCCAACAGGCTCAGCTGGGCCGCGTCGCCGTTGAAATGCTCACGCACGAGCAGAGGGAGCAGCGAGAAAGCAGGTGTCAGCGCAATCTTCACCATCATTGCCAGCCCGATCAGGGCAATCAGCCCAGGCCAGTCGCCAATGTACTGCAGCCCCTCCCGAATATCACTCCAGATGCTTGGAACTGCCCCTTCCTCTGGGTCGCTGCGCAGTGGCCGGGGCACGCGAACGAAGAGAAGCGGCAGAATGGCCAGGAGAGCCGTGCCGACGTCCGTAAGCATCACGCCGTGGGGCGGCAGCAGCCCCAGGAGAAGCGCACCCAGCGGTGGCCCCGCGACGCTGAGCACACCGTTCATCGTCTGGTTGAGTCCAGCGACGCGTGTCAAGTGCTTCCTGGGCACCATCAGCGACGTCGAGGCCTGCATCGCGGGCCAGTGGAAGCTTCCTCCCACAGCGCGCAGCAACATCATCACGTAGATGTGCCAGATACGCATCGCGCCGGCCCAAAACAGGTAAGCCAGCCAGAGTGATGCCAATGCAATCAGCCCGTCCGCAACCATCATCACCACTCGCCGGTCCCAACGGTCGACATATGCGCCAGCGACAGGCCCAAGAAGGATCTCCGGTAGGAGAGCAACCATCGAAGCCGTGGCCAGCACCGTTGCCGAGCCCGTCAGGTCGGTCAGCCACCAGACCAGAGCGAATTGGGCGATCCGGCTCCCGATTAACGACAGTTGCTGCCCCGCCCAGACGACGATGAATGATCCCATCGGGCTCAGACGACGATCTGTCATCTATGGAAGCTCCTCATGGGACCATCCTCACCCGGAGCAGCAGGGCGGGCCGCTCTCTGACGCAGCCTGCAGCGACCCGGGGTCGATAGCCCTCTCTGTCTCCCCGAAGTAGAGCTGAAGCAACAGGGCTGCGATCAAGTACGTCGCGCCGGTGGCGATGAAGAGGGGCGAAAAACCGAACCTTCGCTGCACGACGCCGCTGATGCCGGGGCCGATGCCGCGTCCGGCGGACCACGTCAAGCCGAGGAGCGCACCGAGCTTCCCGCGCTCGTCCTCCTCCGCCTGCTCCATGGCGAAGGCGGTATAGAGGGGGCCACCCATGTTCATCAGCGTGGCCCGTATCCAGAAGGCACCGACAGCGACGGGGAGGACGGGCACGAAACCCAGCATCATCAAGAAGGGGAGAGAGGCCAGCTCACTGGCAACGATGGTCCGCACGTTTCCCCAGCGCTCGGCGAAGATAGGCGCGACCATGGTGGCGAAGCCCATACCGAGCTGCGAGACCCCGAAGGCCACGCCCAGGAGGGTGTCGCTTATCCCGAAGCGCTGCTTGAAGAAGATGTTCAGGTAGGGAATGAGGAGGCCGGCGCCCAGACTGATCACCAGCTGCGGCACCAGCAGCCTCCACACTTCACGCCTGGTCAGAAGGGAGCGGAGGGATAGCCCCAACAGGGCACTGGTCACACCGGTGTCGCGCCGCTCGCGAAGCATCAGCAGCGGTATCAGGGAGAGAGCCATCACCCCAGCGGACAGGAGAAGCGTGGCACGGTAGGCGGCGGCGCTCTCCGGCGGCTGCCCCAGCATCGAGCCAAAGAATCTTGGCAGGGGTCCACCAGCGGCGCTCCCGGCGAAGGAGACGAGCATCGCGACCCCCATCCGGGTGCTGAACAGTGTAGGGCGCTGGTCCACTGCCGCGTTCTCGGCCATGAAGGCGGGACCAGCGGCCATGTAGACCGCGTCCCCGGCGCCCCAGGCCACGGCCCCTACCATCAGCGGCCAATCCTGTGGGGACAGGACGACTGTCAGCACGCCGAAGGTGGAGAAGAGAGAGCCGAGGAGCATGGATCGCTTGCGACCCAAACGGTCAGCAACGATCCCCATGGGAAGACCGAGCCCGAGGGAGGCGAGGCTGATCAGGGACATCAACGCCCCGAGGAACGCCTCGTCGTTGCCGCGCGCCAAGATGAAGAGATTGAGGAAGAGCTGGAAGATGCCGCCTCCCAGGCCGCTCACAGCCGTCATCACCAGGAAGAGCTTGGCATTGCGGCCAAGCCCGCCCAGGCGGCGCAGGTGTCGTCTCAGAGCCCTCATGGGACGATCGCTGCCCGCCTCAGTCGAGAGCGGCCAGGAGCTCGGAGGCTTGCTCGGGCGTGATCTTCCCCTCCTCGACCATGCACAGCACGCGAAGGACCTCTTCATCGGTGGCGGCCGGCCCGGGACGCGGTTTGCGGCCGCTCGCCCGCTGCCAGCGCCGCTCGGCCCGCTCCGCTCGCATACGAGCCTGTTCTGCGGCCCGCTCCGCCTGGCGCCGAGCTCGCTCGGTCGCCTCCTCCACTCGCCGCCCAACTGCCTCCGTGTCCACGCGGCCGAGACTGGCCTCCAGACGACTGGTCACCCCCGCCAGGGCCTCCTGCACCTGGCGCTCGATGTGCACGCCGAGATCCTCGAAGTCGACGCCGACGTCGAACGTGTCGGTGGCGCGGTCTGAGCGGAGCGACAGGTTACCTCCCACATCCGCCTCGAGGGTCGCCCGTCCATCTCCCAGCTTGCCCTTGACCTCGCCAGCCTCCGTCTGGAGATCCAGCCCCGGCACACCGGAGTGGACGTTACCCCGAGCGCGCACAGCAAGCTGGAGGCCGGCATCGGAGGGAAGCCGGACGGTCATGTTCCCCCCTGCGCTGACTCGATAGGTCACGTCTGGCGAGAAGGGAGGACCCAAACGGACGTTCCCGCGCACCGTCTGAGCCTCCACCCCGCCCTTCAAGCCCTCGGCCACCAGGTTGCCGCCCACCTCGACCAGGTTGAGCCCCTCGTTGACGCCGCGCACGCGCACGTTGCCCTTCACATCCTCCACGTGCAGGTTCCCGGCCACCCCGCGAGCGCTGAGGTTGCCCAGGGCCTCGCGGAGAGAGACGTCACCGACGTCGTCCAGGCTGGAGTTGCCGTGGATCACGCCAGCGTCAAGAGGCCCGTCGACACGCCGGACACGCAGGTTTCCCAACACGCGCTCCACGGTGAGCGCGGTCTGCGGCGGGCAGGTGAGCCTGCAGTCAGCGGACACGGAGAAGGAGACCGTGTCGCCCTCTTGCATCAGATGGAGGTCGTCCTCCCCGTCAAGCACGAGAACGGTGATCTCCTGCTCGCTTCCACCCGTCACCGTCAGGTTGCCCCGGGCCTCATGGACGACGACATGGGGCTTCTCAGGCGCTTCAATCGTTCGTTCCAGCATCACTTCCTCCCTCACTCCCCTACCATGCCCTCTGGCACGTATGGGGCTGCCTAGCCTTCCTGCATCCGCTGCAGCGCCTCCTCTGCCGAGATCTCCTTCCGGGCCAACTGCTCAAGAATCTCCTGGCGCCGCAGATCAGGTGCTTCCTCAGGCTGCCCTACCTCGTAGCCCATGGCGCGGATAACCTCCTCGAGGCGGCTGCGGACGGTGGGGTACGAAAGGTCGAGCTCCTCCTGCACGCGATTCAGCTTGCCCTCACAGCGGATGAAAACCTCGACGAAGTGGCGCTGGTCGGGTGTGAGCTGAAAGAGCCGTCCGAGGCTGAAGCGGCCCTCCACGGCGGTGCCGCAGTTCTGGCACACCATCCGGGTGACGAGCAGATCGTTATGACAGACTGGACACTCGGTGGGAGCGGTGTACATAGCCCTCCTATTCATAGAAGTTAAGCAGAGTTTGAACAATTATAACATATCACTTAATCCCTGTCAAGAGGCAAACTGGCGTTGCCAGGGTGATTTCGCCGGATGACGGATCACAGCAGGACGACCCAGAACCGGATCAAGCTGGAGCGTTAGGACCATGATGCGGGCAGATACTCGGAAGGAGCTGAGGAGACGACCAGCGGGCAAAGACGGCGCCGGAGGATGGAGGAAGAGGCGGATTGGCGAGCTATGAAGGGACTCCGGCACACGGCGCCAACCCGCCCCGGGCGATCAGATCACGGTGCCATCGGGGATGACGGCGTTCTTGGGGATGACCACGATACCGTCTCGGATAACGTAGTTCTCGGTCTCCACCATCTCGCCCTCCGGATCGTGGGCCCGAACCGTGACGTCCTCTCCAACGCGCGCATTCTTGTCAACGATGGCCCCTTCGATGCTGCTCCCTCGCCCGATGCCCACATCGGGACGTCCCAGGGCGCGATTCTCCGCTCTGCGCGCGGCCGTCTCGTAGAAGTCGGCCCCCATGATCACCGATCGGATGACGCGGACTTCAGGACCAATCACGCTGCGCAAGCCGACGACGGACTCGCGGATATCAGACCCGTGGAGGAGACAGCCATCGGCCACCACCGCCTTCTCCAGATCACATCCATCGGTAATTGAAGAGGGGAGAAAGCGGGGGTGAGTGAAGATGGGCTGTTCCATGTTGAAGAAATCGAAGGGAGGGTCAGGCCGACCTAGGGCAAGGTTGGCCTCGTAGAACGCGCGGACGGTGCCGATGTCCTCCCAATATCCGTCGAACTCGAAGGCGTAGACCCGCTGGCCTTCAATGGCGTCCGGGATTACCTCCCGTCCGAAGTCTTCGGTTTCCGATCCGGTCAGCACCCGCTGCAACACATCGGCGCGGAACATGTAGATCCCCATCGAGGCCATGTATGGTTTGTCCTTACCGGGTGCGCTCTCCAGGCCCTCCAACTCCTCGGCCGCAGGCTTCTCGTGGAAAGACGTGATACGTCCCTCGGCGTCGCTCTTGAGGATGCCGAAGCGGCTAGCGGCCTCCGGCCCGACGGGCTGGACGGCAATGGTCACGTCGGCCCGTCTCTCGCGATGTCGTTCGACGAAGTTGGCGTAATCCATACGGTAGAGATGGTCTCCGGACAGGATGAGCACGTCCTCAGCCCGCGCGTGCTCGAGTCGCCAGAGCTGCTTGCGCACGGCATCGGCGGTGCCCTGATACCAGTCCATGCCGGTCCGCGTCTCCTCAGCAGCCAGAATCTGGACAAAGCCGTCGGTGAAGACGTCGAACTTGTAGGTCTGATAGATGTGGCGATGGAGAGACTCCGACAGGAACTGCGTCAGGACATAGATCTTCGGAATCCCGGCGTTGATGCAGAGACTGATGGGGATGTCGATAAGGCGGTACTTGCCGCCCAGAGGCACGGCCGGCTTCGCCCGAAGTTTGGTAAGCGGGTAGAGGCGGGACCCCTGCCCGCCGCCCAATATGAGAGCCAAGACGTCTCGCATTGGCATGAGGGTTCCTCCTTCCATGAGTTCGGACTAGATTGCCAATCCCAATCTTACATCAGGTGACCGATTCCCGCCAGACGTGGGGCAGGAAGACCGAGCGACGAAGCTTTCGCCAACCCGGCCCGGCCGCCGAGGCCTTATGGAACAACGGCGATTCGCGCCGGCGCAGGGCGTTCCGGGGGTTCGGGGTCTGACCAGGCCAGGTCGATGGCTGACGATCCGACAGGCCGCCCAGATTCCCAAACTTCGCCGGCTAACCTATGATGATCGTCGCTCCCACTGGCTTAGCGCAGGCCTCCCTAGTCCTCGAGCACGCTCTCCACGGCAGCACCCGCGTCCAAGAGACCGCAGCCGTAGACGTTGTTCGGCACGTCGGTCACGTCGCCACACGCGCACGGGGGAGGCGATGCGACCGCGGCAAACGGTCCCTCAGGCACGGTGACGGTGGCGCAGGACCGATTCACGTCCCTCGGCGTGGCTGACCGACAGAGGAGGTCCTCCGTCCCCTCGACATCGCCGATCAGGGTGGGATCAGCCGACCAGACGAGGGCAATGGCCCCGACCACGTGGGGAGCCGCCATTGAGGTTCCACCAGCGTACGCATAACCTCCACCGGGCACGCTTGAGCGGATGCGCTCTCCCGGCGCGGCGATGTCGGGCTTGATCAGGCCGTCTACAGGCCCCCGGCTACTGAACCCGACGACCGTTCCCTCCACAGTGGTGGCCCCGACGGAGAACGACGCTTCGTAGTTGGCGGGGGGCGTCCCAGCGGTGCCACACCCCGGCCCCTCGTTGCCCGCACTGACCACGATCATGGTCCCGGCCGCGCGGAGAGCCTCGACGCCGCCCTTCAGCGTGTCGGGGAGACAGCCCTCGAAGTCCGGGCACCCCCAGGAGTTGTTCACCACGTGGGGCGCGAGACTGACGTCGCCGTCTGCAAACGAGTCTCCCCCGAAGGGATAGGGAGCAAGCAGAAACTCCATACACTCGGCGTAGGAGCCGGGATTTCCGAACCCGCGGCGCATGTTGCGGCATCCTACCCACCGAGCCTCAGGCGCGACGCCGATCCGGTTTCCCGCGCCGCCGTCTCCCAGAACGATGCCCATCGTATGGGTACCGTGCGAGCCGTCGTCGAAGGGTACCCGGGTGGCGTCCCAGGCATCGTGCCAGTTGTACTGGTGACTGGCCTTCTCGCCGTCCCAGCCCCGATAATGAGGCTTGAGGGCCGGGTGGTCCCAGTCGTAGCCGGTGTCCTGACCCCCCACGACGATTCCCGCCCCCTGGACGTCCCGGTCCCACGCTGCGTAGGCGTGAATGGCGGCCAAGTTCTCCTGAACGCCCACTGTGCTCCCGGGGGAAGCCTCGTAGGGCAGCGGGATCCGGCGCGGGTACTCCCGCACGTTGGGGTTGAGAATGACGCCGGCAACTCCCGGACGTCCCTCAAAGCGGTCGACCAGCCACCGATGCCCGTCGACGCGAAGCATATTGATGACGTAGTAGGGGCGGTAGGGTGCATCGAGGTCGTCCAGCTCGGCGCGGATGGCGGATTGGGTGCTCTCTGCGGTCTCGACGAGTGACCGGTAGACGTAGCTGCGCCGCGCGTCGCGGTCCGTGATGGCGTAGGCAGGTTGGAGATCGGTTTGAACCTCCAGAATGATGAGGAAGCCGTGATTGTGGAACCCGGGCTCCCCGGCCATGAGATAGACAGCGATCCACAACCCCCATACGGCGGCGGCCATCATCGCGGGGATCGTCCACCCCACCCTGCCGGGCTCACCCTCCGCGCGGCGCCTCTCCGAGACGCGCCGCCCCAACCAGAGCACGGCGCCGGTGACCGTCGCGGTCAACCCAACCGCCAGGTAGCTGGCGACATGCTGAATCTCCGGGATTCCATTGGCGATGGCATCTCGAGGGTCTACGAAGAGGGCGGGTGCAACCAGATAGGAGAACGCCAAGGGGAATAGAGGCAGGAGGCTGCCGCCTCGAGCGTACACCTCTGTGAGAAGAAGCGCCAAGGGGAGCAAGAAGAGAGCGCCCGCCGGCGCGCTCCAATCAGCCTGGGGGAGAAACCTCCCCACGGCAGTCAGGGTGTAGACGAGGATGGTGGTCGCCGCTGCCCCCCGCCTGCGGGCGAGCGAGGTGGTCAATAGATGGAGGATGACACCCCAGAAGACGAGAACCTCCGGGATCACGCGCACCAGGGTCTGCACGCTGAGCGCCAGGCTGTCGAGGCTGTCCCCCAGCGCACCGGTGACAGGCCAGGGAAGCGTCACCAGAGCGCCGACAGCGAGGGCGAGGAAGACCGGGGCCCGCCGGGGGCGGCGGATGCCGAGCCGGTCCTGCACTGAGCGCCCCGAGGCGACACCCACGAGACGCGGGGCGAGCCAGGTCGCGAACGCAGCGTAGGGAACGAGGACACCCAGGCGCAGTCCAGCTTCGGTGTAGCGGGCCTGCAGGGGGACGAGGGCAGCGGGCTGCGGCACCACGGCGCGTATCGCCGCGTCGATGACCACGTATCCCCCGCCGATCAGAAGACTCGCAGCCGTGGCGGCGGCACCCCGCCGCCCAGGGCGGCCCCGGAGAAGCACCACCAGGACGGCAGAGGGGACACCGACGGCCAGGGCCGCAATGAGAATGGACACCGTCGTGGCGACAGTCGGACCCTGCCAGCGATCCGGGAGTTGACGGGCAAAGAACTCCGAGACAAACGGAGCCAACCCAAACCAGAAGAGGAGTGCGACAACGACGAGTCGGTGGCGACAGCCAGGGCGCACGGCGCCCTCCGTGCTATTCATTGAAATCCTCCCCGCTCAAACTCAGACGGAAGGCCGCCGGGAGCCTCACGGCGTGGGGTTCCCACACTCTCCGCCTCCCCTGCTCCACTTGATGCGTCGAAAAGCCAGGCCCGAAGCCATTATAGTCACGCACAGGGGGGAGACAACCTGGGAACTTGTGATCTGCGTCAAGTGCGCTAGAATGGACAAGAGAGTTTCCATCGTCACAGGACATCGTTCTATGCAACCATCTTATCCACTAGGCAAGCTTCCCGCCGACCATCTAGCCCGGCTGTTCGATCGATATGGCACGTCCGGCGATCGCGTCGTGTTGGGGCCGGGGATCGGACACGACGCAGCGGTCGTTTCGTTTGGGGACCGTTACCTCGTGGCGAAGACGGACCCTATCACCTTCGCCAGCGAAGAGATCGGCTGGTACGCGGTCCACGTCAATGCAAATGACGTCGCGTGCACCGGCGCGACGGCACGCTGGTTTCTGGCGACCGTTCTCTTGCCCCAGTCGGGCACGGACGAGGCCCTGGTCGACGAGATCTTCGAGCAGATCGCTCACACGTGTGAGCAGTTAGATATCGCGCTGGTGGGAGGGCACACCGAGATCACGCATGGGCTTGAGCGCCCCATCGTCGCGGGGTTCATGCTCGGGGAGGTGGCTCCCGACGCACTGATCCGCCCTGACGGCGCTCGACCGGGAGATAGCGTCTTGCTCACGAAAGGGATCGCAGTAGAGGGGACAGCTATCATCGCCCTTGAGAGAGGAGCTCAACTGGAGGAGGTGGAGCGCTCCCTGGTAGAGCGCAGCCGCCGATTCCTGTATGAGCCAGGCATCAGC
Source organism: Anaerolineae bacterium (assembly GCA_041687115.1). Taxonomy (GTDB): domain Bacteria; phylum Chloroflexota; class Anaerolineae; order B4-G1; family B4-G1; genus SKLM01. The sequence goes on from JAWLCP010000017.1 coordinate 18,766, forward strand.
GTCGTGCGTGATGCAGCTGTTGCGACCGCTGCCGGGGAGGTGCACGCGATGCACGACCCCACAGAGGGTGGCCTAGCGACCGGGCTGTGGGAGCTGGCCGACGGAGCGGAGGTCGGCCTGATCATCGAGCAGGACGCCATCCCCATCTTGCCGGAGACGGCGATCCTTTGCCAGGCACTGGGGCTGAACCCGCTGGGGCTGATCGCATCAGGGGCGCTTCTGCTCGCCGTCTCGGCGAATGACGCCGCCGAGATAGAGGCAGCCCTGGAACGAGAAGGCATCGCAGCAGCACACATCGGCCAGGTGGTCGAGCGCGAGGAAGGCGTCAGCCTGCGGCGGCCGGAAGGGCGCCAACCGCTGCCGCGGTTCGATCAGGACGAGATCACGCGGCTGTTCGAATAGGCCGCGGTCCTGGCCGGAGACGACGGGCTTCGCTAACCGACCGCGTCCGCGCGGAGACGAGCCCTCATCTTCTTCCCGTCCTGGGCGACGAAGCGCGTACCCCACAGGCCCAGCAGGCCGCTCAAGAGCGCCGCCAGCGGTGCCACCACGATCCCCAGGCGGAGATCGCCGCTCCGGTCAGACAGCCAGCCGACGACTGTGGGCGCCGTCGCGTTTCCGAGGATGTGTACCACCAGCAAGTAGATGGCCATGGCAGTGGCTCGCAGCCTGGGCCGAGTGACCTGATGGATGAGGGGCCCGACACAGGGGATGGAGAACGTGAACGCGTACATCGCCAGCCCTCCGAGAATGACGAAGGGCACCCGCCCGGGCACCAAGACCGCGGCCAGAGCGACAGGACCCCCGATCAGGGTGCCGATGCTCATGGTCAGGAGACGCCCGGCCGGCGTGCGCGGGAGAAGATGGTCGGCCAGGAAGGCGCCCGACAGCACACCCGCCGCGCCGGCAACGACGGTCAGACCCCCGGTGATGAGGCCAAAGGCATCCTCGCGAAACCCGTGAAGTCGTACCGCGAAGCTGGGCAGCCAGTAGATCATCCCGGCCACGGCGAAGGTGTTCAGCGTACCCGCCGCGTACGTGACGAGCAAGGTGGGCACCGAGAAGAGTCTCCTGATCGTCTCGTTTCCACGGGGGCTCGAATCCGACACTTCGTGCGGCTCGATGCCCAGGGCGTGATAGTCACTCTCTCCTTTTCGGGGCTCAGGAAGATACCAGATAAGGACAGCGAGGATGAAGCCAGGGAGCGCTGCGATGGTGAACACGTAGCGCCAGCCCCAAGCGCTGCCGATGACGCCGCCCAAGGCGTAGCCTGCTGCGGATCCCAGCATCACACCCAGGTCGTGGAAGCCGACGACGCGCGAGCGCCGGTCCGGCGGGAAGATATCGCCAAGCCACGCCAGCGCTGAGGGGCCGTAGCCGGCCTCCCCCAGGCCGAGGGCTGCGCGCCCCAGCAGAAGCATGCCGTAAGAGCCAGCACCACCGGTCAGGGCCATCGCGCCGCTCCACAACACCATGGTCAGCGCGATCACCCTGCCACGCAGCCAACGGTCGGCGAGGAGGGCCAGCGGAACGTGCCCGAGGGCATAGAGGGCCTCGAAGGCACTGCCAAGCAGACCCACCTGGGCATCCGAGAGATGCCAGTAGCCCTTGAGCAGGGGCGCCAGAGCCGCAACTACCTGGCGATCCATGAAGTTGACACAATTGGCGCCGAAAAGCACTGCGAGGGTGATCGGCGCCAGACGATCCATCCTCTCTCCGATATTGCCTCCATCCCGGGCGACAAGAGCCTCAGCCGGGTACTCCACTCAGCCTGCGGGGAGTAGAATCCGCCAGCCCCGCGACAGAGAAGAGGACCGGAGCGATGGAGATCACTCCGGTCCCTGGTTATTGCCGCGTCCTGGCGTGGGGAGCCAAGCCTACTCCACCGTGAGAGTGACGTTGGTGTTGCCGTCGTCCGGCGAGATCATGAGCATCAGCTGTCGCCCGTCCTTCTGCCACAGCTGGCTGATGGTACCCTCCAGTTCGTCATCGCGCTCGCTCGTCCAGCCTTCCGCCGCCAGCCCATCGCGATAGAAATCCGCGATCGTCGCCCCGTCGTCCGACGACTCGAACGTGACCATTCCCTCCATGGTGAACCCGCCTTCTGCATCGGGGTAGACAGGGACGTCCTCAGGGAGGCCGACCTTGTCGGCCCCCTCCGGTGGTTCGATGGTGAAGGGCGCGTTGACGTCATAGACCTCGTAGAAGAACTCGCCTCGTCCCGCTCGGCTTCCCCGCTTCTCAAGCCACGACATCTGGAAGCGAACCGTGAATGCGGGGAGATCGCCCTCATCGGCGATCCAAACGTCGCCCTGCACATCCGACACGTCGCCTTGAGACAGGATCGCTGCCTCCATGGCCGTCAAGTTGAGGGTGTAGTGACGCGTCTGAACACCGTTTACACTCTCCCGTCCCACGAAGTTGGCTCTGGCTTGGTCGGTGACATCGCCCGGATCAAACATCATGGCGCCGCCAAAGCCCGACATCAAGTCCTCGGGATCTGCGTTCGCCTGACTGCACGACCCTCCCGAGCAGTACCAGGCCTGGTCCGCCACCTGGACAAACTCAAACGCCTCCTCTTCGTCACCCCCCACCACCAACCGCTGCGCCTGAGGGTCTCGGGTATGCGCCTGCTCAAACACCGTGCGGTCAGCCTCTCCCTCGTTGGGCACCCACTCGGTGCGCAGTCGCACCCGGTAGGCATCGAGCCCCGATAATGCATCGGGATCCACCTCCGCGGCACCCGTCTCCTCCTCGTCATCGCCAGGCTCGGGCTCCTCCGACGTCTCGCCCTCCAGGCCGACCTCCTCGCCGACCGCTGTGGCTGCCTGGGAGGCCTTCGTGGCGGCCTCCTGACCAACCTCGACGGCCTTTTCCGCGCTGCCCAGGAAGGAGCAAGCGAGGGCACTCAGCACCAGAAGGGTCAGCGGCAACCAGATTGTGCGTTTCATGTGTTCTCTCCTTACACAGCAGGTAACTCGTACAGCTTCTCAATCGGAAGGCGAGAGTATAACATGGAGCCCGATGACGTCAAGAGGCCGTTGATCCAGAACGCTGCGTTCCGAATATGGTCCGATCAGCGGGCTCCGCCCGGCTACTCCCAGGTGGGCGATCGGTGCACAAGAGTGCGGATGTCCAGAGGGTCGCCCCTGGTCGGATCCCGTTCCAGCGACAGCGCTCCTTCGGGGCACGTGGAGACACAGACGCCACACCCCATACAGGCGTCATCGTCGACGACAGCGCAGTCATCGGGAAGAGACAATGCGCCGAAGGGACAGGCCCCGACACACGTCCCGCATCCCACGCATTGTCCGCTATGAACGCGGCTGACGTAGCCGGATGGGGCGAGCATCGGCACGCCGGTTCGGTGAGCCTGCATCGCCCCGCAGCAACAGGCGCAGCAGTTGCAGATGGCGTAGAAGCGCTCCAGCATCGCGTCCTTGAAGAAGGCGTGATGGACGTGTCCGCGCTCGTCCTCGGCACGGAGAATCTCCACCGCCTCCTGGGGTGAGACCCAGCGCGAGCGGTCCGGGTGATGCTCGACGATGAAGCTGGCAAACGGCTCCCCGACGATGAGGCATACGTCGAGGGGCTCACAGGGATCGGGCCGGCTGGCACGACAAGGACAGTCGAGAACAGCAATGTGATCAGGGTTCTTGAGCACGATGTCGCGGGCGTGCGCGTAGGGGATAACCTGCTCCAGGTTGGTGAGCGTTATCTCCTCGCCCACGGTAACCAGCTGCGTCGCCTGATCCAGCGGCACGACCTTGCCGTGGTAGGCATCGGCGAATCCGGAGCCCTCGTCCCCGCTCTCGTCAGCGGACCGCACGCCGAACCAATTGATGATCGAGGCGGCAATGGGGCGTATGAGTCGGGCAAGAGGGTGCTCGCCCGTCGCCACGCCAATGTAGAGGTTCGGCCAGCGGGCGTAGACGTAGCCGTGCAGTCGGTCGAACCAGGAGAAGCCGGGGATCTCGCCGGCCTCCTTTAGGAACGCACGGGTAGAAGAGGATAGAAACGACCAGGGCCGCCGTGCCGTGGCCTCCTCGCTCCCTTCCACTGGAGCAGTCACGCTACTCGATCCGCTCTGGAGGGATCGTTGAGGAGGTGTCGTCCCTCTGGAGGGAGACCAAGATAGCGCCTCCGGCCGCTCCCAACGCAGCCGCCAGCAGCATGCCAAGGCCGCAGCACACAGCAGAGAAGCCAACCGTGAAGGCAGGCGTGGTCAGCACCCTGGGGTCGATGCCCCAGTCGCGCCATGGCTCCCGCATCCCTGGAGGCAGCTGACGGAACTGACGCCGAAGCGTGGCCTCAGCGCCGCCCACCGTGAAGCGAAGGGTATTGACGACAACGGTGGTAAGCCCGCCGGCGAACGCCGTGATCAAGCCAGCGACGGCCCCAGCCCCCGCGCCTCTGCCAACGTCACGGGGAGGCTTTGTCCAATAGGCAGCCAGCACCCCCACACCGACGTAGAGCACCAGGCCCAGGATGGCCGTCACGCATCCCAGGCACGGAACCAACGACAACAGCGAGAACACGATGGCCACAGCTGCACCGATCAGACCAGCTTTCAGACTCGACGACATTGTATCCCCCTTTGGTCACTGTTTGCTCGCCAACACCCGGTCGACCGTTCAAAGCGGGCAGCAGGAAAGCAGAGAATCTCAGCACCGAGTATACTACAAGGTCCTGAGGAGACAATCGCCGTCGACGAGGTATGTCTTGGACGCTGGACTGGCCATAGCTAGCCCGCCCGAAACTTGTTCGTGATCGGGAGACGGCGGTCCTTGCCGAAGGCACGCGGTGTGATGCGGACGCCTGGGGGCGCCTGACGCCGCTTGTACTCGTTGGAATCCACCATCTCGATCACGTCCCGTACCAGAGACTCCTCGTACCCCAGCGCAACGATTCCCTCCAGCCCGACGTCCTGCTCGACGTACGCCTCCAGGACAGGGTCAAGAACCTCGTAGGGCGGCAACGTATCCATGTCTTTCTGGTCGGGGCGCAACTCCGCCGACGGCGGCCGCTTCAGCACCCGCTCCGGGATCAGCGGGCCATCCGGCTGTTCATTCCGCCAGCGGGCCAGCTCGTACACCAGCATCTTGGGCACGTCTTTGATCACCGCGAATCCGCCGGCCATATCGCCGTAGAGCGTCATGTAGCCGACGCTGACCTCGCTCTTGTTGCCTGTGGTCAGCACCATCCAGCCGAACTTGTTCGATAGCCCCATCAGCAAATCGCCCCGGGTGCGGGCCTGCAGGTTCTCCTCGGTGACGCCTCGTTCCTCGCCAGCGAAGACGTCGGCCAGCGTATCCAGGTAGGCCTGGAACACGGGCTCAATAGGAATGACCAGATACTCGATCCGCAGGTTCTCGGCCAGGCGCGCGGCGTCCGTCTGGCTGATGTCGGCCGTGTAGCGCGAGGGCATCATCACGCCGGTCACGTTATCCGACCCGAAAGCATCCACAGCGATACAGGTCGTCAGTGCGGAGTCGATACCGCCGGAGAGACCGATGACCACCCGCTGGAAGCCGTTCTTGCGGACGTAGTCCCGCGTCCCCAGGATGAGCGCCCGGTAGATCTCCTCCAGGCGCGGCAATGGCTCACAGACTCGAGCTGCCCGGATCTCTGCATGTTCCGCATGGTCTGCAGAAGGATCCGGCCTCTGGGCCCTCGGCAGATCGATTCGCGGCACGTGCGGCCGTGGCTCCTTGCGCCGCCGGGGATCGTGGAGCCGACGGCGGAATACCCGCTGCAGATCCACGTCGACCAGCAGGAGATCCTCTTCGAACTGAGCGGCACGGGCGATCAACTGGCCGCTGCCGTCGAAGACCACGCTTCGACCGTCGAAGACCAGCTCGTCCTGGCCACCCACGAGGTTGCAGAAGGCAAGGACGCTCACGTTGTCCGCAGCCCGAGTGGCGAGCATCCTCTCGCGGTCGCCGCCCTTCCCGGCGTGGTACGGCGAGCTGGAGATGTTGATCAACACTTGGGCGCCCGCGCGGGCCTGCTCCTGCGCCGGCCCTCCCGGATACCAGATATCCTCGCAGATGCTCACACCGAACAGCGTTCCGTCGAGGGAGAAGACCATGTTCCTCTCTCCGGCCCGGAAGGTGCGATCCTCGTCGAAGACCCCGTAGCTGGGCAAGTAGTGTTTCCGGTAGACGGCCGTCAAGGCGCCGTCGTGGAGCACGGCTGCCGCATTGTAGACGTCATCATCCGCACTGGCGAAGCCCACCACCGCGGTCAGGTCAGAAGTGGCCGCGGCGATGGTCTCGAGGGCCTGACGGTTTGCCGCCACGAAGGACGGCTTCAGCAGCAGATCCTCCGGGGGATACCCGGCGACGGCCAGCTCGGGGAAAGCAACGAGGTCAGCGCCGACACTGCGAGCCCGCTGTATGTGGGCGATGATCTTCCGAACGTTGCCATCGATGTCGCCGACAATGGGGTTGATCTGGGCCAGAGCAAGGCGGAGAGTGGACATAGGTGACCTCCATCGACTGGTGTATTCGCGGTTCGACATGGTGCCACATTCGCACGACACCCGGCTGAGCCCCCCAAGAGAGTGCCTGGCCTCTAGAATCTGAAGATCGTGTTCTCCTCGAAGATCCGAGACGCGCCCCGACCCCGCACGCCCAGAATGTCAGCGTTGGCGAAGTATGGGAAATCGAAATCCGTCGCCTCACCCGCCCTCTTTCCCGGTATGGGCATCAGCCGGGCGGTGAGCGGCTTGTCGACCACCAGGGAGAGGGTGGCCACGTCGAGCAGGATCGCGGCGACCTCATCGACCGTCACATTGCCCGGAAGGGGGACCGTATCAAGGCCCGTACCGCACACCGTGGAGTAGAGAAGGAGACTATCGAGCGTATAGAGCTTGTCGGCGCTTCGGTCGGCGACAATCCTGTCCTCCATCACCGGCAGCATCACTCCGCAGAAACCACAGCGAGCGAACTCCGCGTCCTCAATGGCGCGCTTGATGAGCGCGACGGCGCACAGCGTGCCGCTGCTCCCGAACGCGTCGACGCCCAGCACCTCTATGGCGTGTCCGAGGCTCCGCGCGGCCTCTGGGAACGGTGCGAGGCAGAAGTCGATACCGCCGAATCGGAAGCCGAAATCATCCTCCAGACTCCAACAGACGTCCTCGATCGTCCGCGCCCGCGCCTCGATCACCAGGCGCAAGTTCAGACGGGCCTCCTCGAGGCTGGCGGCCTCGGAGAAGGCGGCGACGGCCAGGTCCGCCGCCTCGGTGGCAATCGAGAAGCTGGTATCATGTGCCAGATGGTAGGAGACCGGGAAGAACGGGGACCCTGGCCCACAGTTCGCCAGAACCGCGAGACGGAGGTTCCCAAAGCCCTCAGGGGTCGAGCAGGCGATCTCCACGACGATCTGGGCGGCCTTCTCGATGCCCGCCAGGCTGATTCCTCCATCCGGCGAAGCGACGAGAACGGAGGCAAAGACGGCCTCTGTCTTGCGGATGGCCTCCGGAATGACCTTAACGTAGCGGAGATCGACCCCACGTTCCGTGGTCACCACGGGGCCGATGGAGCAGTAATCGATGCCGTGTGCCTGGCAGGCGGTCTCCAGTGCTTCGGCAAGCGGCACCGTCTCCTCCGGACCATGGTCGTGCAGGATGGCCGGGAACGGCTGTGTAGCCAGCCGCACCGTCTGCACATCCAGGCCGGCGGCACTGAATCGCGTCCGCGCGTGACGCTGGAACGATTGGAATTCCCCGAAGAACTCCTCGTCAAGAGGATAGCTGATATTCGTCCCGATGGTGACCGAGCGAATCCGCATAGGACCTCCTCCACACATCAACCAGGGCAGGAATGACAGACTGTGGCCGATAATACCAGCGAAGCCAGATGGCGGCAAGGAGCACCCGCTGCCTGGCGAAGAGCTGCCGGGTTGGCGGTGGCATCACGCGGGGAACTGTTCAGGATGGAGACCCGGGCGGGAGCCAGCCGAACGGACTGCGTGGGGCTTGTGGGCGGTCTCGGTGAGAGAATGCTACACGAAGGGAAGGAAGACGGTGGGTCGAGGACTACATTCGCACGACAGGCGGAGGCTAAGCAGCACCGTCACCATAGGAGCCACCTTTGGGACTGATGATGGCGAGCACCTGATCCTGTGCCACCTGACGACCAGGCGCTGCACGGAGCTCCTTCACCACGCCCTTGCGCGGCGCGCGAAGCTCCAGGTTCATCTTCATCGATTCGAGAACGGCGATGACGTCCTGCTCCTCGACGTGGTCCCCTTCGCGTACTTGCATCTGAACAAGCAGCCCCGGTAAGGGTGCGCGCATCTCGACACTCGACGAGGGCCCTGGCGTCCGTCCCGAGGAGTCGCCGTTACCCGGGGTACCCGACCGCCGGTCGCCTGGACACCCGCGCTGAAGTCGAGCCCGGAAGGGCCGTCCGCCGACTGTCACCCAGCACGCGCCTTCATCGGTCTCGGCGACGTGGATCTCGTAGGAACGATGGTCCATCAGGAGAGAATACTGCCCTCCCACATCCTTCAGGTCCACGTCATAGGGCTGTTGATTGACCCATGCCCGTCCCCCAGGCCCGAACTCGACCTCAAAGACCTCTCCATCGACGGTCACCGTGTACTTCATCCACATCCTCCCTCGACGTGACGGAAAAACGCACTCTCACTCACCGGCTAGCTCCATCGATTCGTCAGCTCCCAGCGTCCGAGCATCTTCCAGCGGCTGACGCGACACTCCTCCGGCTCCGCCCCCTGCCGCCGCCGATGGTCGAGCAGAGCCGTCGTCAACGCTGCGGCCAGACGGCGTTCGGAGTCGACCTCCCACGCGTGGGTCCCGTCACCCGGTGAGCCAGCCCCTGGGGCTGGAAACGTCTCCTCCACGAAGCTCGTATGGAACTGCCCTCCCTGAAAGCGTGTACTGTTCATCAGTGCCCGGTAGAGCCGCAGATTCGTGGTGACACCGGCGATCTGATACTCCTCCAGGGCCCGCCGCATGCGTACGATGGCCACCGCCCGCGTCTCTCCCCACGCGATCAGCTTCGCGAGCAAGGAATCGTAATAGGGGGTGATGGTGACCCCTTCGGACATCCCGCTGTCTACGCGGATACCGGGACCCGCCGGCTCCCGGAGACGGGAGACACGGCCCACGCAGGGGGCAAACCCGCGATCCGGGTCCTCGGCCAGGATGCGACACTCCAGCGCCCACCCCTGCGGCGCCACATCCTCCTGGGCCTGGCGGAGCTCCCGTCCAGCGGCGATGCGCAGCTGCTCCTTGACGATGTCGACCCCCGTCACCGCCTCCGTGACGGTGTGCTCGACCTGCAGGCGGGGGTTGGCCTCCATGAAGTAGAACTGTCCCTGAGCATCGAGGAGGAACTCCACGGTGCCGGCGCTGACGTAGCCCGCCGCCTGGCCGATGCGCACGGCCGCCCGATGAATTCGCTGCCGCAATTCCCCGTCCAGCGCCCTCGATGGTGCCTCCTCAATCAGCTTCTGGTGGCGCCGCTGGATGGAGCACTCACGCTCTCCAAGATGGATCACGTGGCCCTGCGTATCTCCCAGGAGCTGAACCTCAATGTGCCGCGCGCCCTCTACCAGACGCTCGAGGTAGACGCCATCCTCCCCGAAGGCCGCCTGCGCCTCCTGCCGTGCCCGCGGGATGACCGCCTCCAGCTCCTCCGGTGAGCGCGCCGCGCGGATGCCCATTCCGCCGCCGCCTGCCGCCGCCTTTATCATAACCGGATAGCCAATGCTGTCCGCCGCCTGTCGGAGGGCAGAATCATCCAGGGCATACGACGAGCCTTCCACAACAGGGATGCCCAGCTGACGAACTACCCTCCGGGCGGACGGCTTGTCGCCCAGGAGCTCCATCGTTCTCGGGCGGGGCCCAACGAAGGTCAGGCCGGCGTCCAAGCAGTCCTGAGCGAAAGCCGGGGATTCGGCGAGGAAACCGTAACCGGGATGGACAAGCCTGGCGCCAGATTCCAGCGCCACTTCGACGATTCGAGGGCCCTGAAGATAGCTCTGGGAGGCCGGGGGAGGCCCAATGCAGTACGCCTCGTCCGCGTAGCGGACGTGCGGAGCCTCTCGATCTGCCTCGGAGAAGATGGCCACCGTCGGCAGCCCCAGCTCCCGGCAGGTGCGCAGCACGCGCACGGCGATCTCGCCCCGATTGGCAACCAGAACCTTGTCAGGCATGGTGTCTCGCTGTCGTCTCGCGCATTGTACGTGGCGATTCTAGCACGCTCGGAATCCCAGAACCTCTCATTGGGCCATCAAATCCTGTCACGTTGGGTGGGGGACCGCCATCGCGCTGCGGTCTAGAGGGGTATGCTCCCATGTTTCCGCCGCGGCCGCCGTACCCGCTTGTTCTGGAGCATCTCCAGCGCTCGTACCAGGCGCGATCGAGTGTTACGGGGCGCGATGACGTCGTCGAGGTAGCCGCGCTTCGCCGCAACATATGGATGGGCAAACTCCGTGCGATATTCCTCGACGAGCTTCTCTCTCAGCGCCTCCGTATCCTCGGCCTCCTGCAACTCTTGACGGAAGAGGACGCTCACCGCCCCCCTCGGCCCCATCACGGCGATCTCTGCCGCCGGCCAAGCGAGGCAGACGTCGCCCCGAAGCGCCTTGGAGTTCATGACAATGTAGGCACCGCCATACGCCTTGCGAGTGATGACGGAGATCTTGGGAACGCTTGCCTCGGCGTAGGCGTAGATCATTTTCGCGCCGTGGCGGATGATGCCGCCATGCTCCTGCGCCACGCCCGGGAGAAAACCCGGCGTGTCGACCAGGGTGACCAGCGGGATATTGAAAGAATCACAGAAACGAATGAAGCGAGCTCCCTTATCCGCAGCATCGATATCGAGCACTCCAGCCAGGACAGGGGGCTGCTGCGCAACGATGCCCACCACGTGCCCTGCCAGACGCGCAAACCCGACCATCAGGTTGGTGGCGAATCGCTCGTGAACCTGTAGGAACGTGCGGTCGTCGACGATGCGCTCGACAATCTCCACCATGTCGTACGGCTCCGAAGGATCCGCTGGCACCATCGTATCCAGCGCGGTGTCGACGCGGTCGGGCGGGTCGGCCGGGGGCACGTACGGGGGATCCTCGGCATTGTTCGAGGGCAGGTAAGAGAGAAGCTGCCGAACCAGGTCGAACGTCTCCTGCTCAGTGGGACGGGCGAAATGGGCCACCCCGCTCCGGCGACTGTGGACCTCGGCACCGCCCAATTCCTCCGCGCTGACCTCCTGCTGAGTCACCGACCGGATGACGTCCGGGCCGGTGATGAACATGTAGCCTATACCCTCGACCATGAATACGAAATCCGTCAGGGCCGGGGAGTAGACAGCTCCACCAGCGCACGGTCCGGCGATCACCGAGAGCTGGGGGATGACGCCGGAGGCCATCGTATTGCGGTAGAATATCTCGCCATAGGCATCCAGGGAGTCGACCCCCTCCTGGATGCGCGCGCCTCCGGAGTCGTTGATGCCGATGACCGGGGCGCCATTCTCCAGCGCCAGGTCGAGCACCTTGCACACCTTCCGGCCGTGGACCTCGCCGACAGACCCGCCCATCACGGTGAAGTCCTGGGCGAAGATGTAGACGAGACGCCCATCGATCTCGCCCCAGCCAGTGACGACGCCGTCGCCCAGGGCACGGCGCTCGTCCAACCCCAGCTGAGTAGCTCGATGGGTGACGAAGGGATCGAGCTCGTGAAACGTACCGGGATCAAGAAGACCGGCGATCCGCTCACGCGCTGTGAGCTTCCCCTTGGCGTGCTGACGATCGATGCGCTCCTTTCCACCTCCCAGGCGAGCCCCTTCCCGCATGGCTTCCAGGCGCTCCAGGGAAGGCACGGATGTTCCTCTTTCGGTCTGAGATTCAGGCATAGGCTACTCCTTCACGCCACGGGACAGGAGCCAGCGCACCAGTCGACGGATCAGGGAGTGGAAGGAGGCGTAGGCACGCAACACCCGATACCGAGCCTTGCCCCACGGGGTGGGAGGCGCCGTGGGCAGGGGCACGCTCCAGCGGAGGGCCGTTGCCCCCCAGGTGAGCCCAGCACCGAAGCCGACGCAGACAACAAGGTCGTCTCGCTGGATCCGACCCTCCTCGACCGCCTCACACAGGGCGATGGGGATTGATGCAGCGGAGGTGTTCCCATACCGCTCGAGGTTGCTGTACATCCTCTCCGCAGCCAGATCCAGCGCCCGGCCCGCCGCCTCCAGAATACGCTGATTGGCCTGGTGAGGAACGAGAAGATCCACGTCCGCCGGGGTCAGCCCAGCCGCCTCCAAGACCCGCTGCGCGGCGTCCGGCATTGCTCTGACGGCGAACCGGAAGACCTCCCGACCGCGCATCCGGAGATAATGGTGCCCCTCAGACACCGTACGATGAGAAGCTGGCTCCTCGCTGCCGCCCGCCGGGAGGTACAGCAGGTCAGCACCCGACCCGTCAGCGCCAAGAAACGTGGAGAGAACACCGCCCGGGGAGTCATCGGCCCGCAGGACGACCGCCCCGGCGCCATCGCCGAACAGGACGCAGGTCGTGCGATCGCCCCAGTCCGTGATCCGAGACAGAGTCTCAGATCCAATGACGAGGGCCGTCGCTATGTCGCCCGAGCCATCATGGGCTGCCAGGATATCGGTTGCAACGGCGAGAGCGTAGACGAAGCCCGTGCAGCCCGCCGACAGATCAAAGGCCGCCGCGTTCGTGGCCCCCAGAGCGTCCTGGACAAGGCAGGCGGTAGCGGGGAAGGCACGGTCCGGGGTAGCCGTCGCCACGATGATCAGGTCGACCTCCGCCGGCTTCAATCCGGCGGCCTCCAGGGCTTGCCAGGCCGCCTTCGTCGCCATGGTGGACGTGGTCTCACCGTCCTCGGCAATCCGCCTCTCGGCGATTCCCGTGCGGGTCCGAATCCAGCCATCAGAGGTATCCACGATGCGCGACAGATCGTCGTTGGTCAGCACCTGCTCTGGGACATACTTCCCCCAGCCGACGACATGGGCAGGAGACATCAGGCTTCCGCCTCCCAACGGCGGAAGGCCAAACAGCCGTTGTGTCCACCGAACCCGAAGGAGTTGGAGAGAGCCACCTGCGGCCGCAGCTCCCGTGCCTGGTTGGGGACGTAGTCGAGGTCACACGATGGATCCGGGTTCTCGTAGTTGACGGTGGGAGGCACCCACCCGGTTTCGAGGCTGAGGACGCACACGATGGCCTCCAGCGCGCCCGCAGCACCCATCAGGTGACCGGTCATCGACTTGGTCGAGCTGACGGCCAAGCGGTCGGCGTGCTCGCCGAACACGGCGCGGATGGCCTGGGTCTCGATGCCATCATTGAGCTGGGTACTGGTACCGTGGGCATTGACGTAGTCGACCTGGTCGGGCGACAGGCCCGCGTCCTGGAGCGTCAAAGCCATCGCTCGAGCGGCCCCCTCACCGGACTCATCCGGAGCAGCGATGTGAAAGGCATCGGAGGTCCCTGCGTATCCGATAAGCTCTCCACGGATGTGCGCACCTCGCTGCCTGGCGTGCTCCAGGCTCTCCAGAACCAATACGCCAGCCCCCTCGCCCAGCACGAAGCCGTCACGCTCGGCATCGAAGGGACGACTCGCCCGCTGAGGCTCGTCATTGCGGGTGGAGACCGCCCCCATATTCGTGAGAGCGGCTATCGCCAGCGGATGGATGGCCGCCTCGCTACCACCGCAGATGACGGTGTCAAGATCGCCGCGCCGGATCATGCCTGCCGCCTCTCCGACGGAGTGGGAGCCCGTTGCACACGCTGAATTAATGGAGAAGTTCAGCCCCTTCAGGCCAAAGTCCATGGCGACCATGGCCGACGCAGCATTGGGCATCAGGCTGGGGATCATGAAAGGACTGACACGACGTGGGCCACGGAGCTGGTACACATCGTAGTTCTCCAGAAGAACGAGAACGCCGCCAATGCCCGTGCCGATCAGCACGCCCACGCGCTCGGGATCGATGCCGTCCCTGCTGAAGTCGAGCCTGCTATCCGCCACAGCCTGGCGGGCAGCCTCCAGGGCGAGAAGGCTGAAGCGGTCACACCGTCGCGCTTGACGGCGACCAAGGCGTTCCTCCACGTCGAAATCCTTGAGCTCGGCGGCGATCTGCACGTCCAGATCTACAGGATCAAAGCACGCGATCCGATCGACGCCGCTGCGTCCTCCGAGAAGCGCTTCCCACGTCGAGCGCACATCATTACCCACGGGGGTGACCGCGCCCAGGCCGGTAACCACAACGCGTCTTCTCATAAGCGTACCTCCTCTAGCTCTAACGATCTGAATGGGTCTGGCACAGCGCTCCACCCCTCGCGGAGCGGACAACCCTCATCCACCCTCTCGGCAGGCATTGGAGGACCAAGATGAGAGGCCTCACGTTTGCGACGGTCATTGCGGCATCCCAACAAGTGTAACACCGTCCCGGTCGAAACGTCACGCCACAAAGCCCCCAACCAGGCGGTTGAGGGCTCGGGAAGCACCGCACCCGAATTGGCTACACGTCGAGGTTGCGCACCTCCTTGGCGTGGGTCTGAATGAAGCGACGGCGCGGGGGGACGCTGGCGCCCATGAGCATGTCGAAGGTACGATCAGCCGCTGCGGCATCCTCGATGCTCACCCGCAAGAGGGCACGGTTCTCGGGATTCAACGTCGTCTCCCATAACTGCTCCGGATTCATCTCGCCAAGGCCCTTGTACATCTGGGTCGACACACTCCGTCCGTCCAGATCCTGCATGATCTCGCGCCGCTCCTGTTCGGAGTAGGCATACCACTCGGCCCGCCCGGCCTGGATGCGGTACAGCGGGGGTTGGGCGATATACAGGTGACCGGTCTCGATAAGCGGCTGCATGTAGCGGAAGAAGAAGGTAAGAAGCAGTGTGCGGATGTGCGCCCCGTCGATATCGGCATCAGTAAGCAGTATGACCCGGTTGTAGCGCAGGCCGCTGACGTCGAACTGCGCACCAATGCCGGTGCCGAGGGCAGAGATGAGGGCGCGGACCTCCTTGTTCTGCAGAATGCGGTTGAGCCGCGCTCGCTCCGTATTGAGAATCTTGCCCCGCAGCGGAAGGATGGCCTGGAAGTGACGATCACGCCCTTGCTTGGCACTGCCGCCGGCGCTGTCACCCTCCACGATGAAGATCTCGGTGCGGGAAGGATCTCTCTCAGAGCAATCGGCGAGTTTGCCTGGCAGCGTAAGGCTCTCCAATGTGCTCTTACGGATCACCAAGTCACGGGCCTTGCGCGCTGCCGCCCGGGCCCGGAATGACGTGCGGCACTTCTTCAGGATGCGCCGCGCGGTGCGCGAGTCCCGCTCCAAGAACTCTGAGACCACGTTCGCCACTACCGATTCCACCATCGCCCGCACCTCAGCGTTCATCAGCTTGACCTTCGTCTGACTCTCGAACTGGGGGTCAGGATGTTTGACGCTGACGATGGCCGTGAGGCCCTCACGGACGTCCTCACCGGTGAAGTTGGGATCCTTGTCGCGCAGGATCTCCTCCTTCCGGGCGTGGTCGTTGATGGTGCGGGTGAGACCGGACCGAAGCCCCGTGAGGTGGCTCCCGCCGTCAACAGTGTGGATCGTGTTGGCGAAGACGTACACCGACTGGGCGTAGGTGTCGGTGTATTGGAGGGCCACCTCGATGCCTACGCCATTGTTGGTGTGGTTGGCGTAGATCACCTCGTCGTGAAGCACCTTCCGGTTTCTGTTGAGATAGCGGACGAACGAGGTGACGCCGCCCTCGAAGTAGAAATTCATCTCGCGCGCGAACGGCTCCTCACGCTGGTCGACAATGTGGATGAAGACCCCGCCGGCAACGAAGGCAAGCTCTCGCATGCGCTGCGCCAGCGTCTCGAACTCGAATGCGACGTCCTCGAAGATCTCCTCATCAAAACGGAAGGTGACCTGGGTACCCTGTCCGTGCGCCGTCCCGATGTCCTCGACCGGGGCCATCGGAACGCCCCGTTCGTAGCGCTGCCGATAACGTCGCCCGTCCCGGGGATTGTCAACCACAACCTCCATCCACCGAGAAAGCGCGTTCACCGCCGAGACACCGACGCCGTGCAGCCCGCCAGAGACCTTGTAGCCCTCACCTCCAAACTTCGCACCGGCGTGCAACGTCGTCATCACCAGCTCCAGGGTGGACGTCCCTCTGTCCGGGTGTGTGGCAACCGGGATGCCGCGTCCGTTGTCGCGGACCGTCACCGAGGAATCCGGATGAAGCGTGATGTCGATCCTGTCACAGGCGCCAGCCAGCACCTCGTCAATGGCGTTATCGACCACCTCGTAGACCAGGTGATGCAACGCCCTGGTATCGGTACCTCCAACGTACATGCCGGGGCGACGACGAACCGCCTCCAGGCCCTCAAGGACCTGGACGTCACTTGCTTCGTAGCGGCTGACCTGTTTGGTTATTGCCTCTGCCATAGTTCAGTACGTAACTCCACCTAGTGCCACAAATCAACGTTCCGAGGCAAGCCCGTCCGCATGACCAGACGAAAGGGCTTATCCATCCGGTCTGGGACAAGGTCGGGCGTCAGGAGGCCCAGCCAACTCCGTCGATCAGTCACTGATGACCGAAAGCTGGCGGGCAAGTGTCAGACGGTCCCGGTAGAACACAAAGGCTGCGCTCGTCAGGCCGGTCGCGACAAACGCGTTGCCCACAATCCCGATCAGGAGAGCCCAGGAATCGTTTCCTGGCAAAGACCACGCAAATCCCAGGCCCTCGTAGATCACCACCGCGAGCACGACCAGGCCGAGGACAGACCAGGGGTTGAAGTGACTCAGCAAGACGCTCTCGCCCATGGCCCGCAGCAGGGGGCGTTCGCCCAGCAGTAGACCAGGGATCACAAACATCAGGTGCAGCGCTGCGTAACCGACGAATCCCAGGCCAGCGAGCCAGAAAAGAATCCCCAGTGGCTGCGCCACCATGGTTCCAACCGTCACCATCAGCAGCCACACAGGAACCACAGCCGAGCCAACCACCAGCAGCCCGAGAGCGAAGAGAGCGAAGCGCAGAAACTTCCAGGCGGTGGCGCGCACAGAGCTGTCTCCGCCGCCATCACCCTGCCCGAGAGATTCGGGTTCTTCCAGGCTGAGCTGATCTCCCCACCCATTGACCTGGTGAGCGATCTCATTGAGGTAGAAGAACCCCAGTACCAGGCCCGCCAGCGCAAGGCCACCCCACCAGGGCAGCATGGCCGGGAGACTCGACACGGAGAAGACGCGTGGGTTGCCCAAGGGCGAAGCCACGACCGAGGCCCTTCGCGCCAAGAGGCTCGGAATGTGAAGCAGGGGGATACCGGCAGCCACGGACAGCAGATTGAACCGTGCACCGAACTGCTCCAGCAGCTCGGTTGCAAGCATCACCTGACCGGCCACGTCCGGGTCGCTCGTTGACTGGACCCGGAGCAGACGGACCGTTGTCTGCACTAGGGGTCTCACGGAGACGCGGGGACCCAGCCACAGGAACAAGTCGACTACGACGGGCAAGGCCACCACCAGGAGGTTCCGGCCCATCATCTCAAACCCGGCAGTGAGACAACCGATGACGCCTCTGGGGCTCCGGATCGTCTGCCTCTTCTCCTCTGTTTTCATCACGGCCTTATATTATACCACGAATACCGCAGCAGGAAACCCGATGTGCTCCGGGCCCGTCGTTGATCTCACGCCGCGTCCCCTGGCCGAACCGCCGTATGGTGCAGGCTGGCAGATTCGGCAGCGCCGATCAGACGCGCACAACGCTGCGCCGTTTGACCCTGGGTAGGCTTTCCGCTACAATCGGGCTGCCATGAATCAAGAGGTGGAGGCCTTACGACGCGTAGCTCTCTTCGCCGATCTGCCCGAGGCGACGCTCTCCCGCCTGGCCAGCGTCGCGATTCCACGAGCGTATGAAGCAGATGAGACCATTATCCTGGAGGGTGAGCCCTGCCGATCTGCCTACTTCGTCGCCGATGGCCGCGTGCGCGCGTCACGAATCTCGCCCGACGGGCGCGAGCAGGTGCTCGTACGATTGGGGCCCGGGCAGAGCTTCAACACGGTGCCGCCGTTTCAACCAGAGGGGCTCAACCATGCCACGGTCCGAGCCGTTGACAGGGTCACGGTATATGCGGTGACCAAGGAGGATCTGCTCCGCCTGGTGAGCGAGGACGGTCACCTGGCGCTGGCCTTGCTGCGGGACTTCGCGGATCGATTGGACCATCTGACGGATCTGGTGGAGGATCTTTCGCTTCGTACGGTGCGGGGGCGGCTGGCACGCTTCCTGCTGGAGCAGGCTGAGGCCGGCGCAGTCACTCCACGTTGGACGCAAGCAGAGATCGCGGCCCGGTTGGGGACGGTACGGGAGATGATCGGGCGAACGTTGCGGGCCTTCGCCGACGCCAACTTGGTGCGGATGGATCGTCAGCGCATTGTGCTGCTCGACCGCGAGGGGTTGGAGGCCGAGGCGGACCGCTGAGGACGCATGGCGCTCGTCGTCAGCTAGGGGGTCCGCAGCGCCAAGCCTCGCCGCCGGCGCGAAGACCGTCTCTGGCCCTCAGTGCCGCCAGCACTCGAGACGGATCTGCCGCGGGTGCCTTTTCCCTGCCGCGAAGCACGCTCTCTCATTGTGAATCACCCGGTGAGCACCCCGTGACCGGCCTCGTACAGACCAGGAATCGAGACGGGCAGACGCCCCCTGAGAGGTATCTTGCCCCAGAGCGCCCTGGCCAGTGCGTCCATCGAGGGAGCGAGAATGGTGTAGGTGCATAGGTAGGTGGAAGCAGCCGGGTATGCCTGCAGGTCGTAAGGAAGGCGCAGCCCGACGGTAACCATCGGAACGCCCGTCTCCTGAAGCGCCTCCACCAGAGCTGCTTGCCGTGGCTCGCCAGCGGCGTCGGTGGTGCCGACGATGAGCACATCGTACTCGCCAGCCTGATGGCGCAGCGAAGCGATGTCCGCGTGTGCGGGAGCGTGAGGGACGACGAACTCGTCGGCGGAGGGAGCGTACCGCCGCACCGCCTCGGCGAGGTCGCACGAGACGTACGAGGAAGTGTCCGCCGGCGTCAGGTCGACCGAGCGAGGCACGACGACACCCACACGGGCTTCGGAAGACAGACGCAGCGGCAACAGACTAGCCTCGTCGCGTACGAGGGTTATCGAGCGCGCCGCGGTCTCGAAGGCGAGGTCGCGATGCTCAGGACACCCCACGGCATCCAGCGAAGGCTGCCGAACGTCGGCAACCCACTGCTTGAGCGCCAGAATCCGCTCCGCGGAGGCGCGCACCCGCCGCGGCGAGAGGAGCCTGCGCCGCGTTGCCTGCGTCAGGGCAGAGGTGACAGCCTCGTGAGCTGCCGGATTGTCGAGCAGGAGAAGAAGATCGACCCCGGCCGCAACGGCTGCAAGCGCGTCCACAACGAAGCCGCTTCCCTGTTCAATGGCCGCCATGTCCATGGCGTCACTGATAATCACGCCTCGAAAGCCCATCTCGCGGCGCAGCAGCCCTCTTAGCAGCGTCCGGGAGAGCGTCGACGGCAACGCCAGCCCGTCGTTGAGACTTGGGAACGCGACGTGGGTGGTCATGACCAGCCGCGTGCCAGCTTCGACAGCTGCCTCAAATGGCGGAAACGCCGTCCGCGCCAGGCGATCGCGATCGTGAGGGACGACAGGCAACTCGTAGTGGGGATCGCTGCCCGCGTCTCCGTGACCGGGAAAATGCTTGGCTGTCGCGGCGACGCCTGACGACTGGAGACCCTCCACCACCGCTGCACAGAAGCGGGCTACAGCGCCCGGGTCCTCACCAAAGGAACGGGTGCCGACGTTCGGATTGCGCGGATTGACGTTCACGTCGCACACAGGAGCGTAATTCACATTGACGCCCATCGCCGCCAGTTCCAGTCCGAGCGCCTGCCCGGTCCGGCGCGCCAGATCGACTGAGCCGGTGGCTCCCAGAGCCATGTTGCCCGGAAAAGGTGTCGTGCCGGCGATGGCCATCAGCTGCCCCCCCTCCTGATCGGTAGCAATCAGCAGCGGCGGTTGCCCTGCCCGGGTAGCTGCCTCTTGCAGCGCTGCGGTCAGGCGGCGCACCTGGGCCGGGTCCTCCACATTGAGGGATCGGAACAGTGTCAGCCCTCCGACGTGTCTGGTCTCTATCGTCTCCAGGATCCTGACGTTGGGCTCCGTGCCCTCAAAGGCCAGCATGAGTTTCTGGCCGATAGCTTCTTCTAGCGTCAAAGTCACGGGCAATCCTCCCCCAGGCCAGGCCATCTATCGGAAGACAAGGCAGTCTATCCCTTCGTCGAGCCCGCCAGTAAGCCCCTCACGAAATAGCGCTGCAGCG
>JAWLCP010000018.1:0-37460 GCA_041687115.1 Anaerolineae bacterium
GATGACGTGCACCAGGCCCACCAGCTGTCCCTCGCTAGCGGCGACGAAGAGGCCGATGTCCCGGGAGCGGATTGCGTTCAGGATGAAGTCCTGGCTACGGGCGGGGCCTTCCGCCGTCTTGAATCTCCCCGGTAGGTTGTCGCGATGAAGCTTATCAACCTGTTCGATGACCTCGCAGAGCGCCCTGTAGTCTCCCTCTGTTGCCTCCCGGATGGCGATCTCCATGGATCTGCTCCTTCGCAACGGGTCAACTGTTGCTGCTTCTCGCCTCGAACATGCCGCTGTCCTTCCGGATGTGAATGGCGCCGCTGGTCGCGATCTGCTCTCTCACTGCTCGAGCGATCACGTCTCGTTTCTGCCTCCAGGCGGACTCAGGGATCATCGACTTCGCATAGGCGATCAGCGGCTCAGCCTCCGTCACCACCAACGCGTCTTCCCGTCGCACGCAGGTGACGCCGACGAAATACCCCGAGAGCTGCGCCGCTCCGTTCTCCAGGCCAAACCTCGCTGCTGCGTTAGGGGTGCCGGCCTCAGGACAATATGTGGTGACCAGGTCTCGTAGCTCGCGTAGATGCTCGAGTCCATTCGTGGTTGCGTATAGCTGACCGGTCGGCCGCAGCACGCGATGTATTTCGCATAGTGCTCTTTCCATGTTAGAAACATGATACAGCATGTGGTTCGCCACCACGGCGTCGACACTCCGATCGAGGAAGGGGAGGACGTGCGCATCTAGCACCCGATATCGGAAGCGGTCATGATTGGTTCCAAGGTTGTGCCGGGCTGTACGGACCATACCTGACGACAGATCGCCCAGCATCACGGTCCACCCGAAGGGAATCCGATCCTTGTTCTCTAGCCACAGATGCGCGGGGCCACACCCCACGTCGAGTATGCGACTCCGCTCTGGGACATTCAGGTGGTCGAACACCCATCGCTGCCAGGGGTGGTCGTTGGTGCTGAAGCGCCGATGGATCTCGATTCGCGCGTTGAGGTTCGAGGCGTCCTTGTATTGGTCAGTCCGCAGATAGCGCGGGTCTGTCAGCTGGGACACGATTCCACCTTTGAGGGGGCCGAGACGGTTGCTCTCATCTTGGGAACGGTCGCCACCCACGGGGGTGGAGCTCGAGCTACCCCGGCGGGCCACAGACCACCTCGCCATGCCGCGGCAAGGCGTCAGTCCGTCGGTGTACTGGCGAGCTAGGATGGGGTGGCGAGCTTGCTGCCTGGGTCAGTCGTACTCGTAGAACCCCCTGCCCGTCTTCCGTCCCAGATGCCCGGCGGCGACCATGCGCCTCAACAGCGGGCAAGGACGGTACTTGTCATCCCCCAGCCCCTCGTGGAGCACTTCCATCACGTTCAGCAGGATGTCCAGGCCGATCAGATCGGCCAGTTCCAGCGGCCCCATCGGATGGTTCATGCCCAGCTTCATCACTGTGTCGATGGCCTCCTTCGTGCCCACCCCCTCCATCAGCGCGTAAACCGCTTCGTTTAGCATCGGACACAGGATGCGGTTCGAGATGAAGCCAGGGTAGTCCTCGGCCTCCACCGGCGTCTTCCCCAGTTCTTCCGTCAGCGCAACTGTGGTCTCCGCCGTCTCGTCCGACGTGTCGAGGCCGCGGATGACTTCCACCAGCTTCATCAGCGGCACTGGGTTCATGAAGTGCATCCCAATCACGCGATCCGGGCGCTGCGTGGCGGCACCCAACTCCGTGAGGGAGATCGACGAGGTATTGCTTGCCAGAATCACGTTCGGACGGGTCAGCTCGTCGAGTCGCCCGAAGATGTTCCTCTTCACGTCTACGTTCTCCACCACCGCCTCGATGGCGAAATCGGTGTCCGCGGCTGCCTCCAGCTCGGTGGAGGCGGTGACGTTCTGCAACCCCGCCTCTCGCTGCTCGTCGCTCAGGCGCCCCTTGCTGTGCAGCTTCTCCACAGATCGCTCGATCGACCCCAGGGCCCGTTTCAGCTGGTCTGCGTCGATGTCGACCAGCGTGACCTCGTACCCCGTGGTGGCGCAGACCTGGGCGATACCGTGTCCCATCGTTCCGGCACCGATCACGGCGATGCGTCCGATGTCCATAGGGAGTCCTCCTTACTCCAACTCGATTGTCATGGCCACGGCCCCACCGCCCCCAAGGCAAAGCGTGGTCAGGCCGTGCTGTAGCCCCCGGTGCCTCAACGCGTAGATCAGCGTGACCAGCACCCGCGTCCCCGAGCAGCCGATGGGATGACCCAGAGCAATGGCGCCGCCGTTGACGTTCACCTTTTCCCCCGGCAGGCCGAGTTCGCGCATGTCGGCCAGCATCTGGGCCGCGAACGCCTCGTTGACCTCGAACAGGTCGTAGTCATCGACGGTTGTGCCTGTCTTGTCCAGGAGCTTCCTCACCGCGTAGATCGGCGCGGTGAAGACCTTGAGCGGGTCGACCGCGGCCTGATCGTAGGCCACGATATGAGCCAGCGGCCGGATCCCAAGCTCCTCGGCCTTGGCGCGGCGCATCACCACCGTCGCAGCGGCTCCGTCGGTGATGCCGGGCGAGTTGCCCGCGGTCACGATGCCGTTCGGGTCGAACGCCGGCTGCAAGCCAGCCAATGCCTTGAGGGAGGTGTCTCGCCGCGGGAACTCGTCCGTGTCGAACAGGATGGTGCTCCCCTTCCGCTGCGGCACCTCCACGGGCACGATCTCGTCCTCGAAGCGGCCTTCGTCGATCGCCTCGATCGCTTTCATGTGGCTGTGGTAGGCGTAGTCGTCCAGCTCCTCCCGCTTCAGGTTGTACTCGCGCGCGATCCACTCCGCCGAGTTACCCATGTGGTGATCCTCAAACGAGCACCACAACCCGTCGTGGACCATGCCGTCCACGAGGCTGCCGTCCCCCAGCCGGTAGCCGAATCGAGCGTTCTTCAGCATGTACGGTCCGTTGTTCATGCTCTCCATGCCACCGGCCACGAAGATGTCGCCATCGCCCGCCCCGATCATCGCGGCCGCCAGCATCACTGCCTTCAGGCCGGATCCGCAGATCTTGTTGACCGTGGTGGCTCCCACCGACGAAGGGATCGCCGCTTTGATGCCCGCCTGACGGGCAGGGGCTTGCCCCTGGCCCGCCTGCACCACGTTGCCCATCAGCACCTCGTCAATTGCGGCGGGGTTGATTCCGGCCCTCTCGACGGCCGCGCGCACGGGCACCGCGCCCAGCTCCGAGGCCGACAGGGGCGCCAATGTTCCTTGAAACTTTCCAATCGGTGTCCGGACGGCCGATACGATGACGGCGTCGTTCGCGTTCTTCATAGACGTGTGGGGCATGTGAATTCTCTCCCTTTCGATGTGCATAGTGACGGAACTACCTCTTCTTGTCGAACAGAGGGCGTAGTCGCTCGTACGTCTCATCCATCCACTCAGGGATGATGCGGGCCTTTCCCACCGTGCTCATGTAGTTCGTATCGCCAGCCCATCGCGGCACCACGTGCATGTGGACGTGGTCGGCGATGCCGGCGCCAGCCGCCGAACCGATGTTCGCACCGACGTTGAACCCTTCCGGCTGGTAAGCCTCCCTCAGGACGCTCAGGCTGAGTCGTGTCAGCGCCATCAGCTCCGCCGCCGTCTCGCTCTCCAACTCCTCCAACCTCCCGACGTGCGCATACGGTGCGATCATCACATGACCGTTGTTGTACGGAAAGCGATTCAGGATGACGTAGCACAGCTCGCCCCTGTGGACGATGTGGGCTTCTTCGTCGGGCTCCTGGGGCTTCATGCAGAAAAGACACTCGTCCGGCAGGGGATCTTCGCCTTGAAGGTAGGGCATGCGCCACGGGGTCCACAGGTGATCCATGGTCCTTCGATTCTACATCAGATCAGGACCGGAGGCAATTGAGCCCCATACCCTGGCGCCAGCCACTAACTTGAGAGCTTTCTTCCGATTGACGAAAGCGCCGTGCGGTCAGGCGGCCGACAGCGTCACGTCGCCGCTCATCAGCCGATGGACGGTGCCGTCATCGGTCCGGACGAGAAGAGCGCCGTCGTCGTCCACGGCGTCGGCCACTCCCTCCAGGGCCCCCTCGGCTGTGGTGGCGCGGATCCGCCGGCCGAGTGTCGCCAGTCGTGTCGACCATTCTTCCGCCGGGTTCCGGCCCTCCGT
This sequence comes from Anaerolineae bacterium, assembly GCA_041687115.1. GTDB lineage: Bacteria > Chloroflexota > Anaerolineae > B4-G1 > B4-G1 > SKLM01. The sequence continues at coordinate 4,131 of JAWLCP010000018.1, forward strand.
GAGCCCCTCGTATCTCAGTTCCACATTCTTCAGGAGCGCGAGGAGCAGCGCTGCGCGTTCCACTTCGCGGCCGACCTCGACCCGAAGGCTTGTGGCGTCCGGCGCCAGATGGGGCAGCTCATTTCGCGTCACGTTGACGTTGATGCCGATGCCCACCACGGTGAACTCGAGATCTCCCCCAACCACCCCGGTCTCCGTCAGGATGCCGGCCACCTTGCGCCACCGCTCTGGCCGCTCCTCTCCTTCAGTGGTTCTCACGACCAGGTCGTTAGGCCACTTGATCAGCACAGGGAGCCCGGCCACGCGCTCGATGGCGTCAGCCGCCGCCATCGAGCAGAGCATCGTAAGTTGATTTGCCTGGCGCGGCGAGAGCTGTGGCCGCAACAGGATTGAGCATAGAAGGCTGCTCCTCGCTGGCGCAACCCAGCGCCGATCCATACGCCCCCGGCCCGCGGTCTGCTCTTCAGCCACCACGACCACACCTTCCGGAGCCCCCCGGGAGGCCAGCTCCTTCGCCACGTCGTTCGTCGAGCCCACCCGATCCAGGCGGACGATCTGATGCCAGAATCCGGACGCCTGTATGGCCTCCTCGATTGCACTCGAGATCCTCAACGCTTGAGCACCTCCCGGGAGATGACCAGCCGCTGGATTTCGTTTGTGCCTTCCCCGATTGCACACAGCCGCTGGTCGCGGTACATGCGCTCGACCTCGTACTCGCGCACGTACCCGTAGCCACCGTGGATCTGGATCGCCTTCCGGCAGACGCGCTCGGACATGTCGGTGGCCAGCAGCTTGGCCATTGAGGCCTCCTTCGTGAAGCGCTCTCCCCGCTCCTTCAGCCAGGCCGCTCGGTGCACCATCATGCGGGCCGCGTCGATGTCCGTGGCCATGTCCGCGATCATCCAGCGGATTGCCTGGAAGTTCGCAATCGGCTGCCCGAATTGCTCGCGTTCCTTCGCGTAGTCCACTGCCCTCTCATACGCGCCCTGCGCCAGACCCACCGCCATGGCGGCTATGGCGATGCGTCCAGCGTCCAGCGTGATGAGGAACTGCCTGAATCCCTGGTCTTCCTCCCCCAGCAGATGGTCGGCCGGGATGCGGCAGTCCTCGAAGAACAGCTCCGATGTCACGGAGCCCTTCAGCCCCATCTTCTTCTCGTCGCGGCCGGGCCTGAAGCCAGAGGTGCCCTTCTCCACGATGAAGGAGGAGATGCCGCGCGAGCCCTTCTCGGGGTCCGTCTTCGCGGTGATGACGACGACGTCTGCGATCGAGCCGTTCGTGATGAAGATCTTCTGACCGTTGACGATCCAATCACCAGTCTCCGGATCGCGAACGGCCCGTGTCTGTGTGGCCCCCGCATCCGACCCAGCCTGGGGCTCGGTTAGCCCGAATGCGCCCACCTTCTCACCGCGCGCCAGCGGGATCAGGTACTTTCTCCTCTGCTCGTCCGTGCCAAAGCGGTAGATCGGCTCGCAGCAGAGGGACGTATGGGCGTCCAGGGCGATGGCCATCGAGCCGGAGACCCGTGCGATCTCCTCCAACGCGATCACCATGCTGTGATAGTCGGCTCCTGAGCCCCCATACGCCGGGGGGAAGGGCAGACCCAGCAGGCCTACCCCGCCCATCCGCCGAAACAGATCGATTGGAAACTGGTCGGAGGCATCAATCTCCTCGGCGCGCGGCGCGACCTCGTTCTCGGCGAAGTCCCGCACCATACGACGGAACATCCGTTGCTCCTCTGTGAATGCGAAGTCCATCGTCCTCCTCCTGTCGATGGGACCGGCCGGACTCCCCTTGCGAGGTCGGCCCATTGGCTATGAATGGCCTGGAACGTGCACGCCATGAATGATCTCGCCTTCCGCGACGGTGGCGTAGGCCAGGTGTCCCCGTGGACGACCAGGGCCGGGCGGCGAGGTTTTCGGTTCTTCCTTACCCTGTCAGCCGGGAACGGACGGCTTCCTCCTCGCTCTCGGGAACAAGGATCACGATGACGTCTCCCCTTTCCAGACAGGTGTCGCCTCGCGGGATAACCACGCGCCCCCCGCGGCGGATCGAGACCAGGAGGGACTGTGGCGGCAGATCCAGCTCCCGGACCGTCTTCCCCACCGCCCTATGACGATCCTGTAATCTGATCTCCAGGATGTTCTCCCCCGTGCGGTGCTCGAGTCGGGCCCGATTCCACGTGCGCCGAACGCGCCTGCTCGTCCATGTACGCGTGCGAGTAGGCTCGCACAATGTCTCCCCGTCGGAGCATCCCCACAATCCGATAGGGATTGCCCCGGGCGACCACCGGGATCCGCCCTACGTCCAGAGCCCCGAGCGTGCGCAGTGCTTCCTCCAGAGTCTCGTCGGGAAACGCCGTGGGTACGCTACCTCTGGCCGGACCGCAGATGTCGCGGACCTCTGCAGTCAGGCGCTCCTGTGCCTGGGCCTGTTCCAGGTCGCTCAGGGTCACTACGCCCTGGAGCCGGCCCCGTTTGTCCACCACGGCCAGCCCATGATAGTGCGTTTCGTCGAAAATACGTGCCAGGTCCGTCAGCGCCGTGTCCGGGCTCACGGTCGTCATCTCCTCGATAGGGGTCATCGCTTCCTTCACCAGGATCGCCCTCATCAAGTTGAGATTCCTCTCAGCGTAAACGTCGATACCGCGCCGATTGAGCTTCACCGTGTACATGCTATCGCCGGAAAGCTGTCGTGCCACGATGGCGCTGATAACCGTTGAGAGCATCAGGGGCAGCATGGCGCCGTAGTCCCGGGTCATCTCGAAGAGCGTCAGAACTGCCGTGATCGGAGCACGGCTTGCCGCGCCGAAGACAGCGGACATCCCGACCAGGGCATAGGCCGACGAGACGGATCCTCGCGCCGTCGCCCGAGAGGCCAGTTGGCCGAAGATGCCCCCCAACATCGCTCCGATGAACAGTCAGGGAGCGAAGATTCCGCCGGATCCGCCCGAGCCGATGGTGACGGACGTCGCGATGAGTTTGAGTGCACCCAGGGCGACGAGGGACGTCAGCGCCAGCCGGTTGAAGAGCACTCCCTCAATCGAGTCGTAACCAACTCCAAGGATCTCGGGGAACCACAGCCCGATGGCACCCACCAGGAAGCCCCCAGCGGCCGGTTTCAGGTAGCGTGGGAACGACCAGTCCTGGAAAAGGTCGTCGATCCTGTGCCGGACCCAGATGAAGCCGACGCCGACGAACGCCGCGATAACGCCGAGTGCAGCGTAGATCGGGAGCTCCCAGCCTGTGGGAGGCACCGACGGGGGCAGCGAGAACGCTGGAGTGTCGCCGTGGTAAGCGTGACCGATGACGCTGGCAATGACGGCAGCAACGACCACACTCGTGAACTCAGCCAGTCCAAACTTGGCGAGAAGTACCTCGAGTGCGAACATCACGCCCGCCAGCGGAGCGTTGAACGTGGCTGCGATACCCGCTGCAGCGCCGGCGGCGACTAGGTCCTTCGTCCGCCGGTCTGAGAGTTGGGCTAACTGGCTTAATGCCGAGCCGATGGCGGAGCCCATCTGCACAATCGGCCCTTCTCGTCCCGCCGATCCGCCGCTGCCCAGCGTGATCGATGTCGCGATCGGCTTCGCTGCAATGACGACGGGACGAATGCGCCCCTGCCGCACGGCAATGGCCTCCATCACGCTCGACACGCCCGGGCCTCGCGATTCCGGACTCACGAAGTGGATCAGCAGGCCGACGATGAGGCCGCCCAGAGTCGGCGCAACCAAGACGTAGAAACGACCCAGGAAGTTCAACCATTCGCGCAGCGTGCCGAAGAAGAAGGCGTTGGCCACTTCAATGAGCCAGCGGAAGGCCACTGCACCGAATCCTCCCCCTGTGCCCACCAGCACGGCCATCGTGAGCATCACCAGGGTCTCTGAAGCCCAGAGGCGGACGTAGGTGTTTCTGAGTCCTGCGAGCAGGCGACGGTGTAGTGCCTTCATCCGGTCATGTTGGCAGATTGGCACGGGCAGCCCGCCGACTCGCCTGTGCCAATCTGCTCCGTTGCCGCCGCGTCAGACTGGGCGGAAACACTCGATGTCGGTGATGCTTCCCTCGCGCTCGTCCTCGGGCTTGAAGACGGCCTGGACGGGCATCCCCAGGTAGATATCCTCTGGCTCGACCTCACCGAGGTAATGTATCAGGCCGCCGTCCGTGTCATCCAGGGTGACGAAGGCGATGACGAGTGGTTCGGGAAGTGGCTTCTCGTCCAGATCCTGGTGCACCACCGTGAACGTGTGCACGTGACCCAGGGGCTCCACGTCCACCCATTCGTCCAGCTCGGCGAAGCACTGCTCGCAATAGAGGCGCGGCGGCATGTACGTGATGTCGCAGTCCAGGCAGATAGTGGCCTGAAGCTGGGCGTCTTCTTTGATCGCGCGGAAGAACTTCTCCCCGGCGATTCCCATCGTATACCGGCCCCTGGTCGGCATGTCCCCATGACAGTTCAACGCGTCACCGGCGTGCTGAATCCGATGCAGCAAGCTCATTTCTGCCCTCCTCTAGTCCTTCGATGAGTCCAGCGGCCTGAAGTAGGCGATGTCGGTTATCGAGCCGGCGCGCTCCTCCGAGGGCTTCCAGACGGCCTGCACGCGCATCCCGATCTCAAGTGCATCTGGATCGACCTGACCGAGCATGTGCATGATGCCCATTCCCGGGGACGCCCCGTCAAGCTCGATCACAGCTGGCAACTGCGGCTCATCCAGCTGGATCATATCCCAGGTGACGTAACACCTCGAGAACGTGAGGACCGTGCCCGTGTCCTTAACGGGCACCCACGCGTCCGTGGGACAGAAGCAGGACTCGCAGAACATCCGCGGGGGGACCAGAACCCGATTGCACTCCGGACAGCTCCGCCCGATCAGTCGGCCCGCCTTGAGCTCTTGCAGGTACCGGCCGATGGCGACACCAGCGTCCCAGGCATACTGCGTGTTCGGATCCCAGGTCTCGAAGAGGACGCGCCCCTCTTCGAAATCGTCGCGGCGAAGGTAAACGCTCTCATACACGAACTCTTCCATGTCGTCTCTCCTCACTCAGTACAGGCGGACCATTAGGGAACTGCTCTCCCCACAGAGGGAGAGCTGCCCATTGGATCCGCCCCTATACTCCCATGACAATCACGGTGCCAACCTGCATGAGGTCTCCCCAGGCTTGAGCCAGGCCACGCTTGGGACTGCCCGGCACCTGACGCGCCCCGGCGTCACCCCGCAGCTGCCAGAAGATCTCGGCGACCTTCATCAGACCGGCGGCGGCGATCGGGTTCCCGACGCCGAGCAGCCCGCCCGAGGGACACACCGGCAGATCGCCGTCACGCTGGGTAACGCCGTCAGCTGCAGCCCTCGGCGCGTCGCCTCGGTCGAAGAGCATCAGGCCCTCCAGGTGATGCAACTCCTTGTAGTCGAAGGGATCGTACGGCTCGGCGATGTGAATTTCCTTTCGCGGCTCGGTAATGCCCGCCATGTCGTAGGCCATCCGCGCCGCCTCCTCGACATACACGGGGTAAGAGAGATCGCGGTTCGTCCAGTACGAGGTGTCCAGGTTCCAGCCCACGCCCTCCACCCAGACCGGTTTGTTCGTCACGCGGCGCGCGACGTGGTTTGCGCTCATGACCAGTGCCACCGCCCCGTCCGTGACCGGACTCACGTCCAGCCGCTGGACAGGCCAGGCAAGTACCGGAGAGTTGAGCACGTCGTCGACAGTGATGTCCGGATCCCCTAGCAGCGCCGCCGGATGGTCAGCCGCATTCCGCTTGTTCTTCACCGACACAGTGGCGATGTCCCGCTTGCTCAGGCCATACCGGCTCATGTAGGCGTTCATCTCCAGGGCGAAGATCCAGAGCAGATTCGGCTTCAGTGGCCGTTCTGTGGTATGGTCGAAGATTGTCAGGAATGCGGCCTGCGGGTGCGGCTGGCAAGAGGACATCTTCTCCTCGCACACCACCAGCACTGTGTCGAAGAGGCCGCTGGCCACGTGGTACCACCCCTGAAGCGCGGAGAAGACGCCGGTTCCTCCCCCGACGTAGCCACGGATGACGGGCTTTCCCCACCCTCCGCAGCCGTCCGAGAGGTATTCGCTCTTCATGTGCACGCCGTCAAATGCATCGGGGGCGGTGCCGATGATCACAGCATCGATGTCATCGATCGTCATCTCGCAGGATTCGAGTGCCAGATGAGCGGCCTCCCACGAGAGCTCCTTGGCCGTCTCCTGTGCACGGCGGACGAACTTGGTCATCCCCGCGCCAACGACAGCAACGCGATTTCCATTCATCGTGCGCCTCCTAATTGCTCAGGACGACGGCCGCACCACCTGTGGTGGGCACGCCGCGCCAACCGAAGGCCAGTCCAACCTCGGCCTCGTCGATCTGTCTCTGTCCAGCCTCACCACGGAGTTGGAGGACCACCTCAAGCACGCGTGCCAGGCCAGTCGCATCAAGCAGATGTCCTTCGCCCAATGCACCCCCCGAGGGATTGACCGGGAGCTCGCCGGTCAGCTCCGTCCCTCCCTCGAGAGTCCACTCGCCTGCCGCACCCGGCGGACACAGACCCAGTGCCTCCAGGTGCTGAAGCTCCTTATACGCGAAGGTGTCATCAACCTCAGCGAAGTCGATCTCATGCCTCGGGCTCCTGATGCCGGCCGTACGGAAGGCCATCTCGCTGGCTGCCCGCGCATACCGCGCATCGCCCCAGGGGCGACTCTCAAGCCAGAATGTGTCGTTTGCCCAGCCGATGCCGCGCACCCAGATCGGGTCGTCGCTGAGCACCCGGGCCGTCTCGCCAGAGGCGAGGACGAAGACGATCGCCCCATCACTGTGGCCCGCACACTCCAGCCGAGTTAGCGGCTCCGCAACAGGTTCGGAGCTCAACACGTCGTCGACCGAGATCGATGCGCCGAAGCCGGCGAGCGGGTTGAGCAGCGCGTTGTTCCGGTTCTTGACTGCCACGGCGGCGCACTCTTCGTGCGTCGTGGCCGTCTCGGCGAGATAGCGTAGCATCTCCATCCCAGCGATGAAGGTGGGATGGGCCCCCAGCGGCCGGTTGAACACGGGGTCCATGGCAAAGGCGAGCACGTATGGGAGTGTGAGGATGTTGGAGGCCTTGCTATGTGCCTCCACCACCACCACATCGAAGCGACCGGTAAGGATCTGCATCACCGCGGCAGCCAACCCGTGGATGCCCTCCCCCGCGATGGTGTGTACGGGTCGGTGGACGGCGCCAAGTTGATCGGGCACGTACTCGTCGAAGATGCTGGTGCCCTCGTTGTAATCCTCCCCCACCGTGACGAAGCTGTCGACGTCCCGGCGAGGATCGACACCCGCCTCGTCGTAGGCCTGAACGGCAGCGTCGTACATCAACTCCTTATACGAGAGATCAGGCGTGATGGAGCGGAATCCACTCCAGCCTGCGCCAACGATGGCAACATCTCGGATCATACCGTTTGCCTCCTTGCTGGTAGTGCTTCAAGCGATGTACACGTTCGGCATTCCACCGTGTCTTCCGATGGGATCACCCCCTTGCTAGCTGGGCTGAAAGAAGTTCATCCCGAAGAACCCGCTTCAGTCACCGTCTCTGCCTGACGCGTTCACACCTTCCCGCGGGCGTTGGCCCACAGATCGATGCCCCACCGCACGATCGCCAGCTGCGACAGACCAATCCAGATGAGCAGCAGCGTCGCCCCCCAGGCGACAGTCTTGATCGGGCGACCCACGTCCTTCCGAAGCGCTGCCACGCGTCTCTGAAGCTCTCGCATCGTTCGCCGGTGGCTTCTCAGAGCTCCGTCGGCGTCGACCACGTTCTCCTGGATTCCCACCACGTGACCTCCCATCAGCACCAGGCCGCCCTGCACGTCCTCCAGGCTTGCGCTGGCCTCATGCAGCCCGTTGCCCATCGCACGTAGGCCGTCAGGCACCGGCTCCAAGCCGGCGTGGGTCTCCTCGACGGCTTGGTCCAGCGGCATCTCCGGGTTGTAGTCTCCGATCCCGAACACCCGCAGCGCACGCAGGATTCGGTCGATTCCGCCAGCGGTCTCCTTCAGCGCGTCCAACGCTACCAGCGAAGATTCGATACTCTGCGGCAGGTCGTCCTCGGCCAGCCCCGCCATCTCCTCGATCGTCACCCGCGTAGTGCTGAGTGTCCGGCTGACGTCGAGGGTCGTCGTGTAGATGCCATCCATGGCGACGGCCGCCCCATCCAGCGTGCTGGAGGCCACGTCCAGGGAATGATCGATGTCCTGCAGCGTGTCGGAAAGCAGGATCAGGCTCTCGTCGGCTGCCACGGCCACATCGTAGGCCGCGCGCCAGACCGTGATCACCCCGAGGGCGCTCAGCGCGATGCCGAGCGCGCCGATGAGAATCAGCAGTGCGCCTGTGATCCGGTGGACCGTCCGGTTGATCACGATTGTTGCCTCCCAGTTACTTTAGCTTACCAGTCCGTTGGCGACTGCGCGCAGCCGCGTGTCCGTCTACTGTCGAAGGCGGCCGCGCCTACGGGTTGCCCGATAGCCGGCCAGCACAATCGGCGTGAAGACGACCAGGTTAAGGATGTCTGTGGCGGCGGCTGGTGCGAAGTCGCCGATCAGAGCGGTCCCCACGCTGTACCCATAGATCCAGATGTGAGCGACGGCAGCGAACGCGCTGCCGCCGAGAATCCCAAGTGTGCCCCACAGGCTTGCCGCGGCCAGGACGACGCTGACGTCCTGCAGGAGCAAGCTGTACGCCAGCATCACCAGACCGCCGACGACCAGCGCCCACCCCCAAAAGGAGAAGTTCTGCACCTCCCCCGTCCACGGTTCGGGCACCCGCGGGTGGAGGAAGACGATGCTCGCCGCGATGGCGATGGTGACCACCACCAGATTGGAGACCGACGACGGGTCGCGTACCTTGTTGCTGTAGGCCGCCCCGAGACCTGCCGCGAGTCCCATCAATCCCACGCCGATGTGCCAGGCCGGGAAGACGCCAAAACCGGCGACGAAGTCCCCCAGCAGGCTCCCCACGGCCCCGCTGAAGAAACCGACCACGGGTCCGAAGGCGTACCCGAAGAGGATTGGGATGCACACCTGAGGCCGTAGATCCACTGGGCCCACAGAGAGATCAAGTATGCCGGTGAAGATGACGGCGACGGTTGCGTACAGAGCCGTGCCCGCCGTCAGCCCACGCACTTGCCGCGTGCCGAGGCCCCAGCCCTGATAGTCCCACGTTACTCTGTAGACCTGGAGGAGCCCGACCACCGCCAGGGCGATCACCACGATGGGAGCCACGCCGTAGAACCTCTCGCCATCCGTCATCTCGTTCGCCAGCACCATGAGAATCACGAACAGCAACAGCACGCTGAGCCAGACGATGCCCCGCCGGCTGGTGCGGTTTTCCAGATTCATGTCCCCTCCATCCCCTGGGAGGAGCGCTCCCGGGGCCACCTGAGACGCCCAGGTCGTGAGCTAGTCAAGGCTGACCTCGATCGTTGCTGATTCTCCCGGCTTCAGAGGTTGGAGGCCTTCAATGACTTGTGAAGTCTCTTCCCCAATCACACGTAGCGTATAGTCTCCCTCTTCAAACACCTTCGGCTGATACGACGCGCCGTTGATGCGCAGCGTGTAGATGATCTCGCCGGAGTCCTCCTCAACCACCTGTACGACTGGATCCTCCGCGCCGCTGATCTCCAGCCTTGTCAGGAAGGCGTGGGGCTCCCGCGCGTAGTTGTCCTCCTGATCGATCGTGACCGGCCAGCCCGGATACTGCTCGCATTCTGGGTCGGTGACGTCACAGCCGCGTGGCCAACACTCCAGCGTAATCTTCCGCGTCCTCTTGTTGAAGCGAACGATGCCGTATCCGGCAGCCTGAGCGCGCCACTCGTCGTATCTGCGGCGGCTGGGATCCGGGTTCGCGTACGCAATCATCGTAATCCTGTTGCCCAAGCCGTCCAGGTAGCGCCCGGTATGCTCCAGCGTGCCTTCCACCACCTCTCGTTCGGGTTCCTGCGGAAGCCACCAGCGCCGGTAGTAGTTGACGATGGACGGAACGGAGAAGGAGTAGTTCGAGTCGCTCCAGTCATCGACCCCGTGGTGCAGCACCGTTCCCAGGTGTTGGTCCCCGTTGATGTGCAACGCGAACCCCTTCCGTATCTCTCTCAGCGCCCTGTCACGCCCGCTCGGGGGCCAGCCGTTCGAATCCAGGTCCGCTTCCACACGCTGCCTCAGCGGACCATGCACGTGGGCCACCCCTGCAAAAGGTGCCTGCGAGAGCACGGCCTTCATGTCCTGCCCCGTCCATTCGGCGGACCAGTCGCGGAGGAACGTGAGCTGCCGCTCCCCGATCAGCTCCGCGTCGGGGACGTTGACCAGCTGAGGGTCGGGCAGCTCCGCGATATGATCCTCCCGCGCGAACACCACGCCCTGCTGCTCCAGCTCTGTCCGACTCAAGATATCGATCTGCGACTTGAACTTGCGATCCTCCACAATGGCGAACCCGATTCTCCCCCAGGTCAGAGAAGTGTAGTACACCCCGATACCGCGGTCAATCGGGGTGGGGTCATAGGGGTCGGGGAGGTGGCTCGTCTGAGCTTTCTCGACCATTCTGACGTAGTTCGGGTCCTTGTAGCCACCGGGACCGATGCGCCCCCCGGCTCCCCACAGGTTTCTCACCCCAACGTCGTGATCATCGGGGATCACCACGGTGGGCCGATTCCGCGTGATCTCGCCAAACTGGCGTCCGAAGAGGAGCCAGTTGGCGAGGTGGTCGGTATGGTCGTACACCTGATCGCCGGAGAAGAAGAGCAGGTCTGGATCCTGCCTCTCGATGTTTTCGATGATATCTGCTCGCGGACCGCGGTCGGAGCTCGAGTTGCCCGTGAAGGCCGCGACCACGATCTCTTCCTTGTCCACCGGGTCTCTCCGTATCAGACCGGTGTAGAAGGCACTGTTTCCATGGGCCACGCGGTACTCGTGCTCTCGGGAGGAATCCCAGTTCTCCACACGGAACTCGGCCAGCCACCTCGGTTCCCATACCTCCGTCCGATCCACCTCTACCCACACGTCAGCATCCTTGATCTCCAGGCGCACCACCCGCGTTGCTTCGGCCGGAAGCTCGTAAAGCTGGGCCGTTAGCTTCAACACGTCCTCGTGAACCGTGTAGAGCGTGAAGCAGATCACCTCGTCCTCGGGAACCTGCGTGATCTTCCATGGCGGGTTGCGCAGCCTGAAGCGCGCCATGCCCACGCTGATGATCAGCCCCGCCGCCAGCCACGCAATCAGAGCCAGCGAGACCAGATTGCTCAGCGTTTGTCTTACCCTTCTATTCAGATTACTTCTCTCCTTGTCTGTTTGGCTCCCGACACGTCACACGCCTGCGTCCCCCTCACGTGAGAGTGCGGGCTCACGCTCCAACCGCTCTCCGTCTCATGGGCGCACCCAGCTCTGGAAGCCCAGCTGCTAGGTCGACTCCAGGGTCGATCGCCGAGAGACTGGCATCTCGAGGTCTCCTTTCAGCGGCGGGAAGCCCACGATCTCAAACGTAGCGGAGGCCACGCTGATGTCCGGTTCGTCCTCGAAGTGCTGGAGTAGCTCGTGGTGAAGCTCTCCAGTCACCTTCCGGCGCTGGCGGGCCTCCACGACGTAGCGCAGGGTCAGCTCGATCCAGTTGTCGGTCATCACGATGTAGAGCTGGGGGGTCACGGCTTCCTCGTATACCGGGTAGCGCTTCGTCAGTTCGCGTAGCTCGCTCTGAGATCTCTCCTGGAAGTGCGCAGTGTATTCCTCGGCATGGTCAAGCATGATCCTTTGGGCCCGGCGCCAATCACTGTCGTAGGTGATAGGAACCGTGATCTCGTCCCATAGATAGCTCCAGTGGTGAGTGTAGTTGAACACCGGCTCGGAGAAGACGACACGGTTCGCGATGGTCACAACGCGACCGGTGTACTGGTCAGCGGCGACCCATTCCCCGATCTCCATCAGCGTGGTTCGCATCATGCTGATGTCCAGCACGTCTCCGGTCACGTTGCCGATTCGCACTCGGTCGCCGATGCGATAGAGACTGCTGGTGACGATATTCAGGTACCCGACGAACGAGCCAATCGTCTCCTGCGAGGCGAAGGCGATACCCGCGCCCAAGATGCCCATCGCCACCGCGAAGTTGCTGCCGAAGCCGAGCCAGATCAGCAGGACGGCGGTGGCGCCAGTCAGGAATACAGCATTGCGCACCAGCATGAAGATCGTGTCTGCGTAAGGTGTCTCCTCGAATCTGGCCTTCAGTAGCTTGCGGAGCACGCGATTCGCTACCACTGTGAGGATCAGGGCCAAGACGGAGAGGATAAGCTTGGCCATGACGGCGACATATGCAGATGGCAAGTCGGTCATTCGGGTCCTCCTGATGTGGGTGGCAACTATCGCATAGGGTCGGAGCAGTAAGCGTCAAGCCTTCTGATGCGGAAAACGTCGCTTTGGGAGAAGCCTTCCCCTCTTCATTGTATGTCGAACTTCACGACACTGCAAAGGCTGGTGAAGCGATTACCATACTCTGCAGATCAAGCCTTTCAGGTACGCACCCTCTGGGAACGTCAGTGCCACCGGGTGGTCCGCGCTCTGTGACAGGGTCCCGATGATCTGACCTTGGCGGTCCGTGTCGACCAGAGCGCCAAACACAATCTTCTGGAACAAGTCGGCCGACACCCGACCGGAGCACGAGAAGCTGAACAGCAGGCCGCCCGGCCGCAGAAGCTGAAACGCCAGCAGATTGATGTCCTTGTACGCACGAGACGCGCGGTCGACCTCGCGTCTGCTGTGGGCGAGCTTGGGTGGATCAAGCACTATCACGTCGAACTCGCGTCCCTCCGAGCGATAGCCCCGCAAGACGCTGAAGACGTCCCCTTCCACGTATTCCGTCGACTGACTGCTGACCAGGTGATTCAAGGCCAGGTTCTGCCGCGCCAGACCGAGCGCTGGGCCGGAGCTGTCAATGAGGGTGAGACTCGACGCGCCTCCCCAGGCCGCGTAGACGGAGAAGCCGCCGCTGTAGGCGAAGGCATCCAGCACCTCAACATCGCTGACGGAGGATCTGCATGCTGCCGCCAGTCGGGCACGGTTCTCCCGCTGGTCGAGGTAGAAGCCCGTCTTGTGGCCTTCCCGGACGTTGACCAGGAAGCGGCGCTCGTTCTCTTGGATCTCCATCTGATACGGCGGCTCGTCGCCCCACAGCAGACCGGTCTGCTGTTCCAGGCCCTCCTTCTCGCGCACGTCCACGTCGGAACGCTCGTAGATACCCCGCGGCGTGACCAGTTCTGCCAGCAACTCCACTATCTCCTCGCGACGGCGGTCCATGGCCAACGTCAGGAACTGGACGACCAGCCAATCGCCGTACCGGTCGACGATCAGTCCCGGTATGTAGTCAGACTCGGCGTGCACCAGGCGATAGGCAGTCGTCCCACGGTCACTTGCAAGCGCCTGACGGGTCGAGATACACCGTTCCAGCCGACGGCGCCAGAACTCGCGGTCAATGATCTCGCCCTCCGCCCAGGTGAGCAGCCGCACGGCGATCTGTGACTCTCGATTGATGGTCCCTCGCGCCAGCCAATTATGCCCGGCGTCGCGCACGTCGACGATGGCGCCATCGTCAGGATCACCCTCGAGGTGATGGATGGCACCGGAGAATACCCAGGGATGGCGCCGGAGCACCGGCGTCGCTCGCCCTTTCTTGAGCACCACGTCGCTCATCCTCTCACCTCATCCTACCTACCAGTATCGTACCTTGAGAGGGCCGTCGCCGCGGCCCGTCCATCCTCATCCGCGACCCTCTTTCTCGACACCGACCATCGCTCGAAGCTCCGCTTCGTCAATGATCGGCGTTCCCAGCACCTGCGCCTTTCTTATCTTTCCGTCGCCGGGCGCCTCACCCACCACCAGATAGTCCGTGCTGCCGCTGACTGCACTGGTGACCTTGCCGCCGTGCCCCTCAATCAGCGCCGCAATCTCACGTCGCGGTCGGGATAGCGTGCCCGTGATGACCAGCGTCTTGTTCTCCAGGGAACCGCTGTCGAGCCGGCCCGGCACCTTGCCCGTGAGGTTGACGCCGGCGCGCTCCAGCTTCTCCACAAAGGCCCGGTTATGTGGTTGATCGAACCACGTTGCGATAGACTCGGCGGTGTGGGGGCCGATGCCCTCTACACCTTGCAGCTCCTCAGGGCTTGTCCGACCGAGCTCGTGGATCGACGGATAGTGACGGGCCAACGTCCGAGCAACCACCCCACCCACACCTCGGATGCCCAGGGCGGCGATCACCGGGGCCAGCGGGCGATCCTTGGCAGCCTCGATTGCTGCCAAGAGGTTGTTGGTGCTCGTCTCAGCGAACCCCTCCAACGCCAGCAAGTCCTTCCGCCCAAGGGAGTAGAGGTCGGCAGCGTTGCTCACCAATCCCCTGTCGACCAGAAGCTGTGCAGTCCGCTCACCCATTCCCTCAATGTCCATCACTGCGACGAAATGGCTGATCCGCTGCACCCTCTGTTCCGGGCAATCGACGTTCACGCAGCTGATCGCGACCTCATCCGGGCTTGAAACCACCGGCTCGCCGCACGATGGACAGGCCTGTGGGGTTTGGAAGACTCTCTCGCCCCCAGTTCGAGCCTCGACCACCGGCCCCACCACATACGGAATCACGTCCCCGGCGCGCCGCACGATGACGCGGTCGCCGATGCGGATGTCCTTCCGCTGCAGATCCTCGAAGTTGTGCAGCGTGGCCTTTCGGATGGTCACGCCTCCGACCTCCACCGGTTGGAGGACGGCATACGGAACCAGGGTTCCCGTGCGGCCTACATTGATCCCGATATCGAGAAGCTGCGTCGTCGCCTCACGTCCGGGGAACTTGAAGGCGATCGCACCACGCGGGGCCCGTCCCACCACACCCATCGCCGCCTGCACCGCCAGGTCGTCGACCTTGATGACCAGGCCATCTACCTCGTAGGGCAAGCTGTCGCGCCTGTCGACCCACTGTGCGCAGTAGGCGGTCAGCTCGTCGAGCGACTCGAAGCGCGCCGTGGCGTTGGGGACGCGGAAGCCGAGCGCTCGCAGGACGGCCAACGTCTCCCACTGAGTGCCCGGGACGGACCCGTCGGAATCGACGATAGCGTACGCCAGCATTGTCAGCGGCCGACCGGCGGTGACGTGAGGATCGAGCTGACGCAGGCTTCCCGCCGCCGCGTTCCGAGGGTTGGCAAACGGCTTCCCTCCGGCTGCAACCTCCCGCTGGTTGAGCGCCTCGAAGTCCTCGATCAGCATGACCACCTCACCCCGCACGACGAGCCGGGCCGGGACCGATGTCCTTGACCAGCGCCGTCCGGTGCTCTCGTTCGGGATGGGGCCTGAATCACGGGGTACGGGGATAACGAGCGGTAGCGTCCGCACCGTCCGCAGATTGGCGGTCACGTCCTCTCCGACGTATCCATCGCCCCGCGTGGCCCCCAGGACGAAGCGTCCCTCCTCGTAGTGGAGCACTACGGTGAGGCCATCCAGCTTCGGCTCCACCACCCACGCCGGATCGCCCGCGTCCGCGGGGCGCTGCTTGCTCACTCGCCCCCACCACTCTCGGATCTCGTCCGCATCCGATGCCTTGTCGAGGCTCAGGATCGGGGCGGGATGTTCGACCTTCGTGAACGCGTCTGCAGGCTCGGCCCCAACCCGCTGGGTGGGAGAGTCGGGAGTGACGAGCTCGGGGTGGCTCTCCTCGATAGCCCGGAGCTCATCTACCAGCCCATCGTACTCTGCGTCGCTGATGACGGGCGTGTTCAGGACGTAGTAGCGGTAGTTGTGGGCACGGATCTTCTCTCGCAGCTCCTCCACGCGGCGGCGCACGGTCCCGGTCGTCATTCAACTCTCCATCGGCGTTCCTACGGATGCTCCACGGGTTCCAGATAGTTGCCGATTGCCCACCAGAATCGCTCCTCGTTCTCCGGGTCGCGAATCCGCCACCAGGGGGAGCCTGCGGCCGTCTGGGGACCCTCCACCACGATGAATACCTCACCCTCGGTCGCCAGATCGACACGCGTGTAGTTGGCCCCCGGTCCCTCCCGCAGGCTGAGGCCGTAGTCGCCGGTCCCCGTCACCTTGACGTATCCCCCGATCACGATGTCGGTTGAGGGAGTCGGCGTCGTGTCGCTCGGTTCCTCCGCCGCGCGGGTCTCGGTGGGCGTCGGCGTTGGGGTGGCAGCCGAGGTTGGCGACGGCGTAACCGTCCAGATGACGGCAGTGGGGGTGGGGCTGTCGGCGCCCAGGGTGCCTCGGAACAAGTACAGCCCCCAGAACGCCAGGAGGGCAAACAACAGAACCCCGGCCAGTAGGGCGAAGATCCACACGCGAAGCGGGATCTGTCGCACGGAGCTTCGCTCTCCTCCTCGGGGCTCCCTGCCATAATCGGCGCGGCGGCTGGGAACAGTCTCCTCCATCCAGTTGTCGCTGGGCACCGTAATCTCCTTTGTCACTCAGTGGATCTGCGGCATCAGCGCTTGAATCCGCGCAGCACGCAGGGCAGCCAGAAATGGGATTGCTCGAGCGAGAACCAATCCTCGACCCAGTCGGAGGCATTCCCCGCCCTGTCGACGACCCGCACCCCCCAGGTATGCTTTCCTGAACCGGCCACCCATGCCGTGTACGTGGACTCGGAGCACGTGTCGTGCCGGTCATCCACTCTTACGTCATAGCCGATCTCGGATCCACTGTCCTGCACTACCAGCTCCCATCTCAGCGGCACGGCCACCGCCTTCAGCGTGACGCCGCTTGCGGGCGCGACGAGGCTCGTGGCAGGGGGACGCACGGTATCGAGGATGAACTCGACCTCATCCGGCGTGGGATCACACGCACCGGCTGGGGTGCAGGCGCGAGCCTGCAGCACGTAACTCCCGTCCTCCAGCGAGGGCAGTGTGTACGTCCAGCTCGTTGTTCCATATGCAGTCAGCCAGACCGCCTTCGACTGCCAGGTGCTCCCCGCCCAGAACTGTCCGTCGCTCTGCCGTCCTATCCGGACCTCGACGCGCGCCAGGCCACCCCCGTAGTCGTTGGCGGTGCCGCTGAACGCGGGACGCGTCCCATGCGCGCTCCCGTCTGCCGGCGTATCGATCGTAGTCTCCGCCGGGACGTTCAGACACTCATCCAGGAAGTCTAGGATGCGTCCCATTACCGCAGAACGACTCTCGGATCTGATCGTCTCGAAGGGGAAACCGAACGTCACGACTCGCTCGCACCCGTCGGCATACTGGACGGCGGCCACACCACCGCGTCCGCCTTGATACCTCAGTGCTTCGGACGAACCGTAGGAGACGCCGAGTCGGTCAGGGTAGTCTGGTCGATACATGCCTGGGGCGTCGAAGCGGAAGGACCCCAGGCCCTCGAAGATCGATCCCGGCACAGGAGCGACCTCGTACGTCTCCGAGTTGTCGCCCACGTAGTTCGCCCGGAGGTACCGTTTGAAGAACTCCTTGTCACCGGAGTCACCCAGGTTCCCCAGGTCCCACCCGATCTCGGACCCGCTGATGAAGAGCGCACCGCCTCCGTCGAGATAGCTCCTGAGCAGCGCCTGCTCCTCGTCACTGAGGGTCTCGTCGTCGTACGATTCCTCCCCCAGGATCCAGTCCACCAACCGATAGTTGCCCAGAGAGACCCGTCCGGCCTCCACAGCTTCGTTGCTGGCGCTATCGAAAGGGTAGGGGATCGCTTCCGCGTGCTGGACTACGTAGTCGTAGCGATTCATCTGATGCAGGAATATGCGCCTATTGTATCCCTCCACCGGATCCTGCTCGCTCACCAGCATGCCATTGCAGAGTCGGTCGAAGCCGTTCACCAGGAGAATCCCCGTCCGATCGCCCCCCCGCGCGGCCAGCGTCTCGGTGGAGAAGGATTCCCCACCTCCGTTTACGGCAGTCACGCGCACGTAGATGAGGTCGTCTTCCGCCAGGTCCGTTAGGATGGTGCTCGTGCTCCCTGTCACCAGCCTCCCGTCCGACCACCCAATGCCGTTGGAGCTGGTGTACACGCGGTAGCCAGTCGGTGCATCCCCTCGCAGGCCCTTGTTGTCCGTGGGCGAGGGCTCCCAGGAGACCCGCACCCTTCCATCCCCCACGTTCTGCACTCTCAAATCGGTCGGGGGCTCTGGCAGGAGAGTCAGATCCAGGCCGTCTCGTTGCTCGAAGTACTTGACGATACCCTGGTAGAGAGCGCGCGCCACCAGCATGTTGAACGCCGGGTGCTTAAGGGCGTCGGTGTCCTCCGGGTTGTCGTGGAAGCCGATCTCAATCAACGCACCGGGCATTCTTGCCGATGGGTCCTCGTCCCACAACTCGCGCAGCTCGCCAAGATTAGCGACTTTCTGGCCGCGATCTGTCCAGTTGGCGTCCCAGCCGGCGCGGATGTCGTGCACGACCTCGGAGTGAATAGCCTGCCGGAGTTCAAGGCCGCCGGCGGTTCGAGGCTCGCCCATGCCATTGTGCGCATAGGTCTCCGTGCCACGGATGGAGCCGTTGTAGCCGTTCGTGTGCCACGAGACGTACACTGCGTCGTCGCCGGTACCTGCGTGCTCCCAGCGTGCGTAGACCGGCCGGGCGGTGACGTCGTTGGGGGCGGCGCCCATCCCCATCTTCTGCGTGTAGTAGAAAGCTGCCGTCTCCCACCATGCCTTGTCCGGGGCAGATTCCGCTTCCGTGCTGATGCCAGACAGATCGTTGAATGTACCGCCTCCGAACCGGATTGCATCCGCGATGACTGCTTGTCCCGTCGCGTTCGACTGATTCGTCAGCGTGACGCGGGCCTTCCCGGTCTGAAGGAAGCCATACGTGCCCAGGTAGTGCCACGTATCGCCGTGTTTTCGCTGATCCACGATGACGGTCGTATCCCCACCGGCGTGATGTACCACGTAGCGAGCCTGCTGCGCCCGGTTGCTCCCCGGGCGGTACCACGCATAGACTGCGTACCGCCCATCCGCGGGCAACGAAGCCCGCCACGTGGCTGTTGCCGTCGGGGCTCCCGTGACCGTGTCAGCCCAGCGGTATGCAGTACCCGCATACCCTGTACCGGCTGCGCTCGTCGTCGACCACACCCCCGTCTCTGAGTACTCGGTGCCGGCGGCGGGAATGTCATGGTCGACGACGGATTCCGCGGGGTTCAAGTCTCGCTCTCGCGCTGGCCAGACCGTCGCGCCTGCGTTCCACAGGTATTGGAGCAGGTACTGATTCACCGCCTCCGCGTTGTTGTGATCCTCAATGATGGGTCCTTCGTACGAAGCAGAGCTGGGGTAGGCCGGCCTCTGGGTCTTCCACCTCATGCAGTTGCAGCGACCATCATAGGCCCATTCCCATCCGTGACCGGCGCTGACGTAGACGGTCTTCCCGCTCAGCGTCCCCGAGGGCTGGCCCTGGCCTGGGCTCGGCGGTTGCGCGGCCTGGGCCCCAACGACGGGAGTCACTCGTGTGGCCGTTGGCTTGCGCGGGCTGGGGATCTCCGGGAGGAAGTCCGCCAGAGGCAGGAAGCGGTCTTCGGGCCCCCTGACCTGAATTCGCAGATCGCGCCAATCCAGATACCTCAGCGTGTTGCCAATCTGGTTCACGATAATCTCGAACGACTCATGGCTCAGGCGATCCAGCCCATCCATCGGTATCTCGAGACGGACGGCCACGGTTCCGTCCGGGTCGCTCACCACTTCTGCCAGCGCCGTGCCTTCTGGAATCGCTGTCGTAAGCCCCTCCTCCAGCTCGGATGTGGTGGGCCCCTCCAGGAGCTCCAACACCAGCTGCTCCGCGATGGTCCCCTCCGTGTCGCTCGCTGTGATCTCCGTCGTTCTTTCCACCGCCACCGGTCCTTGCGATGACCAGAAGAAGATCGGGCTTGGGGGATGCGACTCATCAGCGGCGACCTTACCTCCCAGCGCAAGCAGGAGAGACAACACGGCACAAAACACTAGGAGTCCGCGGGTCAGTCTTGTTCCCATTGCATCGTACCTCCCCGGCACAGCCCGCACACCGGGATTCCTACTTGGGCTGCTTCCGCGAAGCCCAGCGCAGCAAGCCCTCCACAGGACGCGTGTTCACCACATCGGCGGCCGTAACCCAGCCACGACGGGCCGTGGCCACCCCAAAGCGCAGCAGATCAAACCCTCTCACGTCGTGGGAGTCCGAGTTGATCGCCAGCTTCACACCCAGCTCGACGGCCCGTCTGGCATGAACGTCGTTCAGATCCAGTCGGGCGGGATGCGCGTTTATCTCCAGCGCCGTGCCTGTCTCCGCCGCAGCCGAGAACACGGCCTCCATATCCAGATCCCCACCGGCTCGCTCGCCTATCAGTCGGCCCGTTGGGTGGGCGATGATGTCCACGTTCGGATTGTGGATCGCGTTCAGGACGCGCGAGGTGAGCTGCTCTCGATCCTGGCGCAGCCCGCCGTGGATTGCCGCCACGACGACGTCAAGCTCGGAGAGCACCTCATCGGGAAGGTCCAGGGTGCCGTCGCCTTTGATCTCCACCTCCACCCCGGCCAGCACCCGGAAGCGGCCACCCAGTGTCTCATTCACCGTCGCAATCTCCGCCTGCTGTTCCTGCAGGCGCTCGACGCTGAGCCCGCCGGCGATGCCCAGACCGTGCGAGTGATCGGTGACCAGGGCGTAGTCCAGCCCATGGGCCCGGGCGCTGCGAGCCATCTCCAGCAGGCTGTGGTGTCCGTCCGACCACGTGGTGTGGAACTGTAAATCGCCCCGCAGATCCGCCAGCTTGAGGAGATCTGGTAGCCGCCCTTCGCTTGCTGCCAGGATCTCCCCCCGATCCTCCCGCAGCTCCGGCGGGATCAGCGGCAGTCCCAGGCCGTGGTATACCTGTTCTTCCGTCGCGCAGAGGATCTCGCTCCCATCCCCACGCTTGAGCGCGTATTCGCTGAGCGAAAGCCCCTGGTCCAGCGCCAGTCCGCGCAATCGAATGTTGTGGGCCTGACTCCCGGTAAAATACTGAAGTGCCGTGCCCCATCGCTCGGGCTCTAAGACACGCAGATCGACTTGAAGACCTTGGTGGGTCCGGATCGAGGTCTTGGTTGGTCCGCTGAGCAGCACGTCCTCGACCTGGGGGAGCCGGCGGAACTGCTCCATCACTGGCTCGGGATCGGCTGAAGCGACCAGCAGGTCGAGGTCCCCAACCGTCTCCCGCATGCGACCCAGGCTGCCCGCCGGAGCGGCCTGGATCACACTTGGCAGCTTCTGGATCGCGGCCAACATCTCCTGCGCCAGCGGCCACGCGTCTCCAAGCCGGCTGCGGCCCGTGCGCCGCTTGAGCATGTCAATCCCATCCAGGACGTTCTGTTCGCTCTTGGCACCGAAACCACGCAGCTGGCGCAGGCGACCAGCCTCCGCCGCCCGTGCCAGGCCCTCGATGCTCTCCACCCCGAGCTCCTTCCAGAACCGGGCGGCACTCTTGGGGCCGACCCCGGGGACCTGAAGCATGGCCACCACCCCTTCCGGTACGGCCGCGCGTAGTTCCTGGTAGGCCTCCAACTCGTCCGTTCGCATCAGCTCGTCGATCTTGGCTGCTAGGGTGGTGCCGATTCCGGGGATAGATTCCAGGTCCCCGCCTCGCCAGATCTCCTCGAGGGGCTGGCCCAGCGCGGCGATGTTCTCGGCGGCCCGCCGGTAGGCCATAACGCGGTGGTACGTCGCCCCCTGAATTTCCAGAATGTCGGCCATCGCGTTGAAGGTCTCAGCGACTTGGCGGTTGTCCATTTCCTGTCCTCAGAATGCTCGCCGACGGTCGCCACAGTCAAAGCAGGTACACCGCCGATGGATCGTCAACCAGTTTTCGGCCGCCGCTTCGATTATACATCCATCGCCATTGCTTGACAACGGAGGGGGGCTACGATAAGATACCCTCCGGCGGCCGGTATTTCGAGATTGGATGCGCGCCGCGCGGTGCTCTGCATGACGGATTGAGCGGCCGATGGAGGGATGCCGTCGTCCGGCCCAGACGGTCCTATCCCCTGTCTTCTTGAGGATCAACCATGGTACGAGCTGTGACGTTCGACTTCTGGGGCACCCTCTACCAGAATGCCTATGCTCGCGAGGAGCGGCTCCGTCTTCTAGGGGCTGCCCTGGAGCGGCATGGTCAGCCGCGGGCGGTCGATGAACTGGACGCGGCCTACGCCCGTGCGAGGGCCGTGTGGGACGAGGTGTGGCGCCAGGAGCAGCGGTCGATTTCCATTGAACGATGGCTGGATGAGCTTCTGGACCACCTCAGTGCCAGGTTGCCGGACACAGCGCGGTCCGTACTCGGTGAGGCCATCGAGGAGGTCTACCTAGCCGGGGACGCACCCAGGCCGGTGCCCGGCGTGCGGGATGTGGTCCCCGACCTGAGTGAGCGCTACGGTCTGGGGCTTATCTCGGACACCGGGCTAGCACCAGGGCGGGTACTTCGCCAGGTGATGCGTCGCGATGGGCTGCTGCCCTACTTCGAGGTGCTCACCTTCTCCGATGAGCTGGGCACGGCGAAGCCGCAACCCGAGCCCTTCCACCGTACTCTCGATGTCCTCAACGTCATGCCGGGGGAGGCAGCTCACGTCGGCGATCTACCCGAGACCGACCTGCTCGGCGCCCGACGTGTGGGGATGAAGGCTGTCCTGTTCCTCGGGGTGAGCCATCGAGAGGACGGTCGCGACCTGGCCGACGGTGTCTTTGAGCATTATGGTGAGTTGCGTGGCCTGCTGGAGAGACTGCGATGAGTGTCCATGAGTACGTGGGTAACCCCCACGTGCATACTTGCTACTCCGACGGGACAGCTCTTCACGCCGAG
Organism: Anaerolineae bacterium; assembly: GCA_041687115.1. GTDB lineage: Bacteria > Chloroflexota > Anaerolineae > B4-G1 > B4-G1 > SKLM01. The sequence continues at coordinate 26,912 of JAWLCP010000018.1, forward strand.
GTCGCCCACGCGGCCGCTGAGGCGGGGCTTGATTTCGTCATCGTCACAGACCACAACGTCTGGGTGGACGGTGTAGAGGGATACTACGACGAGGTATTGCTCCTGGTCGGCGAGGAGCTCCACGATGTCCGCTGTCGTCCCCAGGCCAGCCACCTTCTGGCGTTCGGTGTGGGGGAGGAGCTGGCCACACTGGCGTCCGATCCTCAGAACCTTATTGACGAGGTGAACCGGCGGGGAGGTATTGCCTATCTCGCGCACCCCTTCGAGCTGGCCAGTCCGGTCGACCTCGAGCTGGATGCCATCCCGTGGGGCGATTGGAGCGTGCGGCGGTACGTGGGAATTGAGCTCTGGAACTACATGTCGGAGTTCAAGGGTCTGCTACGGAACAGATTAGCGGCTCTCTTCTACGCCTACGCTCCAAGCCTGGGGATTCGCGGTCCCTATCAGACCATGCTTCGCAAGTGGGATGAGTTGCTGGCCGACGGACACCGCGTCTCCGTGATCGGGGCGTCTGACGCACACGGGAGGACCTACTCGCTCGGTCCCCTGAGCAGACAGGTGTTCCCGTATCGATATCTGTTCCGGTGCGTCAATACCCACGTCCTCACGGATCTTCCCTTCAGCGGGGAGTTGGCTCACGACAGGAGACTTATCCTCGATGGGCTCCGCGCCGGCAGGACGTGGGTGGGGTACGATCTGCCCGCGTCCACGTCCGGGTTCGACTTCCGTGCTCGCAGCGGTGTCAACGAGGCCCTCGTGGGCCAGGAGTTGGTCCGCACGGGGGCGGTCGGGTTCAGCGTGCGCACGCCGCAACCGGCCGACACCCGTCTCCTCCGTGACGGGCGGGTCGTCGCCCGATCGCGAGGCCGGAGTCTCGAGTACACGACGGCTGAGCCCGGTACTTACCGGGTGGAAGTCTACCTCCGTTATCGGCTCCGACGGCGTGGCTGGATCTTCAGCAGCCCGATCTACGTCAAGTGAACCGGCGTCCACGTCCGTCCGACAGTTCGGCACTCGGGTTTGCGGGCGACGGTCCAGCCGCGCGGGTGGTTGACGAATTAGAACAAATGTGCTATGGTAGGAGAGTCTCCCCAGGCTCGGCCGATGACAGGGTGGGCGATCAGGCCTGTTTCCCGAAGGATGTTCGTGCGGAGGAAGGTCAATGACGAAACGAGGATATACCGAGGAAGACATCAAGGTTCTGGACTACCCCGAGAACATCCAGCGAAGGCCAGGGATGTACGTTGGCGGTCGGGGCATGACGGCGCTCCATCATCTGGCGATCGAGGTCATCGACAACGCTGTGGATGAGGCGTTGATGGGCCACTGTGGTCGGATCGAGGTGACCATACGCGATGACGGGAGTATCTTCATCACCGATGACGGGCGCGGTATCCCTGTGGGGATGCACCCGGAGAAGGAGAGGCCCACCATGGAGTTGGCCTTCACCGAGCTTCACGCCGGTGGGAAGTTCGAGGACGGGAGCTACTCCACCTCCGGTGGCCTCCACGGCGTGGGCATCAAGGCCACCAACGCCCTCTCGGACTGGTTGGAGGTGACGGTCCTTCGCGACGGTGTTCTCTACCGGCAGAGACACGAGCGCGGCCTCCCGGTGACCCCCGTGAATATCCTGGCTCCGCGCACCGAGGAGGTGGTGGGGCAGGTTGGGGTTCGCGGAGAGGTGACCGCGGTGCGGGAGAACAAGGACCGCAGCATCGGGACGGGGACCACCGTCGCGTTCTTGCCCAACAAGGAGTTCTTGGACGAGCTCGAGTTTGACTTCGCCACCCTGGCGCGACGGCTCCAGATGGTCTCCTTCCTCGTGCCTGGGTTGACCACGCGCATCGTCGATGAGCGGGGTGAGGGCCGAACACGCGAGTACTGCTACAAAGGTGGCCTCGTGGAGTACGTCGAGCACTTGAACCGTAACCGGGACGTCATTCACCCTCCTATCGAGGTGCGGGGCCGCACGGACGATGGGACCGAGGTCGAGGCCGTCTTCCAGTGGCACGACGGCGACTACCCCGAGATCGTCTCCTTCGTCAATACCATCCCTACGCCGGATGGTGGTGGGCACGTCTCGGGCCTGATGGCAGGTCTGACCAAGGCCATCAACGTCTTCGCCGATAACCGCCGTGGGCTGCTGAAGAAGGGGGACAAGATCGTCGGGAACGATACCCGGGCCGGACTCACCGCCGTCCTCAGTGTCCGCATGCGGGACCCCCAGTTCACCAGTCAGACCAAGACCCAGCTCGGCGTCGACCAGATCCAGGGACAGGTCCACTCGATTATCTACGAAGGCTTACTGGACCATCTGGGCAGGAGGATTTCGCTCGGCAAGAGGATCGTGCAGAGGTGCCTGGCGGCATCCCGCGCGCGTCGTGCAGCGGCCAAGGCCCGGAAACTGGTGATGCGGCGGTCGGCACTCGAGGTGGATGAGCTTCCGGGCAAGTTGGCGGACGTGGCCAAGGGAACTCCGGTCGAGGAGACCACCCTCTACGTCGTGGAGGGTGACAGCGCGGGTGGATCGTGCAAGCAGGCCCGTGACCGACGGTACCACGCCATTCTGCCCCTCCGAGGCAAGATTCTCAACGTGGAGCGCAAGCGGCTCGATCGGTCGCTCAGCAACAAGGAGGTCAAGGCGATCGTGGCCGCGCTGGGCGCCGGGGTCGGAAGCGACTTCGGCCTCGAGGATATGCGCTACGGCCGCGTTGCCATCCTCGTCGACGCCGACGTGGACGGGGAGCACATCAAGACGCTCCTCTACACCCTCTTCTGGCGCCTTATGCGGCCCATCGTGGAGGAGGGACGTCTCTACGTGGCTCAGGCGCCGCTCTACATGCTGCGCAAAGGCGGCCAGAGCAGTTACGCCTACACGGAGGCGGAGCGGAAGCGCATCCTGAAGGAATGGGGCGGCATGCGCGGCGTGACGATCCAACGCTACAAGGGCTTGGGCGAGATGAACCCGGGCCAGCTGCGCGAGACGATCTTCAGCGTTGCCGAGGAGGGCAACCCGGCGCTCAATGAGCACCTCGTGCAGGTGAAGGCCAGCGACGTCCACGCCGCTAACGCCGCTTTCTCCCTCTGGATGGGCGCCGGGGCGACGCAGCGGCGCGAGCGCTTGATGCGCTACTGGGGCGACGGCATGATACTGGATGAGAATGGAGTGTAGGGCGCCTTGCTGTCTGCCCTACGGAGAGACGAGGGATGGGAAGAGGAATGAGTGACGTCGACGCCGCAACCGTCACGGTCCCCGTTGAGACCGTCGACCTGGCCAGCGATATGACGGCCGCCTATATGGGCTACGCCAGAGCCACCATTACGGACCGCGCGCTGCCCGATGTTCGCGACGGCCTTAAACCGGTCCAGCGGCGGATCCTGTACGCGATGCACGAGCTGAGCCTGGATAGCGAGCATCCGCACAAGAAGTCGGCCCGCATCGTGGGTGAGGTGCTGGGGAAGTACCATCCCCACGGTGATACGTCTGTCTACCATACGTTGGTCCGCATGGCTCAGGACTTTTCGATGGAGATGCCCCTGGTTGACGGACAGGGGAATTTCGGTTCCGTGGACGGGGACAGCCCCGCGGCCATGCGCTACACAGAGGCGCGACTGACGGCCGTTGCCGAGACGATGCTTCAGGATCTGAAGATGGACACCGTCGATTGGCAGGAGAACTTCGATGGCTCCCTCGAGGAACCCACCGTCCTGCCCACCGTGTTCCCCAACCTGCTGGTCAACGGCTCTGCCGGTATTGCCGTCGGTATGTCCACCAACATGCCGCCCCACAACCTTGGAGAGGTATGCGACGCTTTGGTGCACGTGGCGGACAACTGGGAGCGCAGGGACGAGATCACCACGGAGGACCTCCTCCGCTTCATCCCCGGCCCAGACTTCCCCACCGGAGGGATCCTGTATCGCTATCGCGACCGGGGCGAGGGCCTCATCGATACGGTGGTCGAGGCCTACGAGACGGGGCGTGGCCGCATCGTGACCCAGGCGAGGGTCAACATGGAGGACATCGGTGGCGGGAAGTCCAACCTGGTTGTCACCGAGCTGCCCTACAACGTCCAGAAGAACACGGTCATCGAGAAGATCGCCAGGGAGATCCAGCAGGGGCGGATCGTCGGGGTCACCGATCTGAGGGACGAGTCTGATTACACCGGCATGCGGCTGGTCATCGAGATCTCTCGCACCGCAGATCCTGACGAGGTGCTCAGGCAGGTCCTGAAGTACTCCCAGCTGCGTGAGACCTTTGGTGTCATCAACCTCGCCCTGGTGCCCTCCACGGGTGGCGATAGCCGTCCCACGTACCTGTCGCTGCGGGAGCTCCTCACGTACTTCGTGTCCCATCGCCTTGACGTCATCGAGCGGCGGAGCCAGCACGAGCTGGAGAAGCGGCGGGCGCGCTTGCACATTGTCGATGGACTGCTCATCGCCCTGGATGCTCTGGATGAGGTCATTGAGACCATCCGTCGATCGCGGGAGCCCAGAACCGCCCGAAACAACCTGATACGGAAGTTCAAATTCAGCGAGGAGCAGGCCAACGCCATCCTCCACACGGAGCTTCAGCAGCTGGCTGCCCTGGGCCGCACGCGATTAGAGGACGAGGCCAATGAGCTCCGTGAGCGGATCGAGGTTCTTGAGGAGCTCTTGGGCTCCGAGAGACGCCGGCTGGATGTGATCGTGGGGGAGACGGCCGCGCTGAAGGACAGGTTCTCAGTCCCGCGCCGCACGGTCATCGTCGACAGCGAGGACAAGGCAGCGGGCACCACCGTGATGACGGGATCCGACCTGGTGACGCCGGACGCGGATCAGATCTTGGTGCTCACCCCTGATGGCGTCGAGCGGGCGGATGCTTCCGGCTTCTCCTACCGACCCAGCGCTGGGCTGACTACCAGGGCTGCGCGCAGCGTCCACTGGGCCCACGTGCGAGTGGCTCCTCACGACAGGGTGATTCTGCTGACCAACCGCGGGGGCGGTTGGAGGGGCGAGGTGGGCTTCATCCCTCCCAACGCCACCCCCGGCGAGCTGGGGCTTGGACGAGGAGAGCGCGTGGTTGCCATGGCCGTGGTGCAGGAGGACGGCTTCCTCCTTCTGGGCACCCGCGCCGGGAGGGTGAAGCGTACCGCGGTGGCTGACCTGTCGCTGCTCGATCGGGAGTGGGGCCCTGTCATTGGCCTGACAGATGACGACGAACTTCTCTTCGGTGGCGTGGCGGGCGAAAGTGCCAACATCATCTTTTACACCCGCGAAGGGCAGCTCCTGCGCCTGGATGGCAGTGAGATCCACCCGCAGAAGACGGACACAGCCAGTGGCGTCATCGGCATCTCTCTCAAGCGGGGCGACGGCGTCCTGGGCGGTATGGTTGTCCCCAAGGTTGCGGAAGGGGAACCTGAGTGGCAGGTTGTTGTGGTGTCGGAGACCGGCTACGCCAACCGTGTTTCCTTGGCGGAGTTCTCTGTACAAGGACGCAACACCCAGGGGGTCCAGTGCCTGCGCGAGACGAAGTCCGGGGGCAAGCTGGGCGACCTGGCGGCCGGAAGGCTCGGTGATGGAACGGATGTCTACCTCGAGGACGGGAGGCGCTTCCACGTCGACGATCTCGCCGCCATCGAATCGATGACGCGGGGATCTCGCGGCAAGCGCCTGGTGGACGCCGGCGATTCCAGGGTTGTGCGGGTGGTTGCCCTTCCATAGGGCGGCGGAAACTGGAGGACTTGTAGCCATGGTTGAGCAGAATGAGCAGAGTGGGGCGGGCCGCTCACGCACGTGGTCCTTCCGTGGGTATGAGCTGGACCCATCGGATCTGACCGCGGCGATGGTCCATCTCTACCGCGGTGAGATACAGCGGGCCAATACCTGGCGCACCCGCCTTGATGCGACCACGAACTGGGCGGTGATCACCGTGGCCGGTGCCCTCACGTTCGTCTTCGCGGCGCCCACCAATCCCCACTTCGTCTTCTTGCTCGTCTTCATCCTGGTCTTGACCTTCTTGATGATCGAGGCCCGCCGCTACCGGTACTACGTTCTGTGGGCCCACCGCGTTCGTCTCATGGAGACCGACTTCCTGGCAGCCATCTTCACGCCCCCGTTTCGGCCTTCCGCGGATTGGGCCAGCCGGGTATCGCAGACGCTCCGAGAGCCGTCATTCCCCATCGCCCGATGGGAGGCCATCGGGAGGCGCTTCCGCCGCAATTACTTCTGGTTGTTGACTCTGCTGGTGTTCAGCTGGGGCATCAAGCTCACCGTCCATCCTGAGCCAACCGCGAGCTGGCGTTTGGCTCTCGATAGGGCGGCGGTAGGTATGATTGCGGGAAGGTGGACGGTGGCTGGGGTAGCCGTGATCTACGCCGCCCTCGTCCTGTTCGCGGTGGCTGCTGGCCTTTCTCGGACCTGGGAGGAGGTCCCCGAGTTCCTGCGCCGGGTGGGCGGGCCGCTGGTGCCGGCGCCGCGACGCAAGGAACGCCTCGCCACCATTGTCACCACCGAGGGTGAGGCCGTTGCCTCGCGCATCCTCCAGGAGCTGGGACGGGGCGTCACCGCTCTGGAGGGCAGAGGGATGTACTCCGGTGCTCCGTGGGATGTCCTCCTCTCCGCGGTCACCGACGTGCAGGTCCCGTACCTCAAGGAGATCGTCCACGAGGCCGATCCCGACGCTTTCGTCGTCGTCAGCATGGCGGCCGAGGTGCGCGGTGGCGGCTTCGCGCCTTTCGAGCCGCCCAGCTAGCAGACGCCGCCGCTGGGATCGCTCTGGCGGACACTACAGATCGACGAAGTAAGTGTTGCACGCCTGATCGATCAGGTCCTTGCTTAACTCCGCCGGGACTTCCAGATAGCTGGCGATGTCCTGGATCTGATCGACCAAATCTCGGGGGTGGCACCCGCGCTTCGGCCGATCCGGCTTCATGTAGTGCTCCTTGATAAGGTAGGCCAGGGCTTGTTCGTCGTACGGAATCTGCTTCTCTCGACACACGCGCCGGAAGATCTGTCGGTACTCGTCCCACGTGGGATCTCGAATCTCGATCTTATGACGGATCCGGCGCAGGAAAGCCTCGTCCACCAGCTCTTTCGGGGCCAGGTTGGTGGCAAACACGATCAGTGTGTCGAACGGTATCTGAATCTTCCGGCCGGTGTGGAGTGTCAGGTAGTCGATCCGTTTCTCCAGCGGGACGATCCACCGGTTCAGCAGGTCGCGTGGACGAGCTTGCTGACGGCCGAAGTCGTCGATCAGCAGCATCCCGCCGTTTGCCTTCATCTGGACGGGAGCCTCGTAGTAGCGGCTCGTGCGCTCGTAGATCAGATCAAGCTCGTCCAGCGTCATCTCGCCACCCACAGTAATCACGGGACGGCGAATTCGAATCCACCGCTGGTCGTGGCTGTTCTTGCTGGCGGGGGGATCCTCGACTCTCACGTGGTTGACCACGTCAAATACCTTGATCACCTCGTGCCCCGTCTCCACTGCGTGGGGGACGTACAGCACACCCCGTAGCATCACTGATCCGATCCCTTCGCTGATCGCCGTCTTACCGTTGCCCGGCGGCCCGAACAGAAAGATCGAACGCCGGGAGTTCACCGCGGCTCCCAGGTGCGCGGTCGTCTGTTCATCAACCACCAGATGGGACAGCGCCTGCTCCAGACCGTCCCGGTGGACGACGGAGGTGCCCAGCGACTGACGTCGTATCCCTTCGTTGTACTGCGGCAGGGGAACGGGGGCCGGTCCTACATACTGGCTCCGCTCCAGCGCCTCGCGAGCGGCTGCTCGGCCCTTATCCGTGATGCGATACCGGTATACAGCTCTTCCCAATCCCAGACCGCTGCTGCCACCTCCCGTCCCCTTCACCTCGCAGAGCTGCTCCTCCTTGAGAGATGCCAGCAGGTCGTCGACCACCCCTGCGTGCGGCAGCCTCATCCGATCGGCCAGCTCATACCCGAGCAGGTCCCCTTCCAGGTACAGCATCTTCAGCGCCAGGTTGGAGAGGAACCCCAGCGGCAGACCCGTGTCTTCGATCGAGGTGGGTCGAGCGGGCACGAAAGCGCTATTCGTGGAGGCCGGTTCTCTTTCAGCCATTTCTTCTCATCTCCTCGTCCGATGAATACTGTTCTCAGGCCTTGTCCAGCGTCTCGCCGACGCGCAGGACTTCTTCCTCGGTGTTGTAGCAGTGCGGCGAGACGCGGATATACTCCTCCCGTCTGGAGATCACGATCCCTGCCGCGTTCAGCTTCTCGTAGGCGGACTCGATGTCGCCCGGCACGCGGAAGGACACGATCGCGCTCCGGTGCTTCGGATCCAGGTTGCTGGCGATGGTATATCCACGGCCCCTCAGATCTTCGATCAGCAAGCTCGTCAGGTGCAGTACCCAGCGCTCGATCCTCTCGATCCCGATGTCCAGCAGGAAACACACCGCCGCCAGGAGACCTACCTGTCCGATTCGGTTCGCGCAGCCAAGCTCGAACTGCCTGGCCCCGGGCAGAAAACTGAGATTGTAGTCACGCCAGTCTTCCCAGCCGCTTACACTGATGCACCCAGCAAAAGGCGGCTCAACCTGGTCTGTCAGATCCTGCCGGCAGTAGATGAAGCCTTGGCCCGCGGGTCCCATCAACCACTTGGGACCGCCGCACGAGAGGAAGTCGATGTGGAACGCTTCGACGTCCATCGGGAGCACGCCCAATGACTGAATACCGTCCACTACGAACGTCGTCCCATGCTGTTGACACCACTCTCCTAGAGCCGCCAGATCGGTCCGGAAACCGGTCAGGAACTCAACCGAGCTGACCGCCACCACCCGGGTGTCCTCGTCGGCGTGGGCCTCCAGCGCGTCGAGCGTCAGTCCCCCGCCGTCGTGTGGGATGCAGCGCGCCTCGACCCCGCGTCGTTCCAGATGCATCCACGGGTAGACGTTGGAGGGGAACTCCATGTCGCAGAAGATGACGTTGTCTCCCGGCTCCAGCGACAGCGCGTTCGCGATGATATTGAGGCCCTCACTCGTGTTCTGCACGAAGGCGATCTCATCCGGCGTGGCGTTCGTCAGCCGAGCGAGGGCCGTGCGAAGCTCATCGGAGAGATGCTCGTACGGGTCCGGGTCCTTCCACACAGCACGATCGGCCAGATACACCCGCATGGCCTCGCGAACCGGGTCGGAGAGAGGGGCGATAGCCGCGTGATTGAGATACGTGGTGTGCTGCGTGACTGGCAAGGCCTTTCGGAGTGCTGCGACGCTGGGATATCTGAGGTCTTCCATCGATCGTCCTTGGCCCATTTCCGGGGCTAGTACGCCCCGATCTCGTGGAGGCGGTCATCGCCGATCCCGAAGTGGTGCGCGAGCTCGTGGCGCACCACCCGCTGCACCAGGGCGCGTGTCTCCTGCGCGGTGCGGGTCCGCATCTCGATCGGGCGCCGGTAGATCGTGATCTTGTCCGGCAGCACCAGCCCGTACCGGCGGCTCCGCTTCGTGAGGGGAACGCCCTGGTAGAATCCGAGAAGCTGCACCGGATGGCGGAGTCCAGCTTTCCGCAGCGTCTCACGGTCCGGCCAGTCGGCGATGACCACGTCGACGTTGTCGAGCTTCTCCTGGATGTCTCGGGGGAGGGCGTCCAATGCCTCCGCCACCAGCTGCTCGAAGGTTTCGTGCTCCATCGCCCGCTATTATACCATGGCTCCCCGATGAGCACAGCACAGGGCCTTACGGCGAAGCGAAGAAAAGCGGCCTGTCAAGGGCCACATTGTCCTGGTTATTCGTATAGTAGTATCACTGAGAGAACGCTGCGCCGTCACGCGATGCACGATCTCTTGCAGCCAGGCCGGCACCTCTGCTGTCCCGCCATAGGCGGGAGCGCCCTGGCGTGTGGTACAATCTCGCTTGCACGGCTGCCGAGCACAAGACCCGCGCCTGACGGGAACGCAGGCCAGATTGCAGGCGAATCCCGGTCACATGGTCTGCGTGGCTGACGGGTTTCGTGGGGATGTCCCCGCGACACCGGCGTCCGCTGCAACAAGAAGCCACAACGCTGCTGTGGAGATGATGTGTGGAGACGAAGTGTGGAGACGAAGTGTGGAGATGCTGGACCACGATGAGGTCTCCTGCCGCTTGGCGGCCGACGGCGAGTCCTGTCCAGCCGGGTCACAAGTGCGGTGGCGGCGTCAGCAGGACCGAGGGAGGATCTCTGCTCGAGACTGGCCCTGAACCGTTAGAGTCTTCCGGGTGCCAACAGCCTGGCGGCGACGCGCGAACCGCTATGTGACCGGGACCGACCGCTCCGCATCCCCGCCCATATAGAGATTCGCGTAATCATACTTATGCGAAGTAAAACACCAGAACAGCCAGGTTGGCCCAGCACACCCCCGTCGTGAACCTCCCCACCCCTGCCCCCGCCCATCTCCACCTCGACCGTTCATGCGGGCCACCGTCCGCCATTGTCCGTAGCGGATGACTGTGAGCGGAGCCAACCCGGTCGCGTCTGGGCCGTGCGCGGCGCGCGCCTGCGCCGGCGGGTCATGGGCAGCCCGCCCCCCCAGCCCCAGCCGGCCAGCGCAGGCACGCCTGAGGAA
>JAWLCP010000019.1:0-14514 GCA_041687115.1 Anaerolineae bacterium
TGCGCCCGCGCTGAACTTGACAAAGTGTGCCGGATGTGTAACAATATCCGCGGTTTATTGTGTCGCTAGCACTGCATTCCCGGTTTCGTTGATGCGTTAAGAAAGTGCTTAGATGAGAGTCATCCCTCGTGGCCTCGACATTGCGGTTGGTTTGGCACCTTCCAGAGTTCGCCTGACCGGTCCTTCTCATTCCCACAAGCTACGCCTCAACGTCGAAGACCTCGGCGCGAAGGCCTCCTTTCCCTTGAGCGACAAGTGCGCTGGTCTTGCGGCGCACCCTGCGTCTGGTCGGACCGGGAGCTGGGCGCGTTTCTCCTTGTGCTCCTCTCCAGTGCCGCACGCCGCTGCGCAAGCGCTGGCGCCTCTGCATGGGCGGGTCGTCTGCCCATATCCGAATCACGATAGAAGGAGGTATCTGTGGCTGTACCCGAAGTGATTGATCTAACCAAGGCGGGAAGAGACCCCACTTTCCCAGACCGCCTGGGGGCAGACGGCAGGATGCTCCATCGCTGCATTCAGTGCGGCACCTGTACAGCTTCTTGCCCGGCCTCGGATGCAATGGACATCCTCCCGCGCCAGATGTGGCGCATGGTTCAGCTGGGATTGGTGGATGAAGTGCTTCACAGCAAGACGATGTGGCTGTGCAGTCTGTGCTATCAGTGTCAGGTGCGCTGCCCGCGCGGCATCCCCCTCACGGAGACTATCACCCATCTCAAGGAGATGGCGATGAAGCAAGGACTGGTCTCTTCGCATCAGAGCGAGGCTTTCTACCAGGCATTTGCCGACGTGATGCGGCGCTATGGTCGCAACCGTGAGATGGAGTTCATGGTTCGTTATTTCCTGCAGGGGAACCCCCTCACCGCCTTCAAGTTCACCCGTATGGGCGCCATCATGATGATGCGTGGCAAGGTCCACCCGGAGCTGCCCGTTGACCGGGAGGGCCGTTCGCTGGACAGGCTGTTCGAGCGTGTGGCGGAACTGGAGGCTGAGCAATGAAGTACTTATTCTATCCTGGGTGCTCGATGGATACCTCCGCGCTCGAGTACAAGCGCTCGACGGTGGCCGTCCTGGAAACCCTGGGGGCGGAGGTGGAGGAGATCCCCGATTGGACCTGCTGTGGGGCGAGTGCAGCCTCCGTCGTCAGTGAACTCCTGGGCCATGTCTTGCCAGCTCGGAACTTGGCCCTCGCCGAGCAGATCGATGAAGAGCTCACGATAATCGCCGGGTGCAGCGCCTGTTACACGAACTTCAGGCGCACCCACGAGGCAGTGACCCGGGACCCCGCTCTGCTCGAGCGGGTCAACCGCGCTCTGGAGGTAGAGGAACTGACTTATCGAGGCGAGGCCCAGGTCCGCCACCTCATGGATGTTCTGGCCAATGATTTCTCGCCTGAGGAGCTCGCCTCTCGCGTCCAGCGCCCGTTGACAGATCTCGTGGTGGCCCCGTACTACGGATGCCAGACGGTGCGCCCATTCAGCCCGTACGACGATGACCAGGCACCGACCTCAATGCTTCCTATCCTGGAGGCTCTAGGGGTTACGATCCACCGCCACAACCGCGAGGCAAGCTGCTGTGGGACCTCCCTGCTGATGACGAAGCAGGAGGTTGGGGTGGGCATGGTTGCGGAGATTCTGGATGCATCCGAGGGAGCTGACTGTGTGGTGACCGTCTGCCCCATGTGCCAGCTGAACGTGGAAGGGTATCAGGACAAAGTCTCAAAGGTGCTGGAGCGGCGCGTAAGCTTGCCCGTGTTGTTCCTGCCTCAACTGATGGGCCTGGCCTTCGGATTGCCAGACGACGTGCTGATGTTTGACCGACACATCGTGTCGGTGAAGCCTGTGTTGTCGCGCTTGGAGCAAGCTGCGCCGGTGCCGACTGGTTAGTCATTGGTGCAGTGGTCAGACTAGGTAAGTAGAGGATTCTGCCGTAACTGTCAGGAGGATTGATCATGGAACAACCAAGAATTGGCGTATACGTGTGCGACTGCGGCATCAACATCGTCTCTAAGGTCGATGTACCCGAGGTCGTACGCTTTGCCAGTCGGCTGCCGAACGTGACCATCGCTCGGGAGAACCAATACACCTGTTCCGAGACCGGTCAGAATATCATCAAGGAGGATATTCAGGAGTTCGATCTCAATCGCGTGGTGGTGGCCTCGTGCTCCCCACGCATGCACGAGACCACGTTCCAGGCGGCCGTTGCGGAAGCCGGACTCAACCCGTACTACTTCGCGATGACCAACATCCGCGAGCACTGCTCCTGGGTGGTACCCGATCCGGCTGCGGCCACCGCCAAGGCGAAGCGGTTGGTCAGCTCCACTGTCTCTCGCGTGGCCTATCAGGAACCGCTGGAGCCGCGTGTTGAGCCAGTGACCCAGTCAGCGCTTGTGGTAGGTGCAGGCATCGCAGGGATGCAGGCAGCGCTGACCATCGCCGACGCGGGCTATCCGGTCTACCTGGTCGAGCGCGAATCGACCATCGGCGGCCATATGGCCCAGCTCGATAAGACGTTCCCCACCCTCGACTGTAGCCTCTGAATTGTCGGACCAAAAATGATGGATGTCGGTCGACATCCCAACATCACACTTCTGAGCTACAGCGAGGTTGAAGGTGTCTCTGGCTATGTGGGCAACTTCGACGTACAGGTACGGCGGAAGGCGCGCTATGTGGACGAGGACGTGTGCACGTCCTGCGGCGAGTGTCTGGACGTCTGTCCCATTCACGTCGAAGATGCGTTCAACGAAGGATTGAGCACACGCCCCGCGATCTATCGCGCCTTTGCGCAGGCCATTCCCTCTGCTTTCGTGATTGACAAGCAAGGTGTGGCACCCTGTCGCAGTGCGTGCCCCACGGATCAGCGGGCCCAGGGATACATCGCCCTGATTCGAGAGAGACGGTTTGCCGACGCGTTCCGGACCATCAAGGAGGACAACCCATTCCCCTCCGTCTGTGGGCGTGTCTGCAACCACGTGTGCGAGACAGAATGCTCGCGAGGTAAGGTGGATGAACCCGTCAGTATCATGCGCCTCAAGCACTTCGTCACCGAGTGGGCCTACGACCATCCCGAGGAAGTGGCCGAGGCCTTCGAACCCAAGATTGACGCCGACGCTGAGAAGCCCGAGCCTACTGGGAAGAAAGCGGCGATTGTGGGCGCTGGGCCGGCGGGCCTCACGGTGGCCCAGGACCTGGTGCTGAAGGGCCACGAGGTGACCGTTTTCGAGGCGCTCCCCGTAGCTGGGGGTATGATGCGGGTCGGCATTCCGGACTATCGCCTCCCCCCGGACGCGTTGCAGCGTGATATCGATGCCATCATCGACATGGGGGTCGATCTACGGCTGAATCACCCCGTTGAGGATGTGCTCGGGCTGAAGGACAACGGGTACGATGCCGTGTTCGTGGGCATAGGGGCCCATCGCGGCGTCAAGGTGCCCATTGAGGGAGTTGAGTTGCCTCAGTCGATCTCGGCTGTCGACTTCCTGCGCGATGCGAATCTGGGCCATTACCCGGATCTGATGGGCAAGAAGGTGATCGTGCTGGGTGGCGGTGACGTGGCCATGGATTCGGCCTGCACAGCGCTCCGCATTGGCACCATGCAGGCCAGAGAGCGGGGTGGAGAGGCCCCGGAGGTGCGAGTGGCGTATCGGCGTACCGATGAGCAGATGCCAGCGCAGGAGGCCGAGTTCCGCCAGGCCGAGGAGGAGGGCATCATCTTCGACTGGCTGGTATCGCCGGTGGAGGTGGTCCCCGACGAGGAGGACAACGTCTGCCACTTGCGTTGCACGCGCATGGAGTTGGGCGAGCCTGATGAGAGCGGGCGCCGTCGTCCGGTCCCGGTGGAAGGCTCCGAGTTCGTGCTGGATGCCGACTACGTGATCTGGGCCATTGGAGCCAGGCCGGATCCGATCTGTCTCTCAGAAGAAGTCGAGTGCACGCTTCAAGACACCGTTGTCGTCGACGAGAATACGATGATGACCAGTATGGACGGGGTGTTCGCGGCGGGCGACGCGGTGACCGGCATGGCTTTCGTGGTCGATGCCATCGGCGCCGGCCACAAGGCTGCCCGGGCTATGGACGCCTATCTGCGGAATGAGCCTATGCCAGGCCCCGAGCCGGAGCTGCCGGTGGCCGAGCTGACGGACGAGATGATCGCCGAGAAGCGAGCTGCAGGAGAGATTGTGGACAGGCCGCGCGCCTGCGTCCCCGAGGTGGATGTGGATGGGCGGATTGGCAGCTGGTGCGAGGTGTGTGGCGCGCTGACCGAGGAAGAGGCTGTCGCCGAGGCAATGCGCTGTCTCCAGTGCGGCATCTGTTCAGAGTGTAACCACTGCGTCCACGTGTGTGGGCCGCAGGCCATCAATCATCAGATGACGGACGAGATCTTGGAGCTGAGCGTGGGCGGCGTCGTCGTGGCGACAGGCTTCGAGATGTGGGACCCCCATCAGTTACCTCAGTACTCCTACGGGAAGTCTCCGAACATCATGACCGGCATGGAGTTTGAGCGGCTCTCCAGCGCCGGTGGCCCCACCGGTGGGGAGATCCTCACCGCCGACGGTGAACCACCGGAGAGCGTTGCCATCATTCACTGCGTGGGCAGCCGTGACCACAATGCCCACAAGTACTGCTCTCGCTTCTGCTGCATGTACTCTCTCAAGCAGGCCCACCTGGTCCGGGATAAGACCGGAGCGGAGGTGTACGAGTTCTACATGGACATGCGTACCTTCGGTAAGGGCTACGAGGAGTTCTACGAGCGCTTGCAGGAGGAAGGCATCACGTTCGTCCGCGGCCGAGGAGCGGAGGTGGAGGTGCTCAAAGGCGGGAAGCTGCGGGTTAAGGGCGACGACGCGGATCTCGGGAGGCTTGCACAGGCCGACGTGGACATGGTGATTCTCAGTACCGCCATTGAGGCCCCGCACGATGCAGACCGAATTGCCTCGCTGTTCGGCCTGGGACGCTCCGAGGATGGCTTCTTCGCCGAGGCCCATCCCAAGCTGCGGCCCGTCGAGACAAACACGGACGGAGTCTTCCTGGCCGGCAATGCTCAGGGACCCAAGGACGTGCCGGACACGGTGGGACAGGCCGGTGCAGCCGCGTCGATGACGCTGGCCCTGCTGGACAAGGGCGAGGTCACGATCTCACCACAGGTGGCCGTCGTGGACGAGGAGCTGTGTTCGGCCTGCAAGACCTGCATCTCACTCTGCCCCTACGATGCCATCAGCTTCATCGAGGAGGAAGATGTGGCGCGGGTGAACGAGGCGCTGTGCAAAGGATGTGGCACGTGTGTGGCGGCATGTCCGGCCGAGGCCATTACGGCCAAGCACTTCACAACAAGGCAGATCATGGCTCAGATCGAGGGATTGTTCCGCATGCCCGAGGAGGAGCCGGTCGAAGTTGAAGTCGAAAGGGTAGGATCATGAGCGATAACGGAAACGGCTTCGAGCCGCGGATCGTCGGTTTTCTCTGCAACTGGTGTACCTACGCCGCCGCTGATACGGCCGGGGTGAGCCGGATGAAGCAGGAGCCCAATGTGGATATCATTCGCGTGATGTGCTCAGGGCGCGTGGACCCGGTCTTCATCCTCAAGGCTTTCGCCGAGGGAGCCGATGGAGTGATCGTCTCCGGGTGTCACCCGCCCGGTGACTGTCACTACAGCACGGGCAACTACAAGACGTTCCGTAGGATGCCCATGGTGGAGGCCCTGTTGCAGCAATACGGCATTGAGAAGGAACGCTTCCATTGGGGATGGATATCTGGCGCGGAGGCCCCGAAGTGGGCCAGGCTGGTAAACGACTTCACCGAGAAGGTGCGGGATCTGGGCCCGCTGGATTGGAAGCGGCAGTTGCAGAGCAAGGAGGAGTAGCCCGATGGCAGAAAACGGAAAACTGAAGCTGGGGCTCTATTGGGCCGCCTCCTGTGGTGGATGCGAGATCGCCATCGTCGAGTTGCGAGAGAAGATCCTCGATCTGGATGCCGCGGCCGATATCCTGTTCTGGCCGTGCGCCATGGACTTCAAGTACAAGGACGTCGAGGCGATGCCCGACGCCCATATCGATGTCTGTCTCTTCAACGGTGCGATCCGAACCAGCGAGAACGAAGAGATGGCTCACCTGTTACGCCAGAAGTCGAAGGTGTTGGTCGCCTTCGGATCGTGCGCTCACGAGGGCTGCATCCCCGGCTTGGGCAACCTGTTCGACCGGCAATCCATCTTCAACCGCGTCTACCTGGAGACCCCCTCTACCGATAACCCGGAGGGCATCCTGCCTCAGACGACCTATCAGATGCCCGAGGGCGAGGTGGATATTCCATACTTTTACAACACGGTCAAGACGCTGGGCCAGGTCGTGGACGTCGACTACTTCGTACCCGGGTGTCCGCCCCAGGCCCCGCAGATCTGGGCCGTGGTCGAGGCCGTGCTAGGCGGCAATCTACCGCCCAAAGGCAGCGTGGTCGGGGCAAGCCCGGACAAGACGGTCTGTGACGAGTGCGAGTACAATCGTGAGGAGAAGCGGGTTGAGAAGTTCTACCGTCCCCACGAGATCATCGCAGAGGATCGCTGTCTCTTCGACCAAGGTATCATCTGTGCTGGCCCGGCAACACGGGCTGGCTGCGGAGCCCTCTGCACCAAGGTGGGTATGCCCTGTCGAGGATGTTACGGTCCAGCGCCGAACGTCGTGGACCAAGGTGCAGCTCTCCTGTCGGCGGTCGCTTCGGTCGTGGATGCCGACACCGAGGAGGAAGCTGCCCGCATCGTGGCCGAGGTCGTGGATCCGGTGGGCACGTTCTATCGGTTTGGCCTGCCAGCCTCACTGCTGCATCGGAGGAAGTTGGAGGAAGTTGAATGAAGAAGATCAGTATTGACCCCATTACGCGCCTGGAGGGACACGGCCGGATCGACATCTTCCTGGACGATGGTGGAAACGTCGCCAATGCCTATCTGGTGGTCCCGGAGCTCCGGGGGTTCGAGAAGTTCTCTGAAGGACGTCCTGTGGAGGAGCTACCGCGCATCACACCGCGCATCTGTGGCGTCTGTCCTGAGGCCCACTTGATGGCGTCGGCGAAGGCGTGCGATGCCGTCTACCACGTTGAGCCGCCTCCTGCGGGCAAGATGCTGCGTGAGCTGCTCTACTCCGCCTTTTATGTCGCCGACCACACGGTTCACTTCTACATCCTGGCGGCGCCTGACTTCGTCGTCGGACCCGAGGCTCCCCCGGCAGAGCGCAACATCTTGGGCTTGATTCACAAGGTGGGTGTGGAGACCGGGACCAAGGTCATCCAGTGCCGCGGCATGGCGATGGATATCGTCGGGATGTTGGGCGGGAAGACCATTCATCCGGTCAGTGCGCTGCCTGGTGGGATGAGCAAGGCCATCGACGAAGACGAACGGGCCCAGATCGAAGCCTGGGGGCACGAACTGGTCGAATTCGGGTTGTTTGGCCTCCAGCTGTTCCGGGATGTGGTGCTCGGCAACGACGAGTACCGGGATATGATCCTCTCCGACGCCTTCACGACGCCGATGTACTATATGGGGCTGGTCGATGAGAACAACCACGTCAATTTCTACGACGGGAAGGTGCGCGTCGTGGATCCCGAGGGGAACGAGTTCGTCAAGTACGCCCCCGAGCAGTATCTGGACGTCATTGCCGAACACGTCGAACCCTGGACCTATCTGAAGTTCCCCTACCTCAAGGACGTGGGATGGAAGGGCTTCGAAACCGGGATCGAAAGTGGCGTCTATCAGGCCACTCCTCTTTCTCGGCTCAACGCTGCCGACGGCATGGCCACCCCCAAGGCTCAGGAGGCCTACGAGGAGTTCTACGAGACGCTGGGCGGCAAGCCAGTGCACGGCACCTTGACCACGCACTGGGCCCGGCTGGTCGAGTTGCTCTACGCGGCCGAGCGCCTGGTTGAGTTGGCGACCGATCCGCAGATCACCGATCCGAAGGTGCGAGTGGTGCCCACCGAGGTGCCCGACGAGGGCGTGGGCATCGTCGAGGCGCCGCGTGGGACCTTGACCCACCACTACATCACCGACGAGAAGGGCATTGTTCAGAAGTGCAACCTGGTCGTCGGCACGACCAACAACTACGCTCCGATCTCGATCTCCATCAAGAAGGCGGCCAAGGCGCTGATCCACAATGGCGAGGTCCGCGAGGGTATCCTGAACAAGGTGGAGATGGCCTTCCGGTCGTACGATCCCTGTCTGGGCTGCGCCACCCACACGCTGCCTGGCCAGATGCCCTTGGAGTTGCGCATCCATGATGCTGAGGGCGAGGTCGTGGAGGTGCTGCAGCAGAACATCGAGTAGCTCGCCAGGTCCCGCCCGACCCGGTTCTCTTCCACTGGGCCGGAGCTTCGAGGGCGAAGCGACCTTATTTCTGGTTTGCCGGAGGACTGCTCAGGGGTAGACTGGCGATTGGCAGGCTGGTCCTGTCGATCAGCCTGTGCTGGTCTACCCTTTCCGTTTGCCTTTTAGCTTCACTGCTGGGCATAGACCGCCAGCTGCACCTTCGACTGCTGTCGAATGATGACGGGAGGGTGATCACCTTGAAGACGTTGGTACTGGGGATGGGGAACACGATCCTGTGCGACGACGGGATCGGGATTTACGTCGTTCGCGAGGTGGTCGAGCGCTTTCGGGGCCAGGATGTTGATTTCGCGGAGGCAAGCGTGGGGGGCATGCGCATCCTCGACGTCATCGGGGGCTACGACCGGGTAATCATGGTCGACGCGATCCAGAGCCGCGACGGCGATCCGGGCGACATCCATCGGCTGACTCCACAGGATCTGAGGCTCTCGCTCCACGCGGGGTCGTCTCACGATCTCTCGCTCCCTGGCGCGCTGGCGCTGGGCCGGGGGATGGGCCTCAGGCTGCCTGACGATGAGGATTTCCTCATCGTCGCCATCGAGATTGAGGATGTGTTGAGCTTCGGTGAGGAATGTACACCTGCGGTGCAGAGGGCCATTCCCCTAGCTGTGGATATGGTTCTTGCTGAGCTCGAGGAGCAAAGGGGCGACACCGGGCCCTAGGCCCGACCCTTCATACCACCACATCGACCCGCTGCAAAGGCTGCTGTGACGCGTTCGCAGCAGCCTTTGCACTTTCCCACGGCGACGAGTCCTACGTTGTGCTCCGCAGACGACGCACCAGAATCATCAGGAAGGCCAGGCCTCCAGCCAATGCAGCACCTCCCAGAACCCCGATGCCGGTATCAGGCATTCCCTTGCTTACCGAGCCGCTCTCTCCTCCTGCGCTCGGCGTCCCCAGCGCGAGCGTGGCTGTCGCTTCCGGCGTCGGCGTGTTGGACGGTGGCGGTGGGGTCGGTGTGTCGGTCGGAATCGGCGTGTCAGTCGGGACGGGCGTGTTGGTGGGCGTTGGGGTGACCGCGGCTGTCTCCGTTGCTGCTGCAGCAATCGCAATGGCCGTATTGGTTGCGAAGATCGCCTCGTTCTGTGATTCGATGTTTGCTCTCATGTTTGGCGCGATCAACAGCGCCCAGGCGACGAAGGCGCCAATGCCCAGCACAAGTAGCCCGCCAAGCACCGCCACGAGGGTGATGAAAGCGCGATCTGTCCCCTGGTCCTCTTGGGTGACTTGTTCCTCTTGGTTCTCCATCTCTTTCCTCCTATGCTGACTTCTCATGCATGCTGCGGATGCTTGACAGAATGGTAGCGTAGAACGTCCAGGTTGACCAGTGGCACGGAGACAGGCACGTCTTGGCCGATGTCGACCTCCGCACAGTGTACTCGCGCGCCTGTCTCTATGCGCCGCGCACGCGTCGGCAGACCGACGATTTCCCCTATGCAGCCTCTATAGGGCGCCCGAATGATTCGCACTCGCGTTCCGACCACCAGTCTTCCGTCACCGCCTTCCTCGCTGCCCCGCGGGTCCTGATCGGGCTTGGGAATGATGACTTCGGGCCGGCGTCTCCTCCATCGTGGCTCGACGTGACCCGCAATCGAGGCTTCTTCTCCTTCGTTTTCGCTGAGCAGATCGAAGATTGGGTCTGCCATCGGGATCTCCCCGATGCCATCAGTCACCAGGATTGGGAAGGGAAGCTGCTCGACCAGAGGGATCAGCTCGGTGATGAGGCCGCCGGTGATGAGGCCGCGGGCTTCGATGTCTTCAGCCCGTTCCAGGACCCGCTGCTCGAGCGTCACTCCCCCGATCAGGATAGCGCCGTGGCAAGAAGGGTCTATCGAGCGGGATTCCAGCGGGCTATGAGGCCCGTCTGTCATGACCTTGAGCACTCCGACGCTCTCCCCGTTTGAGCCCCACGCCCCCTGGATCAAGGCTCCTCGGGCCTGAATGACTACTCTCCCACTATCGTCAACCTCAAGAACGATGCCGGGGATGTGGGCGTGTAGCTCGAAGGGAGTGGGCTGGGCTTCGATGAGTATCCTTCCTTCTCCTTTGGCCGTCACGACGCCATCGATCGGTGACTCGATCGAGCGACGGGCAAAGCCACCGAGCCTGGCTATGACTGTCCCCTGCTGGACCGTGTCTCCGAGGTCAACCTGCAAGTACTCCTCCATCTTCGACGCGGAAACCCCCAGTCGGCGCGCAACGGGCAGGATTCGGAAGTCGCCCGGCAGGTCCGTCCGGGCCACAACCTGAGTGGCTTCCACGCGATCGCCGGGGGAGACCAGGATTCTCCCCGGCCTTGGCAGGACCCGCTCACGACGGATACTCGTCAGCCCTCTGATTTGCGTCTCACAAGCGTGATACATGGCTACCAGGGTCTGCTCGGTATGCGGTGTTCCGAGCTACGGGCTCCTCCTGCGTCGGACAGCCATTGGCGTATCTTCTCTCGTCGCTGGTCAGGCTCCGGTGGCAGGCGTAGAGGTCGCCCTCGAGCGTCGATGATGAGCCCCGCCAGCCCGCCACTCACGCGTCGCCTGCCGCGCCTTCCCCGCCCTCCCACCCCTACGTCAAATCCACGACGGGGGGAGAGATCCAAGACCGCTTCCTGACCCAAGGGTAACGGGAGAATCTCCAGCTCTCCATAAGGGACCTCGACGTCTAGCTCGCTATCGTCGTCGTAGGTGACCTTCATCTTCAACACGATCTCCCCCGGCCTTGCCTCCCCAACTGGCGCGACGACCGTGCAGAGATTGGTGAGCCCTCCTCCGTCCAGCGCCTCCACCGCTGCCACCGGCTTGATCCTCGCCACGTTCCCCAGTGCCGGAGCCAGCCCGTGGGCGTCCAACACCAGTGTGCAGATCCCGATGGGCTGAAGCGCGTCGAGCAGGATGAGAGCCGCCTGTCCGGGTCGTGGGGCCTTCGCAAGGACGCCTCCCCCGACAACGATGGTGTCGCACAGCGGCATAAGCTCAGGATAGGCTCCGGCGGTGCCGGGCTGCCACCCGGGATGGGCAATCTCTAGCGTCCCACGAATCGCCTCCCGCGCCACCGCCTGCTCCAGCCAGAGCTCAGGGTTCACCTGAGGAATGCTGGCTGGATGGCTCTGCTTGTTGATTAGCAACTCTCGTGCCTCGCTGTCCGACAGCGGGTGGGGAAGCCAGCGGATGAGCGCTTCCAGACCATATCTCTCTATCAACTGCTCTCCGCCCATTGCAGCGCCCAACCCGTTGTGGATGGTGAGGGTCAGGTGTTCATCGAAGACGGCAGCGATCGTCGTGTTCGATCCTCCCACGTCGACGCCCACCACCCCTCTCTCCGGCTCGCCCAGGTACCATAAGTAGTGAATCAACCGCCCGAACGCCTGAGCAGTTGGGGCTGCTGGCACCGCGCCCCACTCGCTCAAGGATCCCACCCCGCGCAGCTGTCTTAACTTGCGCTGGACAAAGAGGGACTCGAGTTCCCGCTGAGCGTCTTCCAGGCACTCTTCCTCCAGAGTGGGCCGGACGTTCTCGACGACCCGCAGCTCTGCTTCATTGCCAACGATCTCCGCTACGCGGCGCCGCAGTCTCGAGTTGCCCGCGTAAAGGAGTGTGGGGCGTGCGTGCGGGTCCATCATGGAGCAGGCCACTGTGGCTGCCTTCACCATACGAAGCACAGGCCGGTCGGCTCCGCCCTCAACCCCGCCGGCGATGCAGACGACGTCCGGCTCGGCGTCACGGATCGCACGTGCGCACGCCTCATCACCCAGAGGGGTTCCATCACTGTCGTTCAGGGTGGCGGTTATCTTGGAGTACGTGCCGGCCGCTGCACGCTTGGCGCTTGCAATACTCAACTCCTTACCCAGGCCGCCCAGCGCAACCTGGAGTGGCTCGCTTGCGCTTACCGTGCACGCGAAGGCATCCACCCCTAGTTGTCCTCTTCCCTGCGGGGAGATGAGAGCCCCGTCTTCGTCGAAGAATCGCTGACCTCTGGTTTCGAAGATCCCGCCCACAGCGTGACGCACCCCGTCGGCGACGCCGCTGGGCGCTCCCCAAGTCGTGGGCGCTTCGCCGATGGCGACCAGGCGGTACTCCCCCTGTACCTGATCGAGCAGCAAGGCTGTGGTCGTGACAGTCCCGCAGTCGACGGCCAGGATCGGACCAATGTGATTCTTCGTCCCCATGACCCGTCTCGCTACCATCCTGCCAGCCCGCAGAAAGCGTCGACGAGGTACTGCATCCGTCCAATGAGGATCGAGAGCGATGACGTGAGTGCTCCGGCAAAGGCTATCCCGAGGGCGGATACCAGGAATAACCGACCGACCCACGTCACACCGCCCAGCAGTCTCCCCCACCACTCTTGACCTCCCTGAGCCTTCGGCCGCACAAACGTGAAGCTCAGGAGCGTCGATACAGTGCCCACGACGATCATCACACCGTCCGCAAGGCCGAAACGGAGATTGCCGACGGAGGCAGGGGCAAGCGCCCGCCCCGTCGCTGCAACTTGAGCAGCGAGCATGCCAGCGAGTGCACCCCCCACTGCCACGGCTGCTCCGACGCCGATCAGGTAGGCCATGGACAGATTGCCTACAAAGGCGTGCCGGGGAAAGCCCTTGAACAGAAGCAACACGCCAAGAAGGACGGCGGGTCCCACGCTCGCCGGTCTGGATACTAGGCCGGGCAGTGCCGTCCGCACCACCACCTCCCGCAGCACGGTCCCGAACGAATAGCCCACCAGGGTACCGATGAACAGGTGCAACCCCAGCCGATAGAGCGGGTTGTCACCCACGAGGTAGCTCAGGATGAAGAACGTCAGCGCCGTGCCCGCGATCACACCGACCAGTTCGGGGTTCAACTTCCCCTCCCCCCAGCGCCGCCAAGCCCATGGACGACCGCGCCGGCAATCATCAGTGCGACAATCGCGATGTGTCCTGCCGCGAGGGCGTCCAGGCGTTGCGTGGCCTCCCCCACCGCACCCCGTAGGGCTTCGTAGGAGGCAGCTTCTCTGAATCCGTGGACAGCCGCGCGAAGCTGCCCGGCGTTGGCGTCCAAGTAGGGGCTCGTGATTGGCTGCAGCAGGGCGCTGCCGACGGCGATCACCGGAAGCTGGTCTCCGTAGAGGGCGCTTGCTTGTTCGACCCAGCGCTGGAGTGCGCCCGGTCGTGTGGTCACGATGAGAAGGAGCGTAGGTCGTTCGTCGGCTGCAGCAAGCAGCTGCGAGACTGCGGTCCCCGCCCCTGGTCGATAGCCGAGTAACCTGTATCGATCGCTCGAATCGGCTATCTCCCCCATCAAGGCCGCCGCCATCGGCGGGCCGTCCGGACGGGTGCTCACAATCGAGATTCCCGCCCCCGAGTCGACCAGGTGCTCCAGGACCGGCTGGGCTACGCCGTTCAACTCGTCCGCTTCCGGCGGCCCGTAGTCGAAGGCGACCAAGACCTCGTCGCCGGAATCGAGTGCGTTCACGATTTCATATAGCTGTGGGGCCTCAGACCCCCCTCCTGGCTGCGTCAGTTGCGGCGTCTCGCCCGTCAGCAGAGGGAACAGAAGCATGCCCAATACAGTCACGAGGAGCACGATTGCCACCAACCACTGCTCTACCGGCCTCGCGGCGCTCCCTGATCTCTCCTTCCCAACGGCCAGTCTGGGACTTGAGGCCGAGTGCCCCAGGAGACTCTGCAGCAGTTCAGCCCGGGCTCGGATCACCTCGCTTGGTACGACTGGCGACGATGCGCGGTCGAGGGAGGGGCTTTCGATGCCTGGAGAAGCCGGCGGGATCAGACCCTGCAATCCGCGCAGTAACCCCTCGGTCTCTGGCGCGTCTCGCGGGGCGTCCCTACGAGCTTCCCCACGTGGCCTCAGCTGCTGCATCCAGTCAGGCATGTCTGCGCTCCGGGGGCTCTCCCTCAGCTCATTATCGGCGAGCGGCGCCTCCGTCGAGACCGATGGCGCGTCTCTGTCCGCGGGGGGCTCCTCCATCAGCTCACTCAACCATCGTGGAGACTCCTCAAGCTTCGGTCTCTCGCCAAAGACCTCCTCGTCCCGAGCCTGCTCTGCCTGGGAATGCCCTACTTCCGCCTCTTCTTTGAGCGGTTCCTCCTCTGCTGACGGCTCCCTGCCCGGTCGCGTGGATGCTCCGTCTGTTCTCTCTCTCAGGTCGGCCACCCAGTCAGGAACA
>JAWLCP010000019.1:14614-37116 GCA_041687115.1 Anaerolineae bacterium
TCAGGGCTGTCTTCGCGCTCCCCGACTTCATTCTCAGCCTGCCCTTCCTCAGACGCTGTCTCTTCTCCGGAATCCTCGCTCAGCCAGAAAGCCCCTCGGCCTGATGAACGGTGGCGCTCCCCGCCGACCGGTCCCATATCGCGCAGCCAATCCGGGAGATCCGCCTGGTTCGGAGGCTGCGCACTCTCTTCGATTTGCCCGTCGTCTTCGTCTTCTTCTCTCTCTCCGGCTTCGTCAGCCGACTCCCGAAGTGCCTCGAGCCAGTCTTCCGACCCTGGCCCCTCCGCTGACGCCCTCGCCGTCTGTTCGGCTTCCGCTTCATCCAACGGGACCGTTGACGACGGAGTCCCTCGGAGCGGCTGATCCTCGTCTCCCTTCCCATTCTCTTCCGGCGCAGACGTCATCGGCGAGAGGCGCGCAGTACACGCCTCGCAGTAGACGTTGCTGACGGGGTTGATTGTGCCACACATTGGGCAGCGAGTCCCTGTGCTCGGCAACGACTTGCCGCACTCGCTGCAGAAGCGGCTCCCCTTTCGGTTGGCGGTCCCGCAGTTCGGACAGTAGATCATCACGCCACCGTCAATACTCGCTGTACGGGCGGTCGTGGACCAGCAGAACCCTCAGGCCCGTGATTACCGTGCCCAGCGCGACGCCCAGCAGCAGGCCCCGTATTCCCGCCATTCCGGGGACGCCGATCAGCCAGCTGCGGATGTCGCTCAACCACTCGATGCCTGCGATGGGGGTGCTGCCCAGCAGCGTCAAGGTCACGACTACGATGAAGAGTAACGACCATGGACTCCGGCGAGTGCGGAGTAACCGAAACGCTGCCAATGTCAGGGTGAAGACCAGAAGTGCAGCAAGCGAAGCCCCCAGAGGAGCCATCACGTACTCGAACATCTTGTCGGTCATCTTGCCCGAAGGGCCTTCGATCAGTGGCGGAACCCACGAGGCCAGAGCCGAAACCAGGAGGACGAGGCTGTACACCCATCCCTTCCCCAGGCTGGATGCTCTCTTGCCGTGGACCATGACGATGTTGAACAGGCCCAGGACGAACGCGAAGGCGCCGATGATGACCGCCCATTCGATCAACTGATCCCGGTACTCGCCGAGCTGCGTCTGAGGGAACATGTAGCCGCCCAGCGTCAGCAGGCATGCCGTCACTGCGATGAAGATGGGTATCCATTTCCGGACGATGCGTCTCATGGCTCTTTCCTCTTGGGTCAGCTCTCCCGAGCCCGACCTGCCCCGAACCTGCAGACCGTCTGTGAAGGCTTCCGCGCATGCCGCGGGCCGTTCGTTTCATTCTCCACTCCGACGCTGCCCCGCTTTCTCCCCAGTCCGGCCTACCCCGTGGCGAGGGCCAGGGCAGCTGCGCCCAAGATGGCCAGCGCTACCACAAGTCGCAGAATGTCCTCGGCAATCAGGCTCGTTGTGTACTTCCCTTTCTCAGTCACCTGGGCGCCGATGGCGTACAGGTCCTCTCCGACGGCCAGACGATCGGTGGAGGGATAGAGCGCGCCAATAGCTTGTGCGTTGTCCGCGGCCGCCCACTGCCGGGTTCTTCTTCGCGCGCTGCCGTCCGCGATGAGGGAAACCTCGAAGCCGTACGCTCCGGCAGCGACGTTCGCCACCGTACCCTCCGGGGTGCCCACGGGGTTCACCCCCGCTGCGTACGCCAAGGGTGAGGGGGCGACAAACCGAACCTGGCCTGGATCGTACAACTCCAGAGCTTCCCTGCGCTCGTAGGCTCGGCGCAACGCGTCTTGAGCCAGCGGGAGCAACGTCGCGTCGCCCACGGTCACGATCGGCGGGGCATCATATGCCACAGAGGCGTCGACCAAGCCTTCCAAGACCTGGAGCGCGGCCAGGGAGGTGATGGTGTCCGCACCGCTTAGTTCCCCATTGCCGAGCGCAATGTGGATGGGTTGGCCGCTTTCAGCTGCCCGGCCGGCCTCCTTCTCCAGTCCCTTCAGGCCTGATACATCCCGCAGCTCCTGCTCCGCTTCCTTCCGACAGCGCAGAATCATGAGCGTAATCAGCACCAGACCGCTGAAAACCAGGAAGAAGAGAGCTCCGTTGGCGGGATCGATGAGGCTGTGCATCGCTTGCCGTCTCCTCAGATAGTGCTCACGACCAGCTCTTGCACGTGACTGTTGTTCTCACCCCAGGCGTCGATAGACTTGCGCATCTCGATCTGCTCTGCCCGTTGTGCAACTCGCGCCTGCTGCTCCACATAGCCTTCATCTTCTGGTGCGCCACACGCAGTTGCCTGAGACGGGGTATAAGAACCAACCAGGAAGCCGCTGTTGGGCGCAGTATAACATGATTTCGAGCGCTGCAAAGCCTCATCGCGCCGAAACACGGGTTACCTTTTTCCCATTCGAGGCCTTTCGCTCCTCCCATCCGTGCCGGTTGTCATTATGTGCTTCTGTGCTATGATATCGTCCGTCGATCGAGAGCCATGAGTGAGGAATCCGACATAACGCTTCCGTCCCAGGAGCCCCGTCGTTGTCCTCGTTGCGGGATGAAGGTAGCTGCCAAGGCATCAGAATGCCTGATGTGCGGCGCCTCGCTCGTCGAGACAGGGGAGACTGACGAGGAACAAAGAGAGGGACGCCGACTGCCTGGCTGGGTCGGCTCTGTCGTCGTAGCTCTGCTGGCTGCAGTCATCCTGGCTGGCGGAGGATTCGGCCTGTACAGGATGCTGGCTGTCAGCCCCGAGCCGGAACCAACCACTCCGACTCCGGTGCCGTCACCGACTGCCACTTCGACCGCGACTCCCACCCCCACCGAAACCCCGGTCCCAACGTCTACTCCTACCCCCCTCCCGCCCCTCGCTCACAGCGTGCAGGACGGGGAGACGATGAGCGATATCGCCGCCGACTATGACGTCACGGTCGATGAGATCCTGGCCTTGAACCCCGATGTGGAGCCGGAGCTCATTAAACCAGACCAGGTGCTGCTCATTCCAGCCGCCACCCCTCTGCCGGGTGTCCCTGGCGCTGAAGAGTCAGAGGACGGGAGCTCGATCGGGGGTGCGTTTACCGTCCACGTCGTCGAGGCAGGGGAGAACCTGTCCACCATCGCCGAGGAGTACGAGGTTCCGGTTTCCGTTATCCGGACTGCGAACGATCTGTCGCCAGAGGACGAGACCATCCGCGCGGGTCAGTCGTTGGTTGTTCCGCTGAGCACACCCACGCCTACCCCTACACCGACGCTGGTTCCCAATGCCACCTCGATGACGGCGCCTTCGTACTACGCAGCTCCCCCACTGCTTTATCCACCTAACGGCGCGATCTTTGAAGAGGGCGATGCGCCAATCCTCCTGCAGTGGGCCTCTGTGAGTGTGCTCCAGCAGAACGAGTGGTACGAGCTTTCCCTCCTATGCTCCGCCGGGGATCCCGTGTCGGAGACTGTCCGGACGCGTGCCACAGCTTGGCGCGTGCCCCTTGACCTGCTGCAGGGCGTCAGCGGTGGCGTGCATCGGCTCAGCTGGCGTGTGCGGGTGGTTCGTGCAACCGGCGGGGACACCTACGAGGAAGCGGGTGATCCCAGCCAGATGCGCTCGTTCATATGGCGGGAATCGACTCCGACTCCCGCCCCGACACCTGCTGCCACCCCTTAGAACCGCCGGTCTTCCCATTGCCTCCCGGATGCTTCCGTTGACGATTCTCTCCCTGGGAGTGAGGCTATCCCCGGTCGCCGCCCCTTCATCCTCGTACCTCGTCCCCGGCTCACTCTGCTTGACGCAGACTGGTCCGTAAACTATAATCCGCCCGATTGTTAGCCGTGAGATCCGAGGCGCAGCTGTGTGAGGCCCAATTGGGAAGGAATCGCTCTCAACAATCGATCGACTCCGAGCGCTACGACGAGTCCTACTTCTTGAGCGCTTGCGAAGGCTACCAGGAGTTCGTCGTCAGCGAGGGTCGGCATCTCTCACGTCGACTGGAACAAGCCTTCGACGTAGCTCGCGTGGGCCCCGGAATGAAGGTCTTGGATGTTGGGTGTGGGCGAGGTGAGATCCTGCGTCATTGTGGGGAGCGTGGGGCCGAGGCCTACGGCGTGGATTACTCGTCTGTCGCTGTACGGATCGCGTCAGAGCTGGCAGGTGACGACGGTCGGGCGGCGGTCACGATGGCCGACGCCAAGGTACTGCCGTTCGTGAACGGTTCCTTCGACAGGGTCCTGATGTTCGACCTCGTTGAGCACCTGCACCCCTGGGAGCTCCAGCGGGCTCTTACGGAAGCGCGACGCGTCCTTCAGCCGCAGGGACGGCTGATCGTTCACACCGCCCCCAACGTCTGGTATGATCGCTACGCTTACCCGATAGTGCGACTGGTGCGCACGCTGATGGGGCAGGGGGATAGCTACCCCAGGGATCCACGCGCCATCACGCCTGTCAATCTCGATGTCCACGTCAATGAGCAGAGCGCACTGAGTCTATGGGAAGCGTTGAAGCGTGCCCGCTTCCGCGCCCGCGTGTGGCTGGATACACCTCCCCAGCATCGCGATGAGAACGTTCTGTTCCGAATCGCTCGACATGTATTATTCAACTGGCCTCCCTTTCGCTGGTTCTTCGAGCGCGAGGTATTCGCAGTGGCGAGAATCGATCACCATGGCTAGCGGAGCTGGACGGTGCCGGGCGAGCGCTTCCACTTTTCCCGTCGGTATCGGGGGGAGAAGGCGATTGGGCGCCATCCGCAGGTCAGTGGTTCAGGAAGGGCTGGGATGAAGGACCGCCGCACGGTCGATGAGCTGTCCATCGAGGAGCTGGAAGAGATTCTGCGCGTTCGCAAACGAACGGCGCGCCTGGAGCGTCTCCGCCAACGCGACGGGCAGGCAGAATCATTGAATCCTCTCCGTTCTCCCGATGTGCCCGACCGGTCATCTCCCTCTTCCTGCCCAACGGAGCACCGGAAGTTTGGTGATGTCGGGGCCACGACGAGCTATCGAGCGCGGCCGGTGGACGAACCTCCGGTTGAGGAGGTGGAACCCAAGGCTCGTCGATGGCCCCCGGTCAGTATTCACTGGGAATGGCTCCAGGACAAGAGCCTGCTCGTCGTAGAGCTTGGGGTCCTGGTTGCGCTGGGCCTCGTTCTCGTCAGCTTGTTTGCCACCCTGCGGGAGATCAATAGAGCGGCCACGCAGGCTCAGGCATTGCCAACGTCGACTCCCGCCGTGCCCATCCAGGTCGTGCTGCCGGGCGGTCACACCCCGCTGGACTCACCTGGCGGTCCGGCCCCTGCCGAGATTCCCGCGCACCTGCAGAGCCTGGTGGATCAGGTTACGCCGCTGCCTGTTCCGACCCGGGGCCCGGAGCAGGCCGTTCGGATTCAGATTCCGGCCATCGATGTCGACGCTCCTGTGGTGGAGGGCGATGATTGGGAGGCCCTTAAGCGAGGGGCAGGCCACCACATTGGCAGCGCAAACCCTGGCGAACGGGGAAACTGTGTCATCTCGGCTCATAACGATATCTTCGGCGAGGTCTTCCGCGATCTACCAGACCTCGGTCTGGGCAACGAGGTCATTGTTCACACCGCAAGCCGGTCCTATCGCTACCTCGTTACGCAGAAGCGCGTCATTGAGCCGACCGAGGTCAGCGTGATGGAGCCTACCTCGTCGCCGGTGCTCACGCTCATATCCTGCTACCCCTACGGGGTCGACACGCACCGTATCGTCGTTATTGGAGAGTTGGAACCATAGAGGAGAGGAAACATGGCAGAGAAATCGCGTCGCAGCGCGGATCGAGAGATTCGTCTATCAGAGACTCAGATGAAACAACCGGGAATGAACGGGATGGCTCCCGTCGAAGCGGCTCCCGACTCGCCCTCGTCCGAGGGACCTCAGTTGGCGGACGAGTATCGCTACGTGGTCGCGGACCTCAAGCGCATCGCTGCCATCGCTGCGGCGATGTTGGTGGTGCTGATCGTTCTTGCGCTCGTACTGCCTTGACCCAGAGATTGTCTCGCCTCGATCTCTAGATCGTACGCTGCTGCACCGGACGGACCCTCTGACTGGGCAGAGGTGCGGCAGGGTTATTGGCCCGGTTGCCCCTCCACGGTCATACCATTCAACATCGCGTCCGAAGGCACACCGTACACCCTCCGCAGTCCCCGGGAGACTCCCCAGTGAACGGCCATCGCCAGCCAGAGGTTCTGCGTCTGCAGGAACAAAACGCTGCTGACCACAGCGAGCGAGGCGCGAAGTAGCTGTCTCGGCGCCCGTCTTGGATCGGCCAGGCCCCTGCGCCACACGGGATTGGCCAGCGCCTCCAGAGCCACCAGCGCCAGCCCAATCCAGATCCCCCGGTACACTCCCAAGGCCAGAATCGGCGCGTTACGATAGAATCCCCAGTGGATCTCGTGATAAGCCGCCTCGCGAACGGCCTCCCAACTCGATGTCTGATCGTGTCCGGCGCCTCTCTCCTCGACGGGCAGGGCTCGGCGGCGCGTCCAACCAGCCACTACGAGGAGCCCCCATGCGCTCAGTCCTAGCGCTGTGGCCCATCCGAGATCCTGCAGCCAGTCCACCCAGTTGGCGCTGATCTCGGCCCCCTGTTGGCCGGCATCAGGGATTAGGAGCGGCTGCAGACCCAAGAAGCGGCTGACGATGGCGTCGCGCCCCCAGAAGAGCGCGGCAAAGGGCAGTCCCACGTAGAAGAGTAGCCGAAGCGCTTGAAAGCAGGTTGGTGCGAAGCGCCAGGTGGCTACGCCGACGACGATCCTTTCAGCCAGGCTTCCGAACTCGCCAGGGGATCTCTCCGCTTCGACCCATGGTGAGAACAACCAGGTCAGATTCGTCCAGAAGACTGCCAGGAGCAGCGATCCCGCCAGCCACAGCCAGGCATCGCTAGACATCGCTTCGAGTATTGACATTCACCGTTCTCCGCTCAGCGGGACGACGAGCCTCACTCGTGTCCCCTCTCCGGGGGCCGAGGAGATCGCGAGGTCCGCAGACGTAATGGCTGCCCGCTCGTGCATATTGACCAGGCCCAGGCTGCCTCGCCTGTCGTACGTCATCTGCACCGCGTCGACATCGAATCCCTCGCCATCGTCCTCTACTTCGGCGAGAAATGCGGTGTCGTCCTGGAGCCTCAGCCGCACCCAGATGTTCTCTGCTTGCGAATGCTTGCGCGCGTTGGAGATGGCCTCTTCGATGATGTAAAAGACCCTTCCCTCTGTCTCCTTGTCGAGCGCCTTCGCTGCTCTCGGGTCGATGTCCAGACTGATAGTCATGCCGTTTGTCTCGGCTATCTTGCTGACGTACTGCTCAAGCGCCGCTCGCAGCCCCTGCGTCTCCAGGATCAACGGTCGCAGGGTGAACAGCATGTGCCGAATCTGCTTCGTCGTCCGGCGCGCGAGGTTCTCCGCTTTGCGAAGCTCCTCCGAGATCTCATTGGCATCTCCACCGTTCTCGATTAGCTTCCGCACGAAGTTCAGCTGCATCGCGATAGATGCCATGCTTTGGGTGGGGCCATCGTGGAGGTTCCGTGCCAGTTTCTTGCGCGCGTCCTCCTCGACTGCGACGATTCGTTCCTTCTCGTCTCGTAGATCCTGGTAGAGCTGTGCGTTCTGAAGCGCTACGATAGCCTGGTTGCAGATAGCCACCAGCAAGTTCTCCAGGTCCTTTGTGTATACACCCCGCTTGGAGCTGCCGAAGATAACCACCCCGAAGTTCTCAAACCCAGCCCGCAGCGGTACAATGATCGCTTGCTCGCAGCTGTGCATGCTGATCAGCTTGCTCAAAGCCTCATCGCCAACCGGACTGTCGACGATCACGGGCTCGGCGCTCCTCAGCGCCTGGCCAACGGCCCCTTCGTCACCCCGAAAAGAAGCGTCCCGATCCCGAGGTGAGAGATGTCGAGAGGCAGCCACCCGCAAGTCATCGTGGGTGAACAGGAGCACCGCTGCTATCTGACTCCCGTCCTCCCCGCCCAACTCCCGCATTCCCTTCTCGCCTACCTCAAGGGCGGCTTTGAGAACCTTGTCATAGTTCAGCGTTGCGCTCAGGGTACTTGCCAGCTCGAACGTCAGTCGTGAGTGCTTCTGGGCAGCGTCGAGCTTCCGGCGCTCGCTCTGCAGCTCCTTCTCCCGCTTCCGTGCCAGGGTTTTCTTCACTTCCTCCGCAATGAAGCTGCTGCCCATCGAGGCCAATAGGAGCACCAGGGAGAGCACGACGAAGGGTAATAGCGCTGTCCAGGAACTCGGCCGCGAGCTGACATACACAGCCCCACCGAGGCTGCCGATCACGCCCAGGGCGATCAGCAGGCTGGCCAGCTGGGAGAAGCGGAGTGCCGCCGTCAGGATCGGAAAGAGGGCAAAGAACAGCAGGGGGCTGTTCAAGCCTCCCGAGCTCAAGATCAACCCGATCGTCAGCAGCGTGTCGACGATCAGCGTGGCTGCCGGCACCCACGGAGACGAGGATTCGTGAGAGAGCAATAGGATAATGGCGATGTTGTAAAGGATGGCGACGACGAGGATCAGAGTCTGCGGCAGCAGCGAGTTGACGTCCAGCAGATTCGCACGTCTGACGAAGGCGTCCAGGAAGGTAACCAGGGCAACCCCCACAAGCAGCAGCCAGCGGAGGTTGCTGATCAGCCAGTCTAACTGGAAGTGATTGTTGATGGTCTGTCGAGTGGGCATAGTTACTCTGCAACCACCAGGGGGCTTCGAGCGCCCCAGGTGGTCCGCAGCGTGATTCCGTCCAGACAGGAACAAAGCCGCGGGCCTTGAGCGGATCCTTCCCCGCCAGGCGACCGCGGCCTTGGGTCAGCAATTGACTGGGGAAACCCGAAGCACGGGCCTCCACAGCGCAAGAACACAGAGCCTGGCTGTCGATCCAAGCTCCCATCCTCCAGGCGAATCAGACTCAGCAGGCCAGAGCTTGCCGTGCTTTGTTTCCGTCCACACACTCAGGAGAGCCGCCACATCCAGTGCGACGACGGGAATTGGCAGACCTCCCAGCGAGAGCCCGCACCCGGCCTACACGGCGGAGACGTCCCAGGAAGGGCCGTGCGACGCTCATCCCCCGATGAGCACCACGTCTTCACACTCGTATCGCCACACCCGCGGCTGATTCGACCTGCGAAGTTCCCTGTAGACCAATCGACGGGCCTCAGAGGGGAGCAGCATCCAGCACACCATGAAGTCAACTAGATGCCACACGAATCCGTTCCTGCTCCTCCAAGAGCGTCCGCATGATCAGCAGAATGCGCTGCCGCTCATCCTCTGGCAGCTTACGGAACAGATACAGGGCCTCTCTTGTCCTGGGCGAATCGTCCGAGTAATCTGGCAGCAGGCCAGCTTCACGGAAAACCCTCTCCGGGGGTACCCGCAGCGCGTCGGCCATTCTGCGGCATAGCGCGGAGCTTGGGTTCCGTTTACCGCTGACGATCCTGGAGATTGTGGATTCGCTCACATCCGTCTGCCGAGCGAACTCCCGCATCGACCATCGCCTGTCGTCCAGTTCTTTCAACAGCCACTTACCGAAGGCAGATCTTTCTGTCATCCCGATGTCTCCGCTTCATTCAGTGCACGCGTTCGTGTTACGTCCCGAGGCGACGTTCCTCCACGTGAACTCGCCTTCGCACGCCACCTTACCGTCTCCTCTGGCGCGATAGCCTTCTTCGCCGCGGCTCAACACGTCGTAGCAAAGAGCGTAGGCGCTCTGCATCAGAAACGGCAAGTCCGACCTCAATATACAGGGTTTTCCAGGCTGTGTCAAGTTCCTTGACAAGCTATCATGCTCCTGTCTTCCCGTCCCGCGCCGCGTCCGAAGCATCCTGCCCATCCCCGCGGCGCGCCGGAGGGAAGATCTTCCCCGGGTTCAGGATGTTCTTCGGATCGAACAACCGCTTCACACCCCGCTGCAGCTCGATCAGCTTGTCGTTCATCACCAGGGGCAGAAACCGCGCCCGCTTCGAGCCGATACCGTGCTCGCCGCTGATCGTCCCGCCCAAGCCGGCGACAGCCGTGTACAGCTCCTCCAGAATCGCCGAGAGCTTCTCCTCCCACTCGTCCGTCGGCGTCTCTGGTTTCTTGACGACCGTGGCGTGCAAGTTTCCGTCCCCTGCGTGTCCATAGCATGGAATCAGCACGTCGTACGCCCTCGAGAGACGGTCCAACTCCGACACTAGCGCCGGGATCTGAGCCATCGGCACCACGATGTCCTCCAGGCTTTGCACCGGGCAGATCGCTTTCAACGCTTCGGCCATCTCCTGCCGGGGTCGCCACATCCGTCGCTCGTCGCGCGGCGTGTTGCCCACGAAGATGTCCAACGCGCCCAGCTCCATGCAGAGATCGATGAGGCTATTCATGTCATCCTCTACCCGCTCCTCGCTGGTGCCGTCGAGCTCGATCAGGAGCATCGCGCCAACGTCCGGGTGGGGCAGCCGCTCGCCCGTATAGTCGTAGGCGGCCTCAATTGAGTGCCGGTCCATGAACTCGACCGAAGTGGGAATGATGCGGCCCCTAGTCATCACCCGTGGCACGGCGCCGATGGCCGTCCGCGTGCCTGCAAAGGGCACCAGCAGCACCGCCCGCGCCGTGGGGCGGGGGAGCAGCCGCAGCGTGATTTTCGTGAATACCCCCAGCGTCCCTTCGGATCCCACCATCAGGTGGATCAGATCGTACCCCGTGACGTCCTTGACTCGCCTGCCACCAAGCTCCACGATCTCCCCCGTGGGAAGCACTACCTCCAACCCCAGCACGTACCGGCCGGTGACGCCATATTTGATCGCGCGGCCGCCCCCGGCGTTCTCCGCCACATTGCCGCCTACGAAGCACAGCTCCACGCTCATCGGGTAGCCGGCATAGAAGAGACCGTACTCCTCGATGGCGTCGTTGACATCGTTGGTCACCACACCTGGCTCGACGACGGCGACCATGTTCTCCCGGTCGATCTCCAGGATACGATTCATCCGCTCCACCGACAGCACGATCCCGCCGTGGACTGGCACCGCCCCGCAGGAGAGCCCGGACCCGGCTCCTCGGGGCGTGACTGGCACGCGCTCTCGATTCGCCAGCTTCAGAATCTGCGAAATCTCCTCCGCGCTTCGTGGTTTGACCACCGCCTCGGGCATGTGGGCGTGCTCCTCGCCCGCGACTTCATCATGGGCGTAGTCCTGCATCGCGGCTGGATCGCTGTAGAGGACGTGGGGCTCCCCCACGATCTGCCGCAGCTCCTCGGCAATGGCCGGCGTTACCGCTTGATAGTCCCGTACGCCTGCTGGCCCATTCCACTCACCATCCATTACCTGCTCCCACCTCGCGCCTCATAATCCACATAAGGTACCGTCTGTGGGCCATCTGGTAACAGGGCGATTGTGCTTTGTGGATTGTCGCGCCGCAACTCCGCTACCGTATCCTCAATGCATCGGCAGGGGACCAGCAACGCGTGTCGGATCTCCTCGTCGGTGAGCCCATCGGCATAGACGTGCACGGTGGCCTTCCGCTGGATCCGGGCCTGGACCAGCGCCTCCCACTGATCCTGACGGCGGAAGCCCGGCGCCGTCACCGTCTCCCACAGTTCCTCCACCGAGCCAGCTTCCCACAGCATCTCCTTGTACTCGCCATGGTCAGGGATACCGTCCCAGCATTCGGCCGCGATGATGATGTTGCCGCCGGGCCGCACGATCTGCGCCGCCGCCGACATCCCCTTGACGGCCTGATACAGGTTGAGATCGAGCGGATAGCCGCTGTTGGAGGTGATGACGATGTCGAATGGTTCCGGCACCGCTTGCATGGCCGTCTCCCGCACGAAGGCCACGCCTGCCCGATGGGCCGCCACCATATGGCCCGCGAAGACGCCTGTGATCTCCCGCTTCTGATTGAGCGCGACGTTGAGCAGGAACGTGGGGGCAGTGGCCTCGCCGATGGCGAGCATCTCCTCCCAGACCGGGTTTCCCTCCGTCACCGCCCAGGTGGCCTTCCGATCCGCCAGTATCTCCCCGCTGTGGTTGTCGAGGATGGCGTCGATGTCCGCAATGCCGGGCAGCACGGCCTTGGGGCCGCCGCTGAATCCCGCGAAGAAGTGGGGCTCGATGAAGCCGGTCAGAATCTGCACCGAGGCCTCGATGTAGGCCCGGTTGACGCGTACCGGATGGCCGGCGAAGTTCTCCGTCACTTCGACCAGATCGTCGGACCACGCGTCGTGCTGAAGGACTCGATAGTGCTCCACGATTTCCGTCCCCAGCATACCTGCCAGCTCTTCCTCGCTCTGGGGGCGGTGCGTGCCCAGACCGTTGATCAACACAATCTGCTCGTCGGGCACTCCCGCTGCGGCCAACTCGTCCAGGAGCGGGGGCAGGGCGCGGTCGTTGGGCATCGGACGGGTCAGGTCGCTGAAGACGATGGCTACCCGGTCCTCAGGTTGCACCAATTCGTGTAGCGGTGGACTGCCCGACGGCGAGCGCAGCGCTTCTCGAATCGCTTTCTCTTCGTCGGCGAGGCCGACCACCGGTCCGGGCTTGATGGCGGTGACCGGCGCCTCGTCGGGCAAGGTGACCGCCAGTCCCTGGCGGCCGTAGGCTAGTTCGATGTTCACCTGGCCTCCTCAGTCTGGAGGGTGGTAGGTCAGAGCGCTTGTCTGAGCCGTGCGATGGTTGCCCGTCGCTGTGAGGGGGTCGCATGGGGTGCGTTGACCCCGCAGCGTGCCGTGGGGCCGCTTCCCCGCCTACAGCGAGCTGATCATATACAGTTCATCCAGCTCGAAGCCGCGCTCCCGGTAGTAGGGCCGCGTGCCGATAGCTGCGATCACTGCCAGGCGACCGTACCCTGCCCGACGCGAGATTTGCTTCGCTTTCTCGATCAGTTGGGTCCCCAACCCCGTGTGCTGCGGGGCGGAGTCGAGCTCGGCCCCGAGCCTTACCGCTGGCCCATAGACGTGCACTTCCCGGATCATCGCGCAGCCTTCCAGCTCCTCGATGGGGGGCTTGGCGTCAGGCAGTGACAGACGCAGAAAGGCAGCCAGTTCACCCTCCGGCGTCAGGGTCTGCAGAAACACCTCGCGGGTGCCGTCGGTCCGATACTCGATCTGCTCCAGTCGCACCGCGTCGGGATCGATCGGCTCGCCCCGCACCTCGCGGCATCGGATACAGTGGCACGTCGTGCCCTCCCGGGCCATTCGCTGCTGCACAATCTGGCGCAGGTTCGATTTCTTCACCCCCGCCACGATGTTCGGGGCCGGGATGTCGCGCATCAGCCGGTTTACGCGGCAGTATGGCGGGATCATCGTCTTACAGCGGGAGAGCAGACTCACCATCGTCTCCTCATCGTATGGCTGATACTCGCCGCGCTTCCATACCTTGTACAGCTCCGTGTGCTCCAGAAGCGCCGTCGGGTAGATCTTCAGCTCGTCGGGCCGTATCGCCCGGTCCCACAGTCGTCGGAAGTCTTCCAGGTCGCTGTCCGGTGTGGCGCCCAGCAGGTTTGGCATCCAGTGGACGACGATCTTGAACCCACCCAGGCGCAGCAGCCGCATCGCCCGGCGTGTCTCGGCCACCGTGTGTCCCCGCTTGTTCGCGGTCAGGATCTCGTCGTGCAGGCTCTGCACGCCCATCTGCACCTTCGTCGCGCCCAACCACCGCATCCGCCGGATCTCATCAAGGGTGATCAGATCCGGCCGCGTCTCCACTACCAGCCCCACGTTTCGGCGTTCCGCCTCCTCGTTCAACCGCTGTGCCTCTTCCAACGAGCCGGCTTCGACGCCGTTCATCGCGTCCAGGCAGCGGCGAACGAACCACTCCTGGTGATCCTCGGGATACGCCGACCAGGAGCCACCCAGGATGAGCAACTCGATCTTGTCCACGGCGTGCCCGATCTCGCGCAGCGTCGCGATGCGGCTCGCGGTCTGATCGTATGGGTCGAAGTGGTGGGCTGCAGCCCGCATCGCCCCCGGCTCGTCCGGGAGGTAGCTCTTTGGCATCCCCGCCGGCTCTGGGCAGAAAATGCACTCGCCTGGGCAGGGATGGGGCTTGGTCAGCACTGCCACCGGTGCCACCCCGGAGATGGTGCGAGTCGGCTTCACCTGCAGGCGGCGCACGATCCGCGGGTCCGGCGTCCGTCCCTCTCTCCCACACAGCTCACGGTATCCCCGGATCAGCCGATCCTTCGAGAGCATATCGCCGTTCGGCAGCGTATGGTTGCGCATAATCTTCGACAGCTCTCGCTGGGACAGATCCGGCTTTCCTCGTACCTCATCTAGGATGGCGACGAGCACGTCTTCGTGCTCAACCAGATCAAATGGCTGCCTGTGCACCTTTCGCCACGCCCTCTTCTCGTCCATCGTCTTACGCTTCAAGCCCTGAGTCTTTCGCCCTACACCCCAGATGTGGAAACGCGAAGGTGTTCTGCTCTCCGATCGGGATCTGAGGCTCGCGACTCCTTCCAAGCGGTCCTGATTCTTCCCCCTGGGCACCCCAGATTGATTCCCTAGGAATGTCAACTTAGTGCGCCACCCTTCAGAGAACAAGACCCCGGTCTGTTACAATTGCCCTGCGAGGCCCCCGTTTGTCTCTAGCGCATCGGCCGGCTATAATCTCTGTATGAACGATGAGACCATCGAAAGATTGCTGGCTCTCAATCGGGACTTCTACGCCAGCTTCGCCGAGCACTTCGCTGCCAGCCGATCCGTCTCAGATCCTGCCTTGACGTCTATTCTACCGTATCTGCCCTACGGTGCAACGATACTCGACGTCGGCTGCGGCAACGGACGCCTGGCGCTCCTGCTCGATCAGGAGCGACCCGGGTCCACGTACGTCGGCGTGGACGCCATCCCCGAGTTGATCGATGAGGCCCGCGAGCAAACAACGAGACTCCCTCGAACCGATGTGACCTTTCGAGTCGCCGACGTCACCCGGCGGGATTGGACCGACCATCTGCCCCATACCCCCTTCGACTGCGTGGTGGCTCTGGCCGTCCTGCACCACATTCCCGCCTTTGCCCTCCGTTCCCAGGTCTTGCGCGGTGTCGCCGAGGTCCTCAAAGCGGAAGGGAATGCCATACTCTCCACATGGCGTTTCCTCGCACACCCGCGCATGCGGCGGAAGATCGTGGACTGGAGCCGGGTCGGCGTCGACGAGAGTGAGCTGGAACCTGGCGACTATCTCCTCGACTGGAAGCGGGGGGGTAGGGGCCTCCGCTACTGCCACCTGGTGGATGAGGAGGAGATGGGACGCCTGGCCGCGGCCAGCGGCTTCGTCGTCCAGGAGACCTTCCGGGCTGGCGGAAGGGAGGGCGACCTCAGCCTCTTTGCGGTTCTGGATCGGGCGCCTAACACTCCTTCACGCAGCAGGCCCCGAGCCCTGTGTCGCTCCCCGGGGACCCCGAGTCTGCGCCCAGGTCTTGTGGCATCAGAGGCTGCTCTGCTTCCTCTGCATATCAGACTCCCTGTTCCTCCAGAATCCGTTTCGCCCGCTTGATCTGCTCCTCCACCGCCGAACGCGCGGTCCCGCCCTCCGTGCCGCGCGCTTCCACCGAGCGCTCGAAGTCAAAGACCTCGTACACGTCCTCGGCGAACGCCGGATCGATTGCCCGGTACTCCGTCATACTCAGCTCGTTCAGCGAGAGGCCCAGCGACTCCGCCCGCCGGACCGCTTGCCCTACAACGTGATGGCTCCGCCGAAACGGCACCCCTTTTCGCACCAGATAGTCGGCCAGGTCAGTAGCCAGCATCGCCTCGTCCAGCGCTGCCTCCATCCGTTCCCCGTTCACCGTTAATGTCCGGATCACCCTGGCGGAGACCGGCAGCGCCATCTCCAGGGTGTCGATCACGTCGAAAAGGCCTTCCTTGTCCTCTTGCAGGTCTTTGTTGTAGGCTGTCGGCAGCCCCTTCAGCGTCGTCAGCAGCCCCGTCAGGTGCCCAATGACGCGCCCGCTCTTGCCGCGCAGCAGCTCCAGCGAATCTGGATTCTTCTTCTGCGGCATCAGGCTCGAGCCGGTGGAGTACGCATCGTCCAGCTCGACGAACCCGAACTCCTGGCTGGCCCAGATGATGAGGTCCTCTGCCAGATTACTCAGATGGACCTGCGTCAGCGCGGCCCAGGCCAGGAACTCCACCACGTAGTCCCGATCGCTCACGGCGTCGATGCTGCTCTCCATCGGAGATTCAAACCCAAGCGCTTCTGCCAGCGCCTGGCGGTCGATGCCGAACGGATTTCCGGCCAGCGCCCCCGCGCCCAATGGACAGACGCGCGTCCGCCTGGCCGCATCCTCCAGTCGGCGCCGGTCCCGCTCCAGCTTCCAGAAGAACGCCATTAGCCAGTGGCTGAACTGAATCGGCTGGGCCTGCTGCAGGTGCGTGTAGCCTGGCATCACGATGCCCAGGTGTGCCTCAGCTTGCTCGACTACGGCGTTCTGCAAGTCCACCAGCGCTCTGCCCAGATCATCCATCTCATCCAGCAGATAGAGCCGCAGGTCGGTCGCCACCTGGTCGTTCCGCGAGCGCCCGGTGTGAAGTTTCCCCGCCACCTCGCCGATCAGGTCCCCCAGGCGTCGCTCCACCGCCGTGTGGATGTCCTCATCATCGCGCTGGATCTTGAAGCTTCCGTTGTCGAACTCGGCCTCAACCTGCTTCAGACCCCTGACCAACTCATCGCGCTCCCCCTCGGTGATGAGCCCCGCCTGCGCCAGCGCGCCTGCGTATGCGATGCTCCCCTGGATGTCCGCAGCGTACAACCGTTGGTCGAAACCTATGGAGTCGTTGAAGCGCTTCATCATCTCGTCGGTTGTGCCTTCGAAACGACCGCCCCACAGTGTCATGTTTGCGTCGCCTCCCGTGTCTCGAATCGGCAAGGTCAGCGCTGAGGGTTTGCCCGCGCCAGGGCTGCAGTGGACAGCATCGGACGCCGACAGACTAGCATACAACCGACTCTTGTCAAGCACAGGGTGAGTTGCATCCCGCCGATGGGTATGATAGCATTGGCGTCTCGATCCGATTCACTGACCGCATCGCCTC
The DNA here is from genome assembly GCA_041687115.1 of Anaerolineae bacterium. GTDB lineage: Bacteria > Chloroflexota > Anaerolineae > B4-G1 > B4-G1 > SKLM01. The sequence continues at coordinate 31,568 of JAWLCP010000019.1, forward strand.
ACCATTGGAGGTATACGTGTCAAGCTGGGCCAAAGAAAGCCCCTTCCGCGAGGGCAGTCTCGTACTCTATAAGCGCGATCCAGCGCGTGTGACGTCCGTCGGCCGTAAGAAGCTGACCATCGCCTTGCCCGAGGGCGAGACGCTTCGCGTCCGTCCCAAGGATATTGATCTTCTCCACCCCGGGCCCCTCGAATCCCTCGACCAACTCCGCCCCCAGGACGGGGAGATGGAGACTGCCTGGCAGCTCCTCAGCGGATGTGAGACGACGTTGCGGGAGCTCACCGAGCTTGCCTACGGTGCCTACACGCCGGCTGCCGCCTGGGCGGCGTGGCAGTGGGTGAGCGACGGTCTCTACTTCGAGGGAACACCGCAGCGGATCGCCGTCCGCATGTCCGACGAGGTGGCCGACGAACGAGCCCGTCGTGAGGCTCGCGCCGCCGAGCAGCGAGCCCGGGAGGCGTTTCTGGAGCGGGCTGCCGCTGGTCACCTCGCGCCGGAGGACGAGCGCTACCTGACGGACGTCGAGAGGCTTGCCCTGGGTCAGACCGACCACAGCCGGGTCTTGAGCGAGTTGGGGCGGGCCGAGACCCCCGAGAATGCGCACGCTCTATTGCTGGGGCTCGACTACTGGGACCATACCGTCGTTCCCTACCCGGAGCGCCTGGGACTTCCCACCTCAGCGCCGACGGCCGTGCTTCCCGAGTTGCCAGAGGAACCGCGCAGGGATCTCACTCATTTACCTGCCTTCGCCATCGACGATGAAGGCAGCACCGACCCGGATGACGCGGTCAGCCTGGAGACAGCGGCGGGGCGGCACCGTCTCTGGGTCCACGTTGCAGACGTGGCTGCCCTCGTCCCCCCCGACAGCGAGGTCGACCTGGAGGCTCGCGCCCGCGGTGCCACCCTCTATCTCCCTGACGGCAAGGTGCTCATGCTCCCTCCACAGGCGGCCCGGAGGCTGGGGATGGGGCTTGAGGATGTTTCGCCCTCTCTCTCCTTCGGCCTCGACCTTGGCGAGGACGGCGAGATCGCCGCTGTGGAGATCGTGCCCAGTCGCGTCCGGGTAACGCGCCTGACCTATGAGGAGGCCGAGGCCCAACTCGATGCCGAACCGCTGCGAGGCCTCCATCAGATCGCCCGCGAGTTCCAGATCCGCCGTCGGGAGAACGGTGCCGTTCGCATCGACTTGCCCGAGGTCGATGTGCGCGTTCTCGACAACCAGGTGATCATTCGACCTCTCCCGCCCCTGAGGAGTCGTGCTCTCGTGCGGGAGGCGATGCTCATGGCGGGCGAGGCCATTGCTCGCTTCGCCCTTGAGCAGGACATCCCGCTTCCCTACACCACCCAGGTTCCCCCGGATACGGACGAGCGGCCCGATGATCTGGCGGGCATGTTCGCCCTCGTCCGTCACATGAGTCGCAGCGAGTACAGCAGCCGGCCGGGGCGCCACGCTGGGCTGGGCTTGGAGCGCTACGTCCAGGCTACCAGCCCGCTGCGCCGCTACCTCGACTTGGTGGTCCATCAGCAGCTGCGCGCTCATCTGCGGGATGCGAGCCTGCTGCAGGCCCAGGAGCTCATGGAGCGGATCGGCGCCGCGGAGGCAGTCGCGGGCAGCGTCAGCCACGCCCAGCGGCTGGCAGAAGAACACTGGACCCTCGTCTACCTGCTGCAGCATCCCGACTGGCGTGGTGAGGCCGTTCTGGTGGACAAGTGGGATCGCCGCGGAAGGCTGCTGATCCCTGAGCTTGGCATGGAGTACCAGATGCAGCTGCCAGCGGATTGGGCCCTGAACAGCACGGTGCAACTCAGGATCGTGGACGTCGATCTTCCCAGGCTGCGAGCGACTTTTCGACTGGCTTGATCGCCCGGTCGCCGCTTCACCGCGACTGGCATGGTCCCGTAGTTCCGCTGTGCTGGCGCCACAGATGTCGAGATGGGCGCAGTCGTTCCCCATGGGCTCCCGCGTGCACGCGGTACGACGCTGGCGTTTCATTCCCGCCGCTGTGGGTTGACGCCGCAAGTTGCTGTGTGATATACTGATGCTGCAATGGAAGTAATCACCGTCTTGCTGGCCGAGGATCACGCGGTCGTCCGGCAGGCCACGGCGGAGGTGATCGACCATCAGTCGGATATGCGCGTCGTCGGGCAGGTGGGGACCGGCGCGGAGGCGGTGAGGTTGGCCCGCCAGCTCCAACCGGACGTGGTCGTGATGGATATCGCCATGCCGCATCTCAGTGGCCTGGAGGCTACTCAGCAGATTGCCGAGGACTCCCCGCACTGCCGCGTGCTTGTGCTCACCGCCCGCGAGGAGGAGCAGTACGTCATCCAGCTGCTCCAGGCGGGGGCGGTGGGCTACCTGCCCAAGACCGTCGATCTCGGCGAGTTGCTCGACGCCATCCGTGCCGTGGCGCGCGGTGAGTCCGTGCTTCCCCCTGCCGTCGCCGCCGTCGTGGTCCGCTATCTGGCGGGCGATGAGGAGATCGAAGAAGACCGGTCGCCCCTCACCGACCGCGAGCTGGAGGTGCTCGCCCTGGTCGCCGGTGGGCTCACCAACCGCGACGTCGCCCGGCAACTCTCCATCAGCGTGCGCACCGTCGAGGCGCATCTAACCCACATCTTCAACAAGCTAGGCGTCTGCTCCCGCACCGAGGCGGTTGTGCGGGCGATGCAGCAGGGTTGGCTCGAGCCGGAGGACAGAGATACCCTCTAGGGGATCTCTTACTGCGAGTCAACTGAGCGGCAACCGCACGACAAACGTGGCGCCACCTGCTTCCGCGGTCTCGACCTCGATTTCCCCGCCGTGTTCCTGGACGATCCGCTCCGCGATTGCCAGCCCCAGACCGGCCCCCTCCTCCTTGCCGTATGAGACGAAGGGCTGGAAGATTCGCTCTCTCAACGCCTCTGGCACCCCCGGCCCCGTGTCTGTGAAGCGCAACTCGACGCACTGCCCCGCTCGTTCTGTGGCGACAGTCATCTGACCTCCTTGGGCCATCGCGTCTCGTGCGTTGGCGGCGATGTTGTACACGACCTGTGCCATGCGATCGGGATCCATGCGGATCCTGCCTCGGTAGCCCCAGTTGTTCTCCACGGCGATACCGCGATCGCTGAAGTCTACGCGGAGCACCTCCAGAACCTCCTCCAGGAAATCGGGGAGTGAGCAGGGCACGCGATTCAGGGCCATCCGCCCGCCTCGTGTGTAGTCGAGCAGCTCTTGGGAGGTGTTAATCAGCCGGCGAGCCATCGCGACGATCGCGCTGCTCAGTTTTCGACGGGTAGGTTCTGAAAGCTCAGGGCGTGCGAGGAACTCCGCGCTCCGCATAATGCCCCCCAGCGGGCTGCGCAGTTCGTGAGCCACGCTTGCCGCCACCCGACCTACGGCTGCTAGCCGCTCCGCGTCGACAGCCTCCTGGCGCAGCTGCGCGTTGGCAATGGCAACGCCGATCTGGTACCCGATAGCTGTCAGCAGGCGAACGTCCGCCGGTCCGAATGCCCCTGGTGCGCGCGAGACGACGCCAAGGGTGCCGACCACTACCTCCTGTGAGCGGAGCGGGACGACAGCGAATGCGCGAAGGCCCTCTTCCTTCAACGCGACCAGGACCTCGGACGGTACCCGCGGATCCTCTCTCATATCGGCCAGCAGGGCCGGCTCTCCGGTCAGCGCCACGTCGCCCACGATTCCTTCCCCCATCCGCAGATTCCGCACCTTGCCGACGTATGCCTCAGACATTCCCCGTGTGATCGAGAGGGTCAGCTCCCCGCTACTTGGATCCAGCAGTCGAATCCCGCCGCCGTCGGCCTCAATGCACTCGATCACTCGTTCCAGTGCATCGACGAGAAGCGTGTCAAGGTCCAGCGCGCGGTTCGTGGCGACGGCAACCGCGTTCAGGGCGGCGAGCTCGCGAGACCTCCGCTCCGTCTCGTCAAAGAGCTGTGCGTTGGCGATGGCCACGCCCAACTGCTCCCCGATGGCGCTTAGCAGCTCCAAGTTGTCCTCGTCGAAGAAACCAGGTTCGCTCGCCGCCACGCCCAGCGTGCCCACCACCGCGTGTTGAGCGCGGAGCGGAACCTGAGCCAGGCAGCGGTACCCCTCCTCTTTCAGCAGGGCACCTATCTCGGGGCTAATGCGTGGATCGCTCTGCATGTCCTGGGAGAGAGCGGGTTCTCCGGAAAGGGCCACCGCGCCGACAATCTCCTCGGAGACCGCAAAGCGCTCGGTCTGCTCAATGTACCTCTGAGAAAGACCGCGATGGGCCGCTAGGACCACCTCATGAGCGCTTGGGTCGAGTAGCCGTATTCCCCCAGCGTCGGCTTCGGTCACGTCCATGACCCGATCCAGAGCTTTCTGGAGGAGTTCCTCCAGACCAAGAGGGCGGTTCGCGGCTTCGGCCACGCTGTGAAGAGCCGCCAGCTCGCGATGGCGGCGGGCGAGTTCCTCGTACAGACCCGCGTTTCGGATGGCGACAGCCGCCTGGCCCGCGAGGCTGTCCAACAGCGCCAGATCGTCTTCGTCGAACCCCCGGGCCCGGTCGTGGACCAACACCAGGGTCCCGATCAGCTCGTCACCGGCGATCAGCGGCACGCCGAGGTAGGCTCTGAAAGGGAGCTCTCCCGGAAGGAGATCGGGGCGAATGTCCTCTCGGGCGTCAACGTCCGCCACTAGGAGCGGCTCTTTGTGGCGCACCACCCAGCCCGTGTAGCCTGTTCCCGGAGGGTAGCTTTTTCCGACTGGAAATGCGCGCTCGGGCCCGCAGCGCAGGGCTTGCAGGGTCAGCATCTGGCGTCCCTCGTCCCAGAGGCTGATCTCGGCCAGGGCGCAGGGCATCAGCTCATAAGCCGCCTCCACGATGCTGTCCAGCGTGTCTCGTAGATCGAGGGTGGCGCTGATGCGGCGAGCGATGCGATTGATGGCCGCCATCTGCTCCGTTCCGCGGCGCTCCTGGGTGTAGTGACGAGCGTTCTGCAGAGCCAGCGCCGCTTGGGAGGCCAGCGTGGACAGGAGTCTCCTGTCGGCGGAGGTGTAGGCGTCTGACCTCCGGCTCTCGACGTTGATCACTCCAAGAACCCGACCCTCGATCTGAACCGGGACGGCCAGCTCAGAACCAGCCGCGAAGCCGGCATCTACGTACCGCGGTTCCCCGCCCACGTCCGGGACGTACATGGGCTCCCCGCGGCGCGCGGCGGCGACGGTGATTCCTCTCTCGCCGTCCAGGGGGAGCCGCAGGTCTCGGGCTACGTGGAGATCTCCTCGATAGGCGCTGACGAACAGCTCCTGACCGGACTCGTCCACCAGCATGAACTCACTGTCACCGAAGTCCAGCACGTCTTCAGCAATCTCCAGGACGGTCTCGGCGATGGCTTGCTCATCTCGCAGCAGGACTAGCTCTTGTCCTAGCCGATAGAGCGCGTTCAACTTCGCCTCTGAGCGATGTCTAGTCCGGTTCACGTTCCCGCACCTCCCGACGCGCAGACAACCCGCTCATCAGTATAGCACGCCCGCCCCTTCCGATCAACCGCGTGCACCGCGGGCCGACGGATCTGGAGGGGATCAC
>JAWLCP010000020.1:0-35582 GCA_041687115.1 Anaerolineae bacterium
GCGTTTCCGCAACCGGCCCCAGGCTGAGAGCGTAGCAGCTCAACTACAGACACCTACGGATCAGCATCTGTCGCACCCACGCCACACACCCCATCTAACTCCCATCATCAGGCAGTTCTAAGAGCCGGTGCGGATGCCTGTGCATGCATCTGGAAGATTCGCACGAGGTTACTTCCCAAGCTGAGAGAGGATCTTGACTCCAATGGGTTCCGACCAGGGCGGTGAGGCAGGCATCCGCCGAGGTCAGCCTCCGATGCTGTTCTGCCGACAACGGAGTCCAAGTTGTCGTGCCGGGTCCCGCAAGAGCCGGCGGAGTGAACTCTCGTGGAGAGCAGTGATCCCCCAAGTTCTGCCAAAGAGAGATGCTACAATCCAGCACAGCACGTCAGTCAAGGCTTCGGTTGAGGCTACGCACCGCCGAAGCCGCAATCAGCGCCCCCATGACAACCATTGCGACCGCGTGCTGCCACACCGCACCCAGACTGGCGCCCTTGAGCATCACCCCGCGGATGACACTCAGGTAATGTCGCAAGGGAACGATCCGCGCAATCGTCCTCATCAGAGGCGGAAGATTCTCGATGGGGACCAGATAGCCCGAGAAGGCCATGTCCACCATCGCTAGCACGAATACGAGCAGGATGGCTTGCTGCTGCGTGTGAGCGATTCCAGAGATGAAGATCCCGTAGCTTATCTCGACTGCGACAAAGAGAAACGTCACACCAACCAGCAGCAGCAGAGAACCTCGCATCGGTATTCCGAACCCGAAGATAGCCACGCACAGCATGAGGATGAAATTCAGCATGCCTACAATCAGGGCAGGGATCGCCTTGCCCACGACCAGCTCGAATCGGCGGACCGGCATCACCATGAGTTGCTCGAGCGTGCCCAGCTCGCGTTCGCGTGCTATACCGATCGAGGCGACAGCCAGGGTCACCTGATACACAATGAAGCCTACCTGTGCGGGTACAGCAAACAGCTTAATGTCAAATGTGGGGTTATAGCTCACCGCTGTACGTAGCTCAACGGGAGAGGCTCCATCGCGCAGCTGAGCCTCAAGCCCTCGCTGCGGCAGACTGGAAAGTGCATTGCGGGCAGCCCCGAGCGCGATGCCGGCGATCAAGTCGTTGCTGCCGTCGGCAATCAGCTGGATGTTAGCTGTCTCGGACGAGCGCTCGAGTGCAGCGGAAAAGCCCTCGGGGATGATGACGGCAAGGGTTGCCTCACTATGGTCCAGGAGGTGCCCAACCTCCTCGAGCGTCACAGGGAAATGGCGGACTTCCAACTCCTCCCTGTTGCTCAAGGACCTCACGATTCGACGGCTGACGATGGACCGATCACGATCAAGGACAGCCACCCCCAGGTTGTCGACACTTGACGTAGTTGCTCTGGCCAGTAGCATCAGCTGCAGGACGGGCAGGGTCAGGATGAAGGCCGCCATGACCCAATCACGGCGCAGCTGGATGAGCTCCTTGTGAACCAGATTCCTAATACGGAGGACCATGGCCAATGAACACGACCGACCTAGGTGGACGCAAGTATGAGAGCAGCAAACGCAGCAATCTCAGGCAAGCTTCTTGTCAAACAGTCGGAGACTGATGATCTGACAGACAAGGCTAATACCCAGCAAGGCGAGCGCCGGACCGCGCAGAGCAGTAACCCCCAATCCCTTGAGAAAAAAGGCGCGCGAGATGGCAATGAAATGCGTCGAGGGAAGGGCATAGGCAACAGTCCGAGCAACTAGCTCCTCGGCAACAGGCCGAAGAAGACCCGACAGGAAGAAACTCGGGATGAAGAAGATCATCAACACAAGGAACATCGCCGTCTGTTGATTGCGAACGAAGTTCGCGACCAGCAGACTGATTCCCATGCTGGCGGCGACGTAGTCGGCGGTAAGCAACAGAAAACCGACGAGGTCGCCTCGGAACGGTACGCCGAACCAACGAGTGGCAACTATCCAGGCCAGCATCCCGCTGACGACGCCGCTGAGGACATACATCAGCAGCTTGCCGCCCAGATATTCGAACCCACGCACAGGCGTGACGATCAGGCTCTCGAAGGAACCGATCTCTTTCTCCCTGGCGAGAGCAAGGGCGAGGGCCAGAGCAGGCATACCCAGAACCACGGCCATAAGACCTGGGACCATACTCACCAGCGACTTGAGGGCGTTGTTGTACCAGGCGCGTTCTCCGACCTCCAGGACATCCAGAGCAGTGATCGTTCCTACACCCAGCCCTCTCCTTGATCGTGCCAAGTCCCTAACAAAGCCACTGACACGCCCCTCGAGGACCGCGAGGGATTGGCTGGCAGCCAGAGCGTCAACGCCATCGACCACACACTGAAGTTGCGCGGTGGTTCCCTTCAGGACTTTCTCAGAGAAGTGGGGCGGAATAACCAGTACGATGTCAACAAGGTCTTGGGTGAACAGCGGCGCGATGCTCTGGCCCGGCATCAGCCACGCAACCACAACGAAGTCATCATCGGCTGTAATGTGAGAGATCAGATCTCTCGAGAGCGCTGCATTGTCAAGATTCTGGATGGCAAGATCCACCCGCTCAACATCCAGTGCGAAGACGTAGGAGAGGGTAATCAACAAGAACGCCGGAGCTACGGTCACGAGGAAGAACAGCCTTGCATCACGCGCGATATGGTAGAATTCTTTCCGAGCGACGACCAGCATTCGGTGAACAGACATGGCAGATGGTGAACAGTCCAAGGTCTTCAGTCAGCCATTAGCCGGCGAAGGCGGCGGGCCGGCTGCCGCCGTGAGAAGCCCATGGCTATCTGAGACGACGCCGCCACTCTTCCTTCGGCTCCAAGGAGCCCAACTCCTTTCCTCCATCCAAGAACTCCATCAGGAGACGGTTGAACTTGTTCCTCTCCTCCAGCATGGGAAAGTGATGCACTCCCTCAAGGAGAACAACCCGAGTGTTCTGACCGAACCCCCCCAGCCATTCGCTGCGCGGAACCTGGACCAGTGGATCGCTTGCGCCGTGCACCAGGAGAACGGAGAGATCAAATGGAAGTAGCATATCGCGAAGACCGTCGGACTGCACCACGGAGCGCACACTGCTGACAACGGCTTGGATGTCGACCTTGCGGGCCTCTCTCTCAACTTCGGGGAAGTTAGCCCCTTGCGCAATCAACGGCGCCAGAAGCTCACCGTTGGCAGAGAAATCACCAAAGACGGGCTCGATCGAGCCTCCGACCAAGGGGACGCTGACCCCCATGACTCGTTCCACCCGATTCGGAGATCGAGCGGCGAAGCGAAGGGCAACCAGGCCTCCCAGTGCGTGCCCAACCAGATCCGCGCGCTGAATGCCCATCTCGTTCAGGAAGCTCTCCAACAGGTCGACATAGCCGGCAACAGTGTAGTCGCTGAGCCTGTCGGAGTCGCCAAAACCCCACAGGTCAAGCGCGTAGGCCCGGCGACTGAACGAAAGCTCCTCCATCGCCGGCACCCAGTAGCGCCAGGATCCCAGCCAGCCATGTAGGAAGATCAGCGGCTGGTTCCCCCGGCCCATGGTCTCGTAGTGAATCAGTCCCTGCTCAAGAACGACAGCACTCATCGGTCAACCAGCGCAGTCCCTTTCTTCCTCTACAGCGTGCTCGCTCGATGCAGGATGTCCCTTACCTGGTGGGCGAGTTCGTCCGGCGCAAAAGGCTTCACAATGTAGTCCAGGGCCCCCGAATGCAACCCCTCCTCGATTTCCTTCTCCTGCCCCTTCGCCGAAAGGAACACGATCGGGATGTCACTGGTAGATGGATCCTCCTTCAGTAGACGGCAGACTTCATACCCGGACATCTTAGGCATTCGGACGTCAAGAAGGATCAGATCAGGATTCTCCGCGGACGCCTTCTCGATGGCTTCCTTGCCATCTTGGGTCAGCACCACCTCGAAATCAGCGAAGCGAAGCGAGAATCCAATCAGCTCCCGGATGTCCCGTTCGTCCTCGGCGACCAAGATCTTTGGCATCGCTATTCACCTCTCATAGAGCAACAACCACAGAAGCAATCCAACCCGAAGTCCGACAGCGTGATCCGGCCAATCGTGAACGAGACATGCGTGCTACATGGCCATCTCAATCTGCTCGACCAGTTCCTGGACCGAGAAGGGCTTCGATACGAAGCGTTCGGCACCCAGGGCGAGCACCTTCTTTCGCTTGGCGTCGTCGATGATCTCACTCCCAGTCATCACGATGACCGGAACATCGCTGACCTTCGCGTCGGCCTTGAGCTCCTCCAAGACGGCGTAGCCGTCCAAGTCCGGCAGCTTGACGTCGAGCAAGATCAGCGAGGGCTGCGTCTCACGGGCCACCGGAAGGACCTGCCGGCCACGGTCCAGCGTCTGAACGACGAAGTCGTTCGCGTTCAAGACTTCGTCGAGCAGAGTCAGCGTATCCTCGTCGTCGTCCACGACCAGAACTGTCCCCTTGCCTCTCCCCAATACCTTACCCACCGCAGCGATCAGCTTCTTCTCATCAATTGGCTTCTTGACGTAGTCGAGAGCGCCGAGCCGGAGTCCTTTCCGTCGGTCCGGGACCACAGATACGATAATGACGGGAATATCCCGTGTTGCCGGCTTTGACTTGAGCTGCTCAAGCACCTCGAAGCCGTCCATACCAGGGAGCATGACGTCAAGCGTGATCAGATCCGGTCGCTCGCGTTCGGCTATCGCCAGCGCATCCTCTCCTCGATGGGCGACGAAGACCTCCCGATACTGATCCGAAAGGTGAATATGGATCAGCTTGGCGATGGCCGGGTCGTCCTCGACGACGAGGAGCTTCTCCAGGCCCGTCTCGATAGCATCCGGGGCTCCACCGTCCCGAACGGGAAGCGTGAAGGTAAACACCGTCCCCTCACCCACCTCGCTCTCCAGCCAAATGTCTCCACCATGCATCTCAACCAGAGACTTGACAATGGAGAGCCCCAGGCCCGTGCCAGCGGTCCCCTGGACAATGGGGTCATCAGCGCGGAAGAAGCGATCGAAAATCCTATCCTGGTCCTCAGGCCCAATGCCTACGCCGGTGTCACGCACGGAAATCTCTACTTCTCCGTTCCTCACGCGAGCCGAGACGATGATTCTGCCACCGCTGGGCGTGTACTGGCAAGCGTTACCCACCAGATTCGTCAGGACTTGAACGACGCGATCAAAATCAGCGACAACCTCTGGAAGGTCAGAAGCCACCTCAGACCGCAGGACGAGATTCTTCTGATCAGCTCGCGTCTGCATTGACGTGATCACCCTCTTGACGGCCTCCCCCACCCTCATTGGCTCCAACGAGAGATCCAGCCGACCGCTCTCAATACGCGAAATGTCGAGCAGGTCATCGACCAGCGTGGTGAGACGATCAACATTGTTTCGAATGATCGTGAGGAACTCCTCCTGACGCTGATTCAGGATCCCTGCTGAGCCCATGAGTAGAAGATCCGCGTACCCCTTGATGGATGTCATCGGCGTGCGCAGCTCGTGAGAAACCATCGAAACGAACTCTGTCTTGGCCCGATCAGCCTCAACCTCGGCAGTGACATCGCGGAACACCGACACCGTGCCGAAGAACTCGGTGCCCATCAACACTGGCGCCAGGTGGACGCTTACGACACGCCCTTCGATATCCAACCGAGCAGCCAGGTATTCCTCCCCGGCGTAAGACCCCGGGTGCCTCTCCCATTCGGCAATCGCTTCCATCCAGGCCTGTGCTCGGCCGCCGTAGAGCCCAAGCATCTCTCTGATCGTGCGCCCGAGTGCCTCATCTCGCGACAGGTCGAGTACGCGTTCAGCAGCAGCGTTGAAGAGGGTCACCTTCCCGGCACTATCGCTTGCCATAACACCATCTGCCACCGCCTCCAGGATGGCGCGGCTCTTGGCGGACTCCACCTTCTGTGCTTTCAGCATGTTGCCGAGACGCTCAGCTTGTTCTCGGATCACACTGTAGAGCTCCAGATTGTTTATCGCCTGGGCAACCTGGGCAGCAGCGGTCTCCACCAACCGCACGTGTTCCTCCTGGAAGTACCCTGCCGCGCTATCCAGCAGGAGCATGGCGCCCAGAGCCTGATCGCCCACTACAAGCGGCACCGCCAGCGCCGAGTTGTACTTCCGTTCCCCATCTCGTGAGAATGCGCAACGAGAATCTCGCCGGATATCGGGCACGACCGCGGTTTCATGGTGTTCAGCCACCCACGCCGCCAAGCCATCCGGTCGCGAGAAGCGGGTCGCCTTCCCTCCAAGAGGGAGATCGATCCCCTGACCGAGGGCTGCCCGCTCGATTTGTTCGCCAGACTCCGAGTCAAGCATCAGGGTCGACACCCGGTCTGCCCCCACAGCTTGGACGATCAAGCTCATCGCCTTACTGAGAACGTGGTCAAGATCCAGGCTGGATGCAAGTTGAGAGGTGATGCGGTAGAGCATCTCAACACGGTCGCGCTCCTTCTCCAGCTTCCCCATCGCCGTGGCCAGCTCTTGGGTGCGTTGCTCCACCCGTTCCTCCAACTCCTCCGAGAAGCCACGTATCTCTTCGTACAGCCGTGCGTTCTCGATGGCATTAGCCAGCTGATACGCCATAGTCTGCATGGCAGACATGTCTTCCTGCGCGAAGGCCATCTCCTGGATGGACCGCACGTCAAGAACACCCGTGACTTGGCCGCGGGTGACCAAAGGGAGCGCCATCTGCGACCGCGTCTCAGAAAGCTCAGGGACATCGGGAGAAACAGCGTCCACACCGACATCAACGGCCAGGGCTGGCTGCCCGCTTTCTGCCACGCTCCCGACGATCCCCATCGCGTCAAGAGACTGCCTACACCCCTCTTGGAGGACCTGTTTGCCCGCCTCAGAAGAGGCTGCTCGGAGGGTCATGTGCTTGCGATCCGCATCCAAGAGGTAAACAGCCACATGATGGTAGCCAAACCTATCGGAGATCAGATCGACCGTCTCGTCCAGCAGCTGGCCCACATCAAGGATGGCCGTGGCGTGCCGTGCGACCTCAGATGCCACCTCCAGCTGTACGGCACGCTGTTGAGCCTCCTCGAAGAGGCGCGCATTGTCAACGGCGACAGACACTTGGTCAGCCAGGGCTGAAAGCATCGCCACCTCGGCCGCTGAGAAGTCATCAGACCCCTTCCGGCCGAGACATAGAACGCCCACCACCTGACCGCTGGCGGTCAGAGGGGTCAGAGCGGCAGTCCCCATGTCAACCGTAGACGCAGGCCAGGACCGATGCGCCTCTCGATCCGCCCTGTCGACCGTCATCGGCAAGCCGGTCTCGACTACCTCCCCCACAAGGCCCTCACCCGGAGCAAAGGCCACTGAAGACAGCTCTTCCCACGGAGATCCGTGCACTGCGCGAGCAATGTATAGCCCGCTATCCTTATCAAGCAAGAAGATGCTGCTGTGATCGCACGGCATCAGTCGAGGCGCCGTCTCGACCACATCCTTCAACACTTCGGTCAGCTCGAGTTTCGCGGTTGCGGAGTGGCTGATTTCATTGAACAGGGACAGGACCTCGGCACGACGCTGGAGCATCTCAATCATCTCCGCGTTCTCAATCGCCAGAGCCGCCTGGGCCGCGAAGATTTCCACCGCCTCGATCGTGCTCCGATCCGGGACCATTCCATCCCGGGGATCGTCCACGGACACGAGGCCCTTCACATCCTCTCCAGACCCCTTCAGAGGAATAACCAGCATATCGTTTGGATGCCAGCGGCCGGGTTCCCGAGCAGCAGACTCTGGATTCTTCGCGTCGTGTGTATCAAGCTGGTCAAACCACTCGGGGCGTTGCTCAGCCGGGATGTAGTAGCTCTGACCGACGCGGAATTCGTCGTCCATGACCCTTTCCACAAGCGACCAAGGCTGCCGCGTCTTCCTCATGCGCTCGAATGACGGAAGCGGAATTCCGGCAGCCGCCACTCGACGCTGGACTGGAGGGTCTCCCTCCACCAAGCTGACGAGAACCCTGTCGAAACCCACGCTCTCCTGGATACCGTAAGCCACCTCCTCCAGGACGTCTTCGAGGGGCCTATCGGAACCGAGGGCTCGTCCGACCTCGAGGACCGATGCCAGCTGGTCAGCCCGTCTACGCAGCAGCTCGCCGCGCTCCACCTGCTCCTGATAGCGCTTGGCATTGCCAAACGCAATCGCCACTTGATCTGCAAGGCCCTCAATGAACTGGACAAGACCGCCGTCGAAGGCCTCGTCTCGCCTGCTCTCCAGGACGATCAGGCCAGTGAGGGATCCGGCATAGAAGACAGGGACCACAAGCATAGAGCGCGTGTCCGACGCAAAGAACGGTGCCGTCTCCTCGGGTCTGGCGTCCGAGAAACTCAGTGACCGCCCAGTGAGAGACACCTCTTTCAGCAGGGGGTGGGATCCTGAGTTCCTCAAGGCATTGAGAATGCTCTTCCTCTCAGGCTCACCGTAGCCAGCGACGACCCGTGGTTCAACCTCATGGTTTTCAAACCCCAAGGCGCAGATTGCACCGTGTGAGGCCCCGGTCAGACGCATCGACTCCCTCAGAATCACCTCGAGGATCCTTTCCAGGTCCAACGTGGTGTTGATCTCACGGCTAACCCGCCTGAAGCTACTCAGAGCGGCCGCCAGTTTCTCGCTGTTCTTCTGTCCGATCATGCTTCGATGGTCGCTCCAAACCGAGGACTGACACCCGTGCCGCCAGCGACAGGGCGTCCCCGGTGTGCGTCTAGCTTACTCGTGAAGCTTGACGCCGCGCGTTCGCGGCGGCCTCGGTGATCTCACGGATGTCGGCGAAGGGCCCGTCGTCGGCAGTGGTCACGCCAACGGCAAGGGCCATCAAGTCTGCCTTCTCCACATTGCCTTGCTCATCCTCCAGAATCAGGTGACCGCGCTCTCTTGCTTGCCAGTCATAGTGAGTGCCTACCCTGGAGCGAAAGCGCAGCTCCAATTCCCTCGCTATGGGACTGACCGTTTCCCTCTCAGTCACCACAATGAACTCATCACCACCAACGTGTCCGATGAAATCGTGCCTCGTCCCCACGCTATCCACGGTCTGACTCAAGACCATAGCAGTGAAGCGGAGCACCTCCTCCCCAGCCACGAACCCATACACTTCATTGAAAGCGTCCAGACCTTGGATGCCCACGTAGATGATCGCCCAGTCATCGCGCCGCATCAATTCTCTCAGCTGTTCCTCAATGAGTTGACCACTGGGCAGGCCGGTACTAGGGTTGGTAAGGCTCTCGTACCTGGCACGCGTCATCGCATTCCGCACCCGAAGATTAAGCTCTTCCACGTCGAAGGGCTTCGTGATGTAATCATCTGCGCCCAACTCGAGACCACGGATCTTATCCGATCGCTCATCCTTCTGGGTCAGGAATATGATGGGAATGTGGCTAGTGCGCAGGGTGTTCCTCAGCTCGCGACACACATCGTAACCGTCCATGTCCGGCAGCATGATATCCAGGACAACGACATTGGGTAGCTGATGTCGGCAGGTCTCCAATGCATCCTCTCCACGCTGAGCTGTAACAACGCCGTAGCCTTCCGACTCGAAGTATATGCGCAGCATGGTCGAGATATCGGAATCATCTTCCACAACCAGAATTCTGCCTTGGGACATCTCTCCTCCTCTGAGTCACCCGTTAGTCTTCCTGGCTACAGGAGTTAGCTGACAGCTGAAAACCGTGTTTACGGGCAAGCCGAGCAATCTCGCGCACCTTCTCCTTCTGAACTCTCTGCCCCAGCGAGAAACTCTCGTATCGCCCTTCGAGCGCCAGAACCATTACCTCTGCCATGCATGCATAGACCTGGCCCGTCGGCAGTCCGAAATCGAAACCGAACTCGACGTGACTGGGAACATCTACGATGCCGCCCTTGATGACCAACACGTCCTTCCGTTCTTGCTGCACGGCCGGGGACACGTCTGCCGGCCGTGCCACGTCGCAGACAACTGCCCCTTCCTTTAGATGCCGGGGTTCGATGATCGGCTCGACGGCACTGGTGGCGCTCAACACCAAGTCAGCCTCGCGGATATCAGCGATCTGGGTTGATACGCGCACCTTCGCCGCCCCTGCTGCCTCAACCTGGGCCCGTGCCTGGCTTACGTAGATCTCCTGCCGGCCAACCAGAACAAGCCTCTCGACCAACGGAGCCAGCATCTCAGCACAAGCGAGACCGATACTCCCTGACGCACCGACGATGGCCGCCGTAGCGGTCTCCAGGTCGAGGCTTCGCTTCCCGGCTCCGGCCTGCAAGGCGTCGACCGCCATTGCGACAGTCAGGCTATTCCCCGTAGTGACCGGCATATTCAGACGCTGACTCACGGTGACGCCGCCGTCGCCCACGACCGAAGTGAAAGCCCCCAGCCCCAAGATTCGAGCACCTTGCTTCTGGCCCAGGCGCCCTGCCCGTACAACCTTGTCGTAGACGACTTGAGGTGGCAGCCGGAGCATCTGCCGGGCAGTGAGAGGGCAGGCCAGCAGCCAACCCTCCACCTGCCTCCCGGTCCCCTCCGAACGCATACCTCTCACCTGAGAAAGCACCAAGGGTGGCCAAAGGCGGGCGCCCAGGCGAATCAGCGCCGCTGGAAGAACCTTTCCCAAGGACGGGTACCGACGCGCCACATCTCGCTTCGGATCAAGGGGATGAACAACGAATGCAAAGGACGCGGACAGCTGATCCGAGCTCATCTCGGATACCATCTCCGATGCGAGTCAGCCGCTCCCTTAACGCTGAAGTGATCGCTATCCTCATAGTAGACCGTGCGGTCGATGACTCGTCTTCTATCTGAGGCCAGCAAGACTACATCGGACTCAATTGCTCTGGCCGGATAGACAACCATTCCAGAGCCAATGAAGCAGTTGTGTCCCACGCAACCGCCGAGTACCGGCATACCGGTCTCCCTGAATTCTCCTCGGTCCATAGCACGGATCGCTTTGCCCGGGACCAAGTTGAAGTCAGTAAAGGTGTTCCCGGCGCCGACGAACGTATTGCGTCCAATGCTGCAGAACTGCAGACACGTGTTCTGGGCCACCATCGAGCCTGCCATCATGACACTCATGAAGAGCGCAGCCCGAAAAGGCAAGAAGCTTCGGTCCGAGACCACGCTCAACATGACCTGACCACCGGTCCCAATGTCGACGTTATCGCCGATGTACGACACGTCGACTACGGCCCCTGGGCCGATGGAGACGTTATCCCCGATGTAGCTCGGGCCTCTGATAACCACCGAGGGATCGATGCTGCAATTGCGGCCAATATGGACTGTCTCTGAACACCCAAGGACCTGCTTGCGCTCCAAGACTGCTCGCCAGAGCATCCTGACGTTCTTGCCCAGGCTATTCTCGACCTTACGGTCCAGCCGTGCTCCCTCAGCGTAGACACCAAAGATGACATTGGCAGTAATCGTGTGCACCCAGTGCTCAATGGAGCAGAAAGCCTTTGTGGGTACCTGGTAGACCAAGTCTCCCATTGCACTCGACATATGGGTTGGAACGTGGTAGTACCCCATCTCGTGCGAATCAGTATCCATCACCAGACGGCGCGAATTCGACTCAACGCCGCGAGGGAAATACCACAGGTCCGCCACCAGAACGTCCGCCTCTCGGCGAATGCCACGCTGCAGCGGGAGGCCGTGTTCGGCGATGGCTGGGTCATCCGGCGAGAGAGCAACCTGACAAGCCTCCCCTGATGCTCGAGCTCGCTCGATGAACTCGCTCAGGAAGGGTCTGTCGAAGAAGAGGTTGTCCCGGAACGCGATTGTCTCGATGCGCTTGGAGTCGAGTTCAGCCAGCGAATCGACCTCGCGAACCTCTGTGACGTATCCGGGCGACAAGACCTCATCCAATACGTCGCTCTGGTAGACATACAGCTTCTTATTCAGCACGCGGAGATCCCGAGCTGGCTCATTGAAAGGGAATATCCGCTGCCGATCTCTCAGGATGACCTTCCGCGTCATCGCTCCCCCCTTGCCGGCGCAGGTCGATCCAGGGGACGTTTGCCGACAAGAATCGTGCAGGTAGGTTGGCCGGCGGCGACACACGAGAGTTCCTCAATGTAGAACCTTTCGCCCCCGCTTAGCCAGTAGACCGTCTCCTGTAGAAGCCCAACTGCCAGATCACAGCACGGTGTAACGGATCTTGTGCCCCAGCATATGCCACACCGCTCAACGATCCAGGCGAAGTGAAGATCATCCTCCTCCAATCGCACGCGGTGGTCCGAGAATCGCTCGAACAGGTGCGCCAGCACCTCGAGCCCCACCTTGAACCTCATCCGCAAAGGAAGAATGCGAAACGCCAAATCAGTCAATCCTAAGACGGGGTTCAGATCCTTAGCTCCAATCCTGAAGCATGCTCTGCCAACGCGTCTCGCCAGGTCTCGACCCGCACTTGGCCCGTATAACTCCTCCATCGCCTGCTGAGTCCGTCCCAGTTCTTCGAACGAGAATTCAGGGGCAAAGTTGTTGGGTGGATAACGGTCAAGACGGTCGTGCAACTTGGCCGAACTGAGTATTGCGCGCATCGGCTCACCGCCTGCCACCTCTTCCAGGGCCAGGTAGAAGATTCGGCCGATCTTGTTGACGAAGAAACATGCTGTTCCGTCCCCCGCTACAGCCTCGGAGACATCAACCGCTGGTTCAGTCGACATTCTCCGCTTCCCGATGGTTAAGGAACTCTCCGAGAAGTCGATGGAATCGCTCCGGCTCATCCAGCATAGGGAAATGCCCTGAGCGACGGAAACGGCGAACCTCTGCCTGAGGCGCCTCCCGGGCCAGGATCTCGCCCTGATCAGGATCGACGATCCGGTCTCTCTGACCATAAATGCCCAGTGTCGGCATTCGAATCTCGCTCAGTCTCGGTGTCAAGTCCGTCTTGTACAGAGACGCGATGCTCAGGTGAAAAGACTCCAGGGTGGTGCGCGAAAGGTCACGCTCAAACATCCTATACCAGGTCCTCCAATCGCGCGCAAGAAGCGGTGAGAAGATCCTGACCCCCAGAGGTAGAGCTCCGGGCAGGCGATACGCCAGCTCAGCCACAAAGCGTCGAGCAGCCAGGCGCAAGAAGACGGCCAACCCCTCGCCTTGAACCGGCGAGCCCACAACCGCCACTCGTTCTACCCGATGAGGATGCTCCAGAGCCAGACCGAGTGAGACGGTCCCTCCCATCGAGTGGCCCAGGACTGACGCAGACCAGATTCCCAAGCGCTCCATGAATTGATTCACCATCTGGATATAGTCCTGGACTGCATAGCCCACACCTTGTTTCCCGGAATCACCAAAGCCCCAGAAATCAAGCGCGTAGGCCCTATGGTTCGATGCCAGAGACTCCATGGTGGCTCGCCAATGATCCCAAGACTCCAGCCAGCCGTGCAACAGAATCACGGGCGGCCCTTGACCGTAGACCTCGTAATGGACTACTCCTCGGTCCGTGACTATAGAACTCATAGGCAAAAGGGGGCGCTGCTGCGACTCGCCGAGTATCCAGCGCTTCCGCTCTGAGCGTCTGCCAGCTTCTCGCCGTGAGGCGGCCTCATCAGTGCGGCCAGAATCACCAGGTCAAACACCATGATACATCAACCTGCGCGAGGAATCAGTTGCAGTTGCGTTAAAGGGCGGTTAAGGCTCCGCGCGCGGCAGACAGCGGCCGAGCCTGGCGAAGAAACAGTCCGACCGCTGAAGTAAGCTCACCAATGCAGCAAACCGCCGGGCAGGCAACCGTCACGCACCGAGTGGCTGTGAAGTCCGTTGGGCCTGCCTACGTCTCCTCGTCCATTACGTCGAGGATCGAGTACAGGAGCTCAAGCAGTACTTGCTTCACGCTCCTCCGCTCGGTCGCGACGCACGGTACCATCTTCACTATCGGGGGAATGCGGAGGGCAATGCGAAGATCTTCCGGTGACCAAGCATCGGTCAGGTCCTGCTTGTTCGCAGCAACAATGTAAGGCACCGGAGCATAGGCACGGAAGGTCCCCAGAATGTCGCGGGCTTCGCGAAATGTCTCAGGTCGCACGCTGTCCAAGAGCACGACGAATCCGAGCATACCTTCCGAGAGAACTTCCCACATGAAATCGAACCGACGCTGACCAGGCGTTCCGAACAGATACAGCACAAGGTCCTCATCGACAGTAATGCGTCCGAAGTCCATTGCCACTGTAGTCTCATCCTTGATGCGTTCCTCCGGACGGGTGATCCTCCGCTCTGTTTCAACCACATCGATTTCGCTGATGGTCTGGATGAACTGAGTCTTCCCGGATGAGAAGGGACCGGTCACAACTATCTTGACGGTCCGCATGCTACAGCTCCCGGATGCGATCAATCAGCCTCATGATCACGTTACGTTTGACATCCGGGCGTTGCCTCTTGGCGGGAACTCGCCTAGCGGCCTCCAGGCCCTCGGGCTTCTTCGACTCAGGCCTGACGATCTCCACGAGACCTGCCTGCAACAGGCCGTACACGATCTTTCGAATCTGGAAATCGCCCATGTTGTTGTAGTCCGCGATCTGCCGAATCGTGTTGCGAGGATTGATGAAAGAAATCACACGCCATTCTTCGACATTGAGATTAATGTCGCGAAGATTGGCCCGAGGGCGATCAGCGAACTTGAGCGAGACATCCAGATCAGGGAGCTCGTCCTGGAGACGCTCCCACTGCTCCAGACGCCGGGTGCCCTCCACAATCACATTCTCCAGATCAATTGGCACGGTGATCACACCATCGTCTGTCTGTGCGCCTGACTCGAACCGGAATGATCCCTCCGACCAGGTAAACAAGGGGTAGATGTTCTCCAGGAAATAGGACCGCATACTCTTCGAGATGTCGCCCTGGCTCACGTAGCCAGCATTTACCAGCAGCAACCCGAGCTCTCTGTCGCTCCTCTCTCCAGCTCGAGATTGGATTGCAGAAGCCTGCTTCTCCGTGATCACGCCGCTTCGCCGGAGCGCCTCGGCCAGCTGACTTCCGGCCCCGTTCACTGTTGCATGGATCAGCTTACCCTCCCTGAACGCCAGCTGGGCGCTCTTGGTGTCCTGTTCGACCCTAAGCATGCCCGTCTTCCGCGCCAGGTTGATCAGATTGAGCAGCTGGACAATGCCAAAATCGCGTAGGTTCCCTTTGAGGGCCATCCCTGCCTCCTGTGATCAGGAAAGCGGTTCACTGAGCATCGAGCCACGAGATTATACCTTCTCCAATCAGACAAGTCAAAGAACACAAGTCCTCTCGACAATTGACCCGGTACCTCTGCAATGCTCCATGCCAGCAACATCGGCGTGTCTAAGCACACAGTCCCTCGACCGATGCCCTGGGAGGGTACTGGATCATGCCTTCGGACGTCGGCGTGCTTCGATGGGCAAGGATCACTCGTGCCGCCACATCTCGGGCTGCTCCGCCAACGTCACGCGGGCAGGATCGGGATACGGAACCTACTCCCAAGCCGAGCGGTGGCTGGCAGAGGGTGGGAAACGGAACAGATCGGCATTCCCCTGTCTGGTCGGGAAGGTGTCGCCTGCTAGACCACCTCGACTGTGGATCCCTGTGGCGTCTTGGTCACTTCGATCCGTGCCGGGAAAACGTGCTCCAACTCGCTTATGTGCGTAACCACAAGCACGCGAGCAAACTCGTCCTGGACAGCATGAATCGCCTCGACCAATCGGTGTCGGCCGTGGACGTCCTGCGTTCCGAAACCCTCGTCGATGATCAGCGTCTCAAGCCGTGCACCGGCTCGCCGTGCCAGGAGCTTCGACAGCGCTATGCGAACGGCGAAGTTGACCCGGAACTGCTCTCCCCCACTGTAGTTCTCGTAAGACCGGGCTCCGAGTTCGTCCGAGATACGAATCTGCAACGCTTCCCGGATGGCGCCTGCCTTCGTCTGCCGCTGAGTCTCAAAGCTCACGTGCATGCGACCCTCGGTCATCCGCGAGAGCAGCCGATTGGCCTCCAGCTCGATCTCCGGCACGGCGGCCTCGACGATCATCGCGGGTACACCACGGACGCTGAAGGCAGTCCTCAGTTCATCACAGATTCCCCTCGTGGACGCCAGAATCTCTTTCCGCTTCAACCCATCGGCTAACTGCTCCTCCAGAGCTACACAGGCCGCCAGTCTCTGCTGTGCTGCGCCCGCACGCTGACGACCTTCAGCCTCTTTGGCCCGCATCTCCTGAAGCTGCTTTCCAGCAGCATCGCTCTGCTCGAGCTCCGTCTCCAGTGCCACGGTCTTCGCCTCAAGATGCTCCCGCCGCTTCTGGGCAGCTGAGAGTTTCCTCCGCCATCGCTGCTCACTCTCCTGAAGTCGATCCAGAGCCGCTCGTTCCTCCGCCATCCTCTCCTGAACAGCCGCCAGCTGCAGCTTCCGTTCAGCAAACATCTGCCCCTTCGCAACCGCCTCCTGTGCCTCCTCGTGAGCCTCCGAGTCGTAGCCGAGTTGGGCCGCATCCGACAAGACCCGCTTCAATTCTGCCCTAGCGCTCAGAGCGTAATCCTCCTCGGTCAATCGTCTCTCCACCTCAGCCAGCTCTTCTTGCGCCTGTCCCAGCTCCTCAACAGCCCGACGCCCCCGCTGCACACGCTCGATCAGCGCTGCCGCCTGCCGCTGCAAGGTCGAGAGCCGGCCCAGCTCCCCGTCGCTCCGCGCAATCTGCTCGTCCAGCGCGGCTGCCTGCTGTGCAAGATCCTCCAGCAGCGCTTGATTCGCCCTGAAGGCATCACCCTTAGCCTTCCCCTCACTTTCGATCTGACGCATGAGCTCAAGGCAGTGCTTCTCTGTCAGAGGCTGCTCACAGAGAGGACACTGGGCATCAGCCTCTCTCAGAAGCCGAATCCTGTCCTTCAGTGCTTCCATATCCGACCGCAGCGCGTCGTTCCGGGCCTGCAGGGTCGCTCGCTCCTCAGCGATGCGTGCTAGATCGTCCTTGGCAGCCTCACGACTCTCAGATAGCCGGGTCAGATGATCCAGCTGCGCGTTCACCTCCTCCAGTTCATCCTCCAGTGCCTGAGTCGGAAGGTTCTTGGCGAGCTCGTCCACGCGCGTTGCGAGCATCTCGTGCCTTGCCTCAAGCTGGTGCCGCGCTTCCGAGATCCGAGACTCCATCTCTCGGCGACGCTCATCCAGCTCAACGGACTGGCGAAGCCTCCCGCCTAGCCTCCGCTCAAGATCGACCGCTCCTTGGTAGGCCCGATATCCAGCTGCAACCTGCTCGCTTTGAGCCAGGAGCTGCTCACATTCTTCCAAGCGCTTCTCCCGCTCAGACCGTTCTCTGGTCAAGCGCACTAGCTCCTGCTCTGCTTGCTCTATCCGCTCAAGTTGGTCAGCGATCTGCGCATCCACTTGATGCCGTTCGGCCCGCGCCGCCTCCATGCGTTGATAGGTCTGCTGTGCCTCTTCGAGTCCCTCAGCGAGCTCATCCACTGCTGCCTGAGCTGCCTCAAGCTGCGCCTCGTACTGGGAGCGCCTTCCCAGTTCCATCTCAATCTCTTCAAGCCGCAGTCTGGTGGCCTCAAGTTCGGCTTCGATGCTCTTCTGGCGCTCCTTGACCTGATCCTCGTAGGTCGACCAGCGATCCAGCCCGAGGATGTCGCTCAGGACCCGTTTCCGTTCAGAAGCCGTCTTCACTGTGAATTCGTCCACGTGACCCTGACGGAGAAGAGCCGAGTTCACAAACGTGTCATAATCCAGCCCGAGGATATTCTCGATCTTCCGTTGGGTCGCCCGAACGCCTCCCTCCACCAGCGAACACCAGCGTTCATCACGTTTCACCTGGAAATCGAGCGTGGTACGGCTGTGCCGGGCACCATGGCGGCGGCGAATCACCCGATACAGCTCACCGTCAAGATCAAACGCGAACTCCACGTGCATCTTGTCTTGACCGAGGCGGATCAGATCGTCATCCCCACGAGCGCCCAGACGCGTATTTCCCCACAGCGCCCAGGTAATCGCCTCCAACAGGGCTGATTTCCCCGCGCCGTTCTCTCCGCTCAGGCACGCAACGTGAATGCCGGCGAAGTCCAATGTGGCGCGCCGGTAGCACATGAAATTCGTCAGGGAGAGCTTCTGAGGAATCATACGCCAAACTGGATTGTGCCTCGAGGCTGGTCAACGTCGGACACGCGCGGCTCGCGCAACACCAACATCACCAACAAGGCGCCGAAGCAGAGGACACAGGTGTTGAGATAAAAAGGTGTGGCGTGCCCAAGGTAATCGTACAACCAGCCTCCCACCAGCGGCCCTGCTCCGGAGCCCAGGAAATAGGCGAACGTATACAGGCCATAGCTGGTGCCCCGCATGTTCTCCCCGGCGATGTCGGCCACGAAAGCACGCTCCGCCGGGAGTGAAATGGTACGACCAAGGGACTCGACAGCCCAGAGAGCCGCCAGCGTCATCACACCGGGGAGGTGCGGGATCAGGACTGACACCAGCGCGCCCACGCCCAGACCGCTGATCATAGGCCCCTTCCGACCAAGCCGATCGGCAACGCGTCCCATCCGTGAAGGCAAGAACGAGCTGATCAACGCAGCTGGCAAGTAGGCTGCGAACAACCAGAACCAGATCTGACGCCATTCGAGGTCAAGGCTCGCGAGCGCGAAGATGGTGGTGAATCCGGCAGTCGTACCGACTAGGGCTCCTCGGTTGACTGCTTCGTCGATGCGTCCGAAATCCCGGCCGCGGCCGGTCTTTCTGGCCACGTCAGCTACGATGGTGTACGCGGAGATCCAGAGGAAAGCCTGGCCCAGCCCTTGCACAAATCGAGCCAAGGTCAACAGCTGCACGGTGTCGGCGGCGCAGAAGAGAGCTACGGCAGCAGTATAGCCAAAGAGTCCCAACAGCAGGAACGGCCGGCGGCCCCAGCGATCGAGAACCCGACCCAGGAAGGGACGCACCACGAGTGGCACCAAAGAAGCAGCTGAGAAGAATCCCCCCACCTCCAGGGCCGATGCGCCCAGCTCCCTCCCGTAGATAGGTAGGACGAAGGAAAGGATACCGAAGGGGAAAGAGACCCAGAAGACCGCTCGCCAGAGTGTCTTCAACGTGCTGTGCGGTCCGGACCGCGTCTCCGACCTTCCGTCTCTCACGCCTTCTCCGTCTGCCCTCCCGACCCCTCGCTCCTCCGTGCCTTGCGCGCGGCAACTTGTTGCAGAATCTCCTCCGCGCTTCGACAAGCAGCCTCGCCGGTACCGCCGAGCATGTGCGCCAGTTCCTTCACGCGCTCGTCGCTGTTCAACAACTTGACGCGCGTCACGGTTCGGTCGCTCCCATCGGACTGCTCGACCTGCTTTTCTACGCGGAGGTGTTCATCCCCAAAGCCGGCCAGCTGCGGCAAGTGGGTGACGCAGAGTACTTGATGCCGCAAACCCGCCGGCCCCGCACCACCGGCAAGCTCCCAGAGTTTCTCACCGACTGTCGCTCCTACCCGACCTCCGATACCCTGGTCAATCTCGTCAAACACCAGAGTTGGCGTCTCGTCGGCCCTGGACAGCACCGCCTTGAGCGCAAGCATCAGGCGAGAGGTCTCGCCCCCGGAGGCCACCTTAGTCATCGGCTTGAGGGGCTCACCGGGATTGGCCGAGACAAGAAATTCAACGTGATCTATCCCCGACGCACTGAACGCCACTCGGGGGACTTCCCCCTGATCTATGGATTCCAACTCATCCACACCAGAGCCTGAAACTCGGAACGGCAAGCTAGACAACCCAGCAGGCAACGAGACCCCCTGGGGATCCGGATGACGCTCGAAGGCCATGCCAAACCGCGCCCCCTCAATGTGCAGATCGACCAACTCCTCTTCGACACGCCGGGCCAGCTCGCGAGCCACCTGGCGCCGCCGTTCAGATAGATCGAGCGCCCTTCGCCCCAGTTCTTCCAGCAGCCGTTCCTGGTCCGCTTCTAGCTCGGCGATGCGCTCATCGCTGTGAGTGATCGCATCCAGCTCGGCCTCCGCTCTTTCGGCGTAGGCCAACACCTCCTCGACCGTCTCACCATACTTCCGCTCCAACCGCCGAATCAAGGCCAGACGCTCCTCAACCTCCCGGAACCGCTGCGGGTTGTATTCGATCCGCGCCTGATAGTCACGCAAGCGCCTGACCAACTCCTCAAGTTGGAGACTGATACCCTCAGCGTCTGCCAGCACGGTCTCCAGCGACGGATCGACGCGCGCTGCTTCAGCCAGCGAACGCAGAGCGGCACCCAACAAGTCTACAGCTGAAGGCGTCTGAGGCTCGCCTTCTTCCGTCGCAAAGATCACCTCGCTGGTCAGTTCTATCAGGCGCTCCGCATTCGCGAGTCGAGGCCTCTCTTCTCGCAGCGCTTCTTCCTCTCCTGGCTCGAGAGCTGCCGAACCAATCTCTTCGATCTGGAACCCGAGCAGATCCGCGCGATGAGCCAGCTCCCTCTCATCTCGCCTTAGCTCGTTCAGTTCTCTGCGTACTTGCTCCACCTGCTCCACAATCTCCCCTACCTCATCGCGGAGCTCCTCCAGATCCCCGTACCGGTCCAGGAGTTTCACATGTTCGGGCACCCTAAGCAATGACAGGTGCTCGCTTTGGCCATGGATATCGACCAGACCTTCGGTCACCTCACGAAGTACCTTCAACGTGACCGCGCGCCCGTTCACCCGGCAGACATTCCGTCGATTCAGCCAGACCTCGCGCCCGAGAAGAAGCAGGTCGGCGTTGTCGCCTTCCAGTCCCGCCCGGCGGAGCATCGGCTCGATGCGTCTCTGCTGATCTGGTCCCAAGCGGAACACTGCCTCGATGAGCGCACGATCCGCTCCGCTCCGAACCACGGTGCTGTCAGCCCACTCACCGAGCACCAGCTCGACCGCGTCGACGATAATCGACTTGCCGGCACCGGTCTCACCGGTAAGCACCACCAGCCCGGGCTCGAAGCGCAGATCAAGTTCATCAATGATGGCGAAATCTCGAATGCGCAGTTCTAACAACACGTGGCCTCCTACAGCCGCTTTCCGACGCGCAGACGAGCGTACGCAGCACCCGTCGCCGTCACAAGATAGACACCGATCCAGATCAGCCGCATGATCCCTCCAGACACGTGCCGAAAGGCACCCGAGCCACCTGAATGGAGTCCCAGCAGCGAAATCGGCCAAAGAAGCAAGGTCGGCAGCCCTCCAGCGACTATGGCAGCACACACGACCAGCCACGTATACTCGCCGCGCCTTCGCTTGACAGCCCAGCGCGCCGCTTCTGCGATGCCACCACCAACCACTGGCCCCAGGAAGATCGCATACCACCCCAGCTGTGGGACAAGCCAGCCCGCAAGCAGCGACAGCGGCAGCGCGATACCACCGGCGATGAAGTAGTGACTCGTCTGGAAGCCCGCGTAGAAGACTTGCTGCTGAGCAGCGACACAGTCTCTGCATCGGTAGCCAACGGGCGTGCGCACGGCGCATCTGACACAGATTGGCCGTCCGCACTTGTTACAGCGCAGACGCGTCTCGACCGCAGGGTGATTCACACAGTGCAGAGGTTCATCCATTCTTCCACTCCAACCGCAGGCCGACAGCTCAACCTGTACGTCGCGAGGCGGCCTCGTCCCCCGAACCGGGACGGACGCACGTCTGCCGACCTACTTGTCATTCCGCGGCACCAACCGACTTACCAGGGTCTTATAGAAGTAGGTTCGCTCTCGGATGCGTGCAAACCGAGCCACATTGGGACCAGCCTCCACTCTCACGATATCCCTGTTCTCCAACTCGGCCTCGGGACGCCCATCCACCATCAGGACCGCCGGTCGGCGATAGATCACCGTGATCCGAACCGTGACTCCCTCAGCCAGAACAATCGGCCGATCCATGCTCAGGTGGGGCGCGACCGGAACCAGCAGGATATTCCGCAATTGGGGTGGGAGGATCGGCCCCCCAGCTGCCAGCGCGTAGGCAGTGCTTCCTGTTGCCGTGGCGACGATGAGGCCATCAGCGACATAGGTCGCCAACTCGCCGCCATCCACTTCCACGCGGAGATGGGCAGCACGCCCCCGGGCGCCACGACCGACCACCACGTCGTTCAGCGCCTCAGCCTCCGCTATCACCTTCTTGCCGTGCTGGGCCATCACACGAAGCATCATTCGCTCCTCAATCCAGAAGTCTCCAGCCAGCACGCAGGACAGCACGTCCCTCCACTCACCCGTCTCGGACTCGGTGAGGAATCCGACCCGGCCAAGGTTGATCCCCAATATCAACACGCCGTGTGGCGCCGCCAGCTGAGCCGCCTGGAGGATTGAGCCGTCGCCTCCCAACGTGACGAAGAGGTCGACCTCTGGGAGACACAGAGCGCTGGACGCATCATCGATCGCGCAGACGCGCACATCGCCGACACGCTGTGCGACCCATTCTTCCATCTCCCCTGCTAGAGGACGCGCCTGAGGGATTCGGGCATTGTACAGAATGCCGATTCGCTGGAGATCCAAGATCACCTCACAGTACCCTTGCTTCTCACCACACAGCAAGCATCAGGGGCCGACTCGAAAAGGATTATACCTCACCCCTGATCGTGCTGCCAACCAAGTAGAACGGTTGTCTTACGGGCTGAAGTCCTTCAACTGCTCATTCATCGCATCGACGTGACTTCCAGACCAGTAGATCCTCCCGCACTCCGGACAGCGGCGGAACTCGGTGTGCGTCTTAAGCACGTAAGGGGGAACGCGATCCGCCACTTCGTTCGGAGAGCTCCGCTCGAGCACCACATTGCACACAGAGCATCGCGAAAGGGACGGGTCAGATGGCAGTCCGAGTGCTTCCCGAACCTCCTCGATCTGCTGCTCCAGATGCCCTGACTCAATGAGCAGGCTCTCTAAGCCACGTCGGGCGGCCAAGTCCCGATCTCGGGTGAGCAGGACGCGTCCCTCGGCACGGGCACAGCGAGCCAACTCGTGGTCTGTAGCCTCATTCTCGTAGGCGGTATCATAACCGAGGAGTCGCAGCCATTTGGCAAGTCGCCCGAGCATGCAGTCGGCCAGCAGACGTGGAGAAGCGCAGTTCCTCATACTTGGCAAAACACTGGAGTCTGGTAAGATTAGTTCCGGCGAACCGGGGATCAGCTTCCGGTGATCCCATCCTGAGTTCGATCCACCAACCCATCAGTCTCGACGGACACCTGATTGTACCTGAAGGAACTGCGTATGACAATTGAAGCTTGGCTGCCAGCGCTCCTGGGATACCTCATCCCGACGGGACTCTTCCTGCTCGCATGGGGCGGGATGGAGCCGAATCAAGGGCGTCGAGCGGCCACAGTGGGCGCCCTGGCACTCGCCTTGGCTACATTGGGGTATTTTGCCGTGGGATTCGCCTTCCATCTTGGCGGCGCCGGCCTGGCGAGTGATCAGTCAGGCCTAGCGGGCCTGACGCGACTCTTTGCCGGAGAAGGTGGTCTGGAATGGGGCCTGGTCGGCCTCTCGGGCTTCTTTCTGGCGGGCGAGGCGAGCACCCCCGAGGTCTTCGCTCTGTTCTTCACGTATCTGCCCGCCGCCGTGACAGTCGTTCTCCTGACGATCCTCAGCCTCTCCGGAAAAGCACGGGGGTGGCAGTTGGTCGTCGGAGGGCTGCTTGCTGGAGGCGTTCTGTTCCCCCTGGCCGCGTGCTGGGCCTGGGGTGGCGGATGGCTGGCGACCCTGGGCCACACCCTTGAGAGAGGGCACGGCTTTGTGGACCACAGCGGCTCTGGCGTCGTCTACGCATTGGGTGGGTTTGCCGCCCTAGGGGCGTTGATGGGATTGGGCCGACGCTTACCGTCGGGCTCACACAGCGAGCCGGACGAGATGCCACCTGCGCACTTCCCGCTGCTAGCAAACCTCGGCTCGTTGCTGTTCGGACTCGGCTGGCTGGGATGGTCGTGGAGCACGCCTTTCCACGTCGTTGGCGCTGATCTCAACCTACCACTCATCGCCGTCAATGGCTTGTTGGCCGGCGCCGGAGCTATCCTCGTCTCGCAGACGTACTGCTGGTTCACGGTGGGGACTGCCGATGCGCTGATGTCAGCGCGAGGAGCAGCGGCCGGTTTCGTGGCCATCTCTGCCGGTGCTCCCTTCGTCCCACCATGGGCAGCGCTGGCAATCGGGATGGTCGCCGGGCTTCTCCTGCCTTTGGGCGTCTACGTCGTGGAGCGCCTCCTGCGTCTTCCAGACGCGACGGCGACGGTCGCTTTGGGCAGCACAGCGGGGGCCTGGGGAACGGTGGCAGTAGCGATATTCGCGGACGGACGTTGGGGCCAGGGTTGGAATGGCGTGGGATCAGTGGAGTATCACACGGTTCTGGGTCAGGGGGTGACGGGGTTCATCCCCGCAGCGGGTTTCCTCGGGGACGGGCAGGGCCAGGGGGTCGCTCAGCTGGCCGGCCTAGGCGCCATCGCTCTTCTGGGCTGGTTGGTCAGTTGGCTGATCTTCCTTGCACTCAGCCTACCCGATCGCCAGCGAGCTGTTGAGGGAGGCAGGAGACGGAGGATCGATTGGAGGAAATTCCTAAATAGGAGTCCGTTTCGGAAGGAGCAGGCGGAGCTGGAGTCGGAGCAAGGATAGCGGATCCAGGTCAAGCAGCGAGATGGAAGTCCGATGACACAGTTGAGCAGTTCACTTGGGAGCTCTGACTAGACAGATGAAGATGAAGCAGAACCGAAGCCGGCCGAACGTTGTACTGATTGTGCTCGACACCCTACGAGCAGATCGCATGTCGTGCTACGGCTACGACCGTGACACAACCCCGTTCATCGATGCCTTCGCCGATCAGGCAACCCTATTCGAGCGGGCGGTGGTACCCGGGCAGTGGACCATTCCATCACACGCCAGCCTGTTCACCGGCGAGTATCCGACCACGCATATGACAACTCAGATCTACGACACCCTGGGCGAAGACCTGGTGACACTAGCTGAGTTGCTCCGGGATGAGGGCTACAGGACCGTGGGTTTCTGCAACAACCCGCTGCTGGGGGTCGTCGATAATGACCTCGATCGAGGATTTGAGGAGTTCTACAACTACGGCGGTGCGGTTCCCAACTATCCGGATGTCTCTCAATCACGCCCCAAGTTGGTGGGGCAGCTGGTTGAGCGGTACGCTCGCTTGATGCGCAGTATCATCGCGCCGCTGCAGAATCGATTCGCCCACGACAGCCTCCTGCTACGAATTGCGATGCATCCTCTCATCGTGCCGCTCTGGCAGGACAGCATCAACTTCAAGGGGAACACGAAGCGTTCGCTGCGAGATGTCGTGGGTTACCTGCGCGCCCATCAACATAGCAACGACCCCCGGCCCCTCTTCACGTTTGTCAACCTGATGGAGACCCACCTGCCCTACCGGCCGCCGGCTCGTTTCATCCAGGAGTTCGCGCCATACTACGAAGAAGATCGGAAGGCGCGAGACTTCATGCGCAACTACAACCTGGAGCACTATCGCTGGATGATCCCGCTCACCGAGCCGCTCAGCGAGTTGAGCGACCGCACACTGAATGACCTCTACGACGCGGAGGTGGCCTACCAGGACCGCTTGCTCCGGCGGCTGCTCAGGGATCTTAACAAGCCGGCAGTACGAGACAACACAGTGGTCATCATCACATCGGACCACGGCGAAGGATTGAACCATCACAATTTCGTGGGTCACTCGCTAGTCGCCTACGATGATCTGGTACGAGTTCCGTTGATCGTGCGGCATCCGAGACTGTATCCAGAGGGCGAGCGAGTGTCGTCGATGGTATCGACACGTCGGGTGTTCCATTCCGTACTGGAAGCTGCCGGCGCGGCGCCTGACACAGAGGGTCTGGATCATGCTCCAATCGACGTGGAGGGTTTGAGCCTGACCCAGGCTATCAATGGCTCCGGCGCACGGGGCTTCGTGTTCGCCGAGGCCTACACGCCAGACACCCTACTAACGCTAATGGAGAACGAGAGCCCGGCCGCGATCGACACGTTCCGCTGCCGCTCGATGCGGCGAGCCGCGTATGAGGGTCGGTACAAGCTGATTACGGTCGGCGATGAGCCCGACGAGCTCTTCGACGTCATCGATGACCCGGGGGAGACACGCAATCTCGCGTCCGAGTACCCCGACAGGGTGGTGCGGCTAGAGGATGCGCTGAGCAGCTTTGTGAAGGACGCTGAAGCGCGGCGACCAGCTAACTGGACATCGGCACGCGCGTTGAGCCTCGACAACGAGGAGGTCTCCGAGCGACTACGGGCGCTGGGCTACATCGAATGAAGTAGGAATGATCAGACCCCGGACATTCTCTCCATCGACGACCTGATGTGGCCCACCTCCCGGTGGATCTGTTGACGGATGAGAGAACCCACCGGATACCAGCGTAGCAGCAGTTGTCCGACTCCAGTCTCAGATCCGATATCGAGGGACAGCCGGGTCCGTCCCTTGCCGACCTCCTCGATGCCGAACCTGCCCCATATCCCCATCGGCAGCGGCCGGATGAGGCGAAACCAGAACTCAGACTCCTCCACCTTCGTCAGCTCAAACAGAAACCGAAGGGGGAAAAAGAGAAACTTCTCCTGCGTCTCGAACCGCGCCCCGACCTCGCCGAAGCTGCCTTCGACGAACTCGAAGCCTGCGTGGGTATCGAACTGGTAGCGATCAGGATGCTCCTTGAGGGAGAGAAACCATTCACGCGCTTGGTCCAGCGGGACATCGACCACAGCCTGGGCAGTCAGTATGGGTGAGCGCATGTCTTCCTCGTCGAGCCCCTGTGAGGCAGCCGGTCAGCGTGCGCTCCGGGCCAGGTCCAGAGCCCTTGTAACCGCTTCCTCCGGGGTGGCCACGTAGACGATCGGCGGGGTGGGATGACCCTCCCGCTCCACCCTCCAGGTGCTCAACCCCACGACCGGGGTGCCATAGCCCAGCGAGAACCCAATCTCGCTCAGCGTACCGTAGCTCCCACCGACGGCGATCACCGCCTCGGCTGTGAGCGTGATGATGGCGTTCCGTGCGTAGCCGATGCCGGTGACGATGGGGATGTCGACGTAGGGATTCGCTTCACTTCGATGGCTCCCTGGAAGAATTCCGATGGTCAGGCCCCCGACCTGCTTGACCCCTCGACAGGCCGCTTCCATCACACCCCCGCGGCCCCCGCATACCAGGACCGCTCCCTCCTCCGCCAGCGCCCGCCCCACGGCTTCCGCCAGCGTCACCTCCCGTGCCGATGGCGACGATCCGCCTATGACGCCTATGAAAGGGCCCATCAGATTCGGTCCCCCTGGAGGGAGAACGCTTCCAGCGTCGTGTACTCGGCACCAGTTGGCTTCAGGTCGCTGCGAATCAACTCGAAGTGGTCGGCCGTGAACTCTGCGAGCTGACCGACGGTCGTCCCCTCGATCGCCTCGGCAATCTGCTCCTCATCCCGACGGGAGGCTCCCCGGCGTACCCGCCCCAATGTGAGATGAGGCGTGAAGCCGTGTCTCTCCGGTCGATAGCCGAGCGCTGTCATGGCTTCCTCAATGGCCTCCTGAAGCGCCTCCAGCCGGCCAGTTGGCTCATTCACACCCACCCAGAGCACGCGAGGACGGCGCAGGTTGGGGAAGCACCCCAATCCCTCCGCGGTGAGGGTACATGGCGGCGCGTTTCTCCCCACAACGGTCAGGGCTTCCTGGATGGCAGGTACCTTACCCTCCGGCGTGTCCCCCAAGAACTTGAGCGTCAGGTGAATGCCCTCGGACCGAACCCAACGGACGCTCTGGTGCGGGACCTTGCCCTGCAATCGATACTGCACATCCGCCAACCGCTTCAGCAAGGCCTTGGAAAGTGGAATGGCGATGAAAAGACGAATGTTGGCCATAGACTAATCCCTCTAGGCTGCCAGCGATCCAGGTCTGCTGTGGCCAGGAACCGGCGTCAACCTGCCACGCGGCGTCCTGCCTCGAAGGCTCTCCGGTTCATCTCGACGTACCTGGGTGGAATCCGTCGTTCGATGACGGTCAGCCAGGCCTCTGGCTTCACCGCCAATCGAGACGAGAGAGCTCCCAGGAGCACGGTGTTGGTCATGCGCGCGTCCCCAAGCTCCTCAGCGATCCCCAGTCCGTCCACCAACGTGACGTCGTCGGTCCGTACACGGACGGCCTTCAGAATCTCCTGCTCGGATGGGTAAACGGCGTCGCCGACGGTCACGGTCATCGGCGCGATTCGCTGCCGATTGATGAAGACAGCACCCCCGGGGCGCAACCAATCGATCCAGCGAGCGCTCTCAAGAACCTCAAGAGCGATCAGAAAGTCGACAGTCGCCTTCTCCGCGATAGGTGCAGCGACATGCTCACCCCACCGGACGTGGCTCTCCACGACGCCCCCGCGCTGCGAAAAACCGTGTACCTCCGACTTCTTGGCCTCATATCCCGCCTCCAGGCCCACGCCAGCGGCGATGTCGGAGGCGGTCAGGATGCCCTGACCACCGACGCCCACGAAAAGGAAGTTGATGACGTCCTTCATCTAGGCCTCCTCCCCCTCAGTCTCGTAGATGGCCCCGCGGGGACAGACCTGCAGACAGACGGTACAGCCCGTACAGAGGAGTGGGTCGATCTCCGCCTTGGGTCGCTCAGTCTTCTCGTCGATCTCGTCCGCCTTCAGAATGGCCGGGCAGCCGACGCGGAAACAGAAGCCGCAACCGTTGCACACATCCTGATCAACCGCCACGACCGGGCGACGCTTGAAGCCAGGGACGAAGACGCACTCCCCCTCAACCAACACGACGGTGGGGCGATCGTCAATGGCGATAGCCTCGCGGATTGCCTCCTCCACGGCCTCAACATCCATGGCGTCCACAACCCAGAGGTCGTCCACGCCCAAGGCCCGCACCACCGACTCAATGTCGATCTTGTGCGTGGTCTCCCCTTGCAGAGTGACGCCGGTTCCGGGATGCTCCTGTCCGCCCGTCATCGCTGTGGTACGATTGTCGAGGATCATGGTGCATGCAGCGCCCGCGTTGTATATCGTGTTCGCCAGTTCGGGGAGGCCTGTGTGAAAGAAGGTCGAGTCGCCAATGGTGGCCACAATGTCGTCTGGACAGCCCGCCTGCTTTGCACCATGCGCCATGCCAATGCTGGCCCCCATGGAGATCAGCATATCCATCGCCTCGAAGGGAGGGAGCACGCCGATCGCATAGCATCCGATATCGCCTGATACCAAGAGCTTCAACTTGCGCAGGTTGAAGTACACCGATCGGTGGGGACACCCAGGACAGAGCGCGGGAGGACGGCCGGGGATCGTCAGCTCCTCAGCTGCCGGCTGCTCGGGCTGCCTACTCTCCTCAATGGGAAGACCCGCCTTCGCAGCGCCCTCGCGCACCCGCTCCAACGTCAACTCGTCCGTGCGGGGGAAGACCTCTTTCCCGATGACATCCAGTCCCATCGCCCGAACCTGTCCCTCGACGAACGGATCGAGTTCCTCGACGACAACCAATGTATCCACCGCGGAGGCGAACTCACGGATCATTCCCTCCGGCAGCGGGTAGACCATGCCCAGCTTGAGAAATGAGAAGCCGGCGAACACCTCACGCGCATACTGGTAGGAGATCCCATCGGAGATGACGCCAATGCGCTTGTCGCCCCATTCGACCCGATTGAGCGGACACGTCTCGGCATACTCGGCAATCGCCTCCAGCCGTGCCTCGACCTCCGGATGGCGGAGCCGAGCGTGGGCCGGGATCATGACGTACTTCCCTGGTTTTCGCTCGAAGGGAGGCAGCGGTTCCCGCTCCCAGTGGTCGTCCGGCATCCTCACCTTCACCGGCGACTTGGAGTGGGAAAGCCTGGTCGTCGAGCGCACCATGACGGGCGTATCGAACCTCTCACTGAGATCGAAGGCGAACACGGTGAAATCCTTCGCCTCTTGACTATCGGACGGCTCCAAGCAAGGGAACTTCCCGAACCGAGCGAAGTGACGGTTGTCCTGCTCGTTCTGTGAACTGAAGGCACCCGGGTCATCGGCGCTGACCAACACCAGACCCGCCCCCACGCCGGTGTAGGAGAGGGACATCAGGCTGTCGGAGGCAACATTCACCCCCACGTGCTTCATCGCTGCCAGCGCACGACCGCCAGCGAAGGAAGCTCCAATGACGGAGTCTAGCGCGACCTTCTCGTTGGATGCCCACTCCGCCTTGACCTCTGCATAGGCAGCCAGAGCAGGGAGAATCTCCGTACTCGGCGTGCCTGGGTAGGCGGCGGCGTAGCGGACGCCGGCCTCCCATGCGCCCAAGGCAATCGCTTCGTTACCTGAGAGGAGCCGCCTTCTCGCGAGTGAAGCGGGATTGTTCATAATAATCGCTCCTTCCGATGCTGGAATCCAGGACAGAATTCTCTCTCCGGACAAAGCGGAGGTCGTATGAGTGTACTACAGGCCGGCGTGCGTCACAAATGTGGATGCCCTCAGTACCCGCGCAACCGCAAGCGCGCCTCGCGGCAGCGTGGGCAGTAGATCCCCCTGTACTCGGTGCCACACGTGCGGCATACTCTCACCGGCATAGGACGATCGTCATCCAGCGAGGCAACAATGAGAACGATCTCCTCTTCATCGTACTCAGCCAGCCATGCGTCTAACTCCGTCTCCCCCACCACCCACTTACCACTCTCGCGATCGCGGTGAAGACGTCCCTCGACGACACCTGACTCGAGCTCACGCGCAGCTGAAGACAACTCTCTGATACTCGCTTTGCGATGGGCTGGCATATGCCCCTCCAATCTGGAATCCGCAAGACACAAGGTGACTGCTGCGCCACACGACGCGCCTTGCGTGCGATATGATCAAGTCACCTGCTCCACGGCCCCGCGCAAGACCCGGAAACGGTCGAGGTCCCGTGCAACGTGTGTGTTCGGCATAATCGCCTGCGCTTCCTCAAGCACGTCTGACTCGCGGTAGCGTCGCGAGATATGGGTCAACACCAACCTGTGCACATCAGCCTCTCGCGCCAGCTGCGCGGCCTGTGCTGCGGTCAGATGTCCGAACTGTTCCGCCAGATCGGCATCGCGCTCCACGTACGTAGCCTCGATGACCAACAGGTCAGCGCCACGCACAGACTCCACCAGATTCGAGGTGTCACCAGCGTCGCCGACGTGGGCCAGCCAGGCACGTCGCTCTGGCGGGCCGAGTACGTCGTCGGGGTGAACCACACGTCCGTCCGGCAGCGTCACACTATGACCAGCAACCAGCCGACTTCGCTCCGGGCCCTGCGGAACGCCCAAGGCCTGTGCCCGTTCGGCGAGGAACGGACGGCGCGACTTCTCCCGGAAGAGATAGCCCAGACTGGGCCCGCGATGATGGACCGGAAAGGCTATCACTTCAAACTCACTGTCCTCCAGGAGCACCCCGGGCTCCACCTCAATGAAATCAATCTCCATTGACGAGCGACCCCCTCGCAGGACCACCCCGTAGATGAGATCGTACACGCGCTGGAGGGCCCAACGCCCTCCGTAGATCTCCAGCCGCTCCATCGCCTCCCAACGAGCGAACGTGGAGATCAGGCCACCCAGTCCGAGGATGTGGTCCAGATGCCCGTGGGTCAGCAAGATGCGATTAAGGCGCTTGAATCCTAGGCCGCTGCGCAGGATCTGTCGCTGCGTCCCCTCTCCGCAATCAATCAGGAAACGGTAGTCGCGATGGAGCACGACCTGGGCGGAAAGGCCGCGATGGATCGACGGCGCGGATGCTGAGGTTCCCAGGAAGACGATCTCAATCATGTCCTTCTCCAAGCACGACGAGTGTACCCGGGCTTCCTCGTTCGCCCTCCACGGTCAGGCGGCAAGGGAGGAACTGCCGGACTGCCCAGACATTGGTCAGTAGATGCTGAGTCACCTTCGAGGTGACCAGACGGGACTCCCCGGGACTGAGTGCCATGGGCAGAACCAGCTGATCAGCCAGATGGGGATCGACGGGAGCCCCAGATTGGTGATGGGCCAACAGATCCTCGCACGCGGCCTCGGCCACGTGCTCGGCCGGCAGCCCTTTTCTCCCATAGGCTGTGAACCCAGAAACGGCATGCTCGTACTCGGCGAACAGGAAGATCCCGGCCCCTGGTCCTGCGCCGCGGAGCCTCCGTGGTTCCACCTTCGCGTCAAGACTGTGCTCAGCAAGGACGTTCTGCGCCCGGTTGGCCATTCTCTGCGGGATATGAGCAGGCAGGTTCGTCACCGCGGCGATGCCCCAGATGCGCTTCTCCGCACCCCGCTCGGTCAGCGCGATCGGACGGAGGGGACCCCTGTTCCCAGGGATGCGAACGTGGATCTCCCCGCCGCCGGCAGGATAGAATCCCCACTGCGCCAGCTCCACCTCCGCGTGAATTCCCATGCGGGCCAGAGTGGGCAGGAAGACGTGCTCCACGTACGACACGGAGGGCGCCCACGCTACGTGTGTCCCCCCACGCAGCTCGACGTGGGACTCCCCGGTGGCGAGTGCCAGAGGAAGAAGGAGAGTCTGGAGAACCAGGCCCACCGAGCCAGCGCTGCCCCCCTCGGCTGCCCGGGCCACGTCGAAGACATAGTCACCCGGACGAATGGCGCCACTCGGGATCAGAGTAACGGTCTGAGAGCCAAGCGCATCCCCTTCGAGCTCTGCGCCACATACGGCGGCCGCAGCTCGCACCGCCGTCAGGTGCTGAGGACGCAGACCTGGTCTACCCCGCTTAGCTCGAATGTTCTCGATGCGGGTAGGCCGCTGGGTGACCATCGCCAGCGTCAGCGCCGTGCGCAGGATCTGCCCACCGCCCTCGCCGTAGGCGCCGTCGATGGCGACCACATTCTCAGTAAGGGAGCTTGCCACGTGGATCTCGTCTTCTCTAGTGCTTCTCCATCGTGCGCAGTGCTTCGTAGCCCAGGCGCACCTTGGTCTCGGGCCAACCTGGGTCAGTCACCGCCCACCAGTATTGCTCGCTCTCTGGGGTCCACCTGGGATCGGCGATGGATAGAACCGTCATCAGACCGATCCACGGCCTCCAATGCTCCTGCGCATATTCGAACGCCCGCACCAGGTAGTCGGCCTTCTCCTCCGGCGTCACGGCATGCCAGTGATAGGGCGAATCGCGACGCGGATCGACGGTCCAGCCCATCTCCAGGATAACGACCTGCTTGTCCTGGTCACCGTGGTCCACCATGATCTCGCGCATGTCCTCGACGTGACGGAAGCAGAAGAAGCGCTGCCGGCCGTACTCGTCCGAAGAGCTCGCCTCCTCGGGCGAAACCTCCGGCGGGGCCTTGTAGCCAGGAGCGTTGAGCCCCAGAGCGTCGAAGTAGGACGCCGCCCCAGCCTCGTACATCCGGATCAGGTAATCGGTGTCGGGAATGGCCTCGGGCAGTCCCGTACCCGTGGGCGCGAGGCCAGCGGACACGACCCACGCATTGGGATCCGCCGTCTTGATCCCAACATAGCAGGCGCGCAGGAGTTCGACGTATGCGTCCGGGTCGGGGGCGTAGCCCCCCCACTCCCGGGCCAGGTTCGGCTCATTCCAGACCTGATAGGCTTGGACGCGCCCTGTGTACCGCTCAGCCAGGGCGTGGCAGAAGTCACCGAAATCCTCCGGGCGTTCCGGAGGGCCGTTATCGGAACGGACGCCTTTCTCCAGCGCCGCCCACGCCGGCTCGCTGTCCAAGCGAAAAAGCACCTTCAGGTCTCGCTCCTCGGCATCGGCGAGAATGCGGTCGGTGAAGTACCAATCGTAGGCGCCCTTGGCCGCTCCCTCCACGTCCCGCCAGCCGACGTTCTGCTTCACCCAGCCGAAGCCCGCGCCCTCTATGAGGTCCATGTCGCGCCTAGCGATGGCCTCGTCCCACCAGAGGTAGGCCTGGAAGCCGTACTCAGGTGAGGCCATCTGCGCCCTTGGCCACGACGTGGCGGTCGGGGTCTCCGGTGAGGCGGGCGTGCCATCCCGCTCCCACGCCTTGAACGGGAGCACGACGCACGCAACAGCGACGATCAGAAGCGCTCCAACCAGAGGAACACTCCGGGCCAGACGCTTCCGGTGCCTGGAGAGGAAGTCCATACGAGAGAGTCAGAACGGAGCCCGGCGAACGACGAGCTCCCCGCCTGGAGTCCGGAAGGCCGCACACCAGCCTACATGGGTCCTTCCGAAACCACCCGACGGGGAACCCCTCGCCAGGCTAGGGCTTCTCCATCTTCCGGATGGCCTCGAAGGCGGGGCGCGGTGCACCGTCGAAGTCGATGAGAGCATACGGTGCATTCGGATCCTGGGGTCCCCACCCGAGCTGTGAGTAGTTGAGGTTCCAAAGGAAAGCCATGCGCACAAAGCCCCACTCGCGCATCAACTGGAAGGCCTGCACGTTCCAGCGTGCTTGTTCCTCCAGGGTGTTATCGAGGGCAAACTCGAAGCCAGGGGGATGACCGTCGAACCCCTCGGCCGAGGCCCAACCGAACTCGGTGACGCAGAGGGGCGTGTCGCTGCCCGCTGCCTGGATCCGCTCGTGGTAGCCCCAGAGGGTCGATTTGAACGACCAACTGTGGTGAGGATTATCAAAAGGTCCGCGGAACTGAGCCGTTGGGTCGTCGTGGCCATCATCCCAATCCACGTCCGGCGGCATGTTGATCCCGTTGTGATGCGCGCCTACACAGTCGCAGTAGTCGAGCGCACCGAACTCGATCATCCGATCGAAGTAGTCGAAGTCGTCCATCCAGATGACGCGATCCGGGTCATTGGGATCAGTCTGCCGCCCGCCGGTGGGAGAGAGAGCACCGCTGATGACGATGATATCGGGATCGCGACTCTTGATGGCTTCGTACGACAGCCGCAGCATCTGCACGTATCGTTCAGCGTCCACGCCCCCCGCGGTGTCCCACTCACGGTCCAGATTCTGCTCGTTCCAGACCTCAATGGCGTGAATGCGCCCCTGGTACCGATCGACGAGACGGCCCATGAAGTCCGCCACGAGCTCCAGGTTATCGGGAGGCGCGCCCTCTGTATTCTGGTCCGTGTAGCTCCGCGACCACTCGGGAGCATCGACGACGCTGAGCATGACCTTCAGGCCACGCCGGTTGGCCTCATCAATCAGGGCGTCGAAACCACTCCAATCCATCTCCCCCGGGGTGCCTTCCCAGTCCTTCCACTTCATCTGCTGCTTGACCCATCCGAGACCCAGGCTCTGCACCTGCCCCATCCAGTAGCCAGGGTCGCCGCCGCCCACGCCGCTGACCGCGATGCCGTATCCGAAGGCCTCGTCGTCGGGGGACGGAGCCTCCGGGCCCTCACCACTGGCGGGCGTCCCCGGCAAAGCGGTCGGGTCGGCCGCCGACGAATCGGCGGTCGCCGGGGGCGGGCTGGCCGTGGGGTCTCCCTCGCCGCCCTCGGACGACGTAGTGGGAGCCGCGGTCGATCCAGATTCCGGTGCCGGCGTCTGTCTTCCGGGGCTCAGCCACCCATACCAGGTACACAGTCCTCCGGCGAGCACCAGAATGAGCCAGGCGGCGATGGCGATGTAGAGGCCTCTGCCGCCCAATCCGTAGCCGCCAGATGAAGAGTCAGACATCGTATCCTCCAGGAAATACAGGCAAAGAGGTTCGGCTCCATGTGAAGGGAAAACTGACTACAGCCGAACCTCTGCCGCTTACGCTATCACTTGTGTCCAGTCGCTTCTCACACGATCGCGGGGCCGCTGGCGCCCAGGCCAGTCGACGGCAGGCGCGCGATCCCACGGCTCAGGTGGAAAGGTCA
>JAWLCP010000021.1:0-35330 GCA_041687115.1 Anaerolineae bacterium
GTCACCCGCCAGATCCCTCACGGCGCCGACGGGAGGGTCGAGTTTGATGACCAGCCTGATCCCTCGCTCACAAAGGGCCTGCTCGGTCTCGCGCAGTCCGTCCAGCATGAAGGCGTAAGAACGTGTACTTGCGTCCGGAACGCGCCGGGTGACGCCGAACACCGCCACCACGGGGAGCCCCCGATGGTTGGCCTCACGGGCAGCGTATGTGAGGGCATGGTTAGAGGTGGCGCACCGACAGACGGGTCTGCAGGTCACCGGTGACCGTGCGGTCCGTGGGCCGCGGGTGCCGTGCTGCCATCACCGCCGCCACGGCGACGCTTGCGTCCCGCCACAGCTGAACCAGCAGGCCATCACACGCTGTCGTCCGTGCCCGACTCTTCGGTCTCGTACCCGCCCTCTACCACCGCGGCTTCGCCCTCGTCCACGACGCGCCATTCCTCGACCCGGGCGCCGAGAGCCCTCAGGTGTTCGCGCACCACGTCTGGCGGGGCGAGCTCGATGAACAATCTTACTCCCAGGAGAACGACGGCAATGTCATCCAGCTGGTTGATCCCCATCGGGGGAAGGTCGGAGAGAATGTCGATGGGAGAGAGCACGTACGCCAGCGCCGCAGGGGGGACGATCTTCGTCCACAGAGGGACCCGACGGTCCCAGAACAGCCGCCAGGCCAACCGGAACTGGCGCACCATCTCCTTCAACCAGGCCAAGACGGCCCCATCCTCTTCCTGCGTCACCTGCACGGGTCGCCGATCCTCACTCATCGCTTCACCTCTCGTAACAGAAGAACGGACACAGACCATACTTCGTACGGCATCAGACGTGGATTATAGCTCTCTTACCCGAGCCTGCAACCGATGGTGGGTCGGTAAGCTCCTTCACGCCGCCGCCGCACATGCCGACACGTTCCCTCAACCGGAGAGCACGATCAGCCGGGCTGACGGTCAGAATTGGCAAGCGGATACCCGTCATTGTATAATGCGCCCACGATGCCCTTGCTCCGTCAATGCCTGCTCGACACCTATCTGGTGCGGCTGCGCGCCATCGCCCGTTTCTGGGAAATCGAGCTAACCACCACCCGCCAGCGAGAGGCGGCACTTGAGCTGGCTGAGGCGATGGCCGATCCGGAGGCGATCGCCCGGGCCAGCGAAGCGTTGCCCGAAGAGCAACGTCAAGCCCTCAGCGCGCTGCTCGCCTCGGGCGGGAAGATGCCGCAGCGCGTGTTCGCCCGAGAGTGGGGCGAGATTCGCGCTATGGGGCCGGGAAGAATGGATCGCGACCAACCCTGGGAGAACCCGATCTCCGCGGCCGAGGGGCTCTGGTACCGGGGGTTCATTTTCAGCAGCTTCGAGCAGGGACCCGACGGGGCGTACGAGGCCGTCTTCATTCCGCCCGAGATCGAGGCCCACCTACCCGCACCGGATGCCGAACAGCCACAGATCGCTCTCGAATCGGTCCCCGCGCCAGCCGCCGTGCTCTCCGGGTCCGATCTCCTTCTCGACGACGCCTGTACACTCCTTTCGTACGTCCAGAATGAACGACCACGGGTGGTTGGCGATCACCGGTGGCCCGAACGACACCAGCAGCGGCTTCTGCAACGCCTACGCGTGCAAGAGCTCGAGCGGGTCGCCTTCCTGACCCACCTGGCACACTCGATCGGCTGGATTGGCGAGCGGGAGACGGGCCATCTGCGGCTAGAACCGGAGCCGGTCACCACGTGGCTAGAGAGCACCCCGTTTCGCCAGCGGTGCACAATGGCCGAGGCCTGGAGAGACGATCCAACCTGGAATGACCTGTTCCACGTCCCCTCGCTCCAGCCCGAGGATACCGGAGCCTGGCACAACGATCCTGTCCTGGCCCGGAACGGTATCCTCCGGCATCTGAAGTCCTGCGCTCCACAGACCTGGTACAGGATCCGTGATTTCGCGGCCGCCGTCAGGGAGATCGACCCAGATTTCCAGCGACCCCGCGGCGACTACGAGACCTGGTACATCCGGGATGCGGAGACCGGCGCCTATCTCTCCGGCTTCGAGTGCTGGGACGCGGTTGAGGGCAGACTGATCGACTACCTGATGAGGCAACCGATGACGTGGCTCGGTCTAATCGATCTAGGATCACACGAGCGCGGCGAACGGCCAACCGCCTTCCGCCTCAGCGCCGCCGGAGCTGCGTTCCTCGACGTGGCCGAGCCACCCTCACCCTCCGATTCGCCGACGCCTCGGCTGCGCTCTGGCTTCCGCATCTCCGTGCCCGCCGGACGCCGCTATGAGCGCTTCCAGCTCGCACGCGTCGCCGATTGGTCGCAATCCGGCGACCCTTTCATCTACCGGCTGACGCCAGATTCACTCGAACGCGCTCAGAAGCAGGGCATCTCGGTGTCACGGGTTCTCGAGTTTCTGGATGAGATCACCAGCCCGCCGCTGCCCCGCTCGGTAGAGGCAGCGCTGACCCGGTGGGACGCCCGCGGGACAGAGGCGTGGCTGAGGCGCTCCGTT
Organism: Anaerolineae bacterium; assembly: GCA_041687115.1. Lineage (GTDB taxonomy): Bacteria > Chloroflexota > Anaerolineae > B4-G1 > B4-G1 > SKLM01. The sequence continues at coordinate 2,496 of JAWLCP010000021.1, forward strand.
CTGCTCCGCCTCTCCAGCGAGGAGCTGATGGACCGGGCGGCGTCCTCCCGACGGCTGGGTCCCCTCATCCAAGAGCGAATCGGGCCAACCACGGCTCTGGTGATGGAGCGAGACTGGCCCCAGGTCGCGGCCGGGCTGGAGGAGATGGGCCTGTTACCTCAAGTGGTCGATCTTGCCGAGAATCGCGACGCTTGAGGATGAACGGATGCCTCACTCCGCGGTACGGGATTGGCCGGGGCACCTCGACTCAGACAGCCGCAGCCCGGACTGACTGGGCCGAGTCCCGATCGAAATCAGCACCAGTCCGGCCAGCATGAGCGCAAACATGGTCACGAACATGCCCTCATATCCGACCACGGACGGAGAAGCAGCGACGCCCGCAGCCAGCGGTCCCACAATGCCACCGAGCCCCTGGGACACCTGCACCAGCCCCATCAACTCGCCCTCCCTCTCCTTCGGGGCAACGTCTCCAATGTAGGCCGTGATCCCGAGAATGAACCCGGCGAACCCTACCCCGAGGACGAAGAAGGAGCCGATGAGGGGCCAGACGGAATCGGAGAACAGGATCAAGGCCGGCACCAGGAGGGTCAGCACGTATCCGGCCAGAAAGACAGGTCGCCGACCGAGGGTGTCGGCGGCTCCACCCCACAGGGGCATGAAGATCGCCTGAGACGCCGGGTTGATGGCGGACAGAGCACCCGACGTGAGTGGGGTGAGGCCAAGGCTCTCCTGGAGATAGACCATTATGAGCCCGTAGATGCCAAGAATGCCGGCCTTCCTCAGGATTACCCCTCCGTAGACGTGAAGCAGCCCGTGCTCCCGGAGGGTTCTATCCTCCGTCACCACGCCGAAGGAAGGGGGGATTCTGGTGAGCACAGCTCGCCAGCTTCGTTCCCGGACCGCGGTCCCTCCATCCTGGCGCGGAATGAGAATGGCCGCGACAACGGCCACGCCGGAGACGGCCGCAACCACGCCGAACGCCTGACTGAAGGGAAGCCTCCAAGACAGAAACCCGCCCAGGAGCGAGCCCGATAACATGCCGATCGATTGCGACAGGGTGACGATGCTGATCCGTTTCCCTCGTGACTCGGCAGTGCCGCGTGCAGAGAGCAGGGACAGGGCGGCTGGCGCCACACCAGCGCCAAACCCCTCGACCAGGAAGATCCCAACGAGGATGCCGGCAATCGAGCTACTCTGCACCAGGAACAGCGTCGCAAGGGTGGCCCCCATCGCAGCCACCAGAATGGTGCGCCGTCTCACCATGAAAACGTCCGAGACGGCGCCCCAGAAGCGGCTAAACAGCATGATGGCGGCCCACGTCAGCGTCGAAGCCAGGCTGATCTGCAGCCGGGAGCCTCCCAGGTCCCTCACGTACAGCTGACAGATGATTGCCAGGGCAGAGAAACAGCAGGTTCTCGCGGCGATGGACAGGCCCAGCGGCACGTCGCCTAACCGAAGGGCCCGAGTCGAGGTCTGTGAGTCTATGTTCGCTCCTACGTGATGTCGACCACCGCCGAGGTTACAACGGGGTTGCGCCGCGTCTCACGACGCAGGAAACTGGAGAGGGCACGCTCGATGTTCTCCTCGACGTCCGACGGCTTGGTACCCGGTTCGACCGTCGCCGCCGACCGCACCACGTCTTGGGCCCTGGTCAGCAGGTCCTCGGACTCAGGCCGGAACACGAATCCTCTCGTAATGATGCGCGGCTGCCCTGCCGGGCGCCCCGTTCGGGGGTTAAAGGGAACCACAGCGGTGACGAAACCCGCATCCGCCAGATCGCCCCGCTGCCGCATGACGCGCGGACCAATCTTCCCCACCTGGGTTCCGTCCACGTAGACGTACCCGCCGGGGACGCGCTCCCCGATCTCCATCCTTCCGTCCTGGAAATCCAACACATAGCCGTTCTCCACCACGGCGATGTTCTCCTCGGGGATGGCCAGATCGCGTGCGATCTTTCCATGCTGCTTCAGATGTCGAAGCTCACCGTGGATAGGGAGAAAGTAACGCGGCTGGAGCATGTTAATCAGCGTCTTCTGCTCCTCCTGGCTGGCGTGTCCCGAGACGTGCACCTCCGCGACGGGGTCGTAGTAGACGTCGGCCCCCCTCTGGAAGAGACGGTTGATCACCTCGTGGATCATCTCCTCGTTGCCGGGGATGGTGTGCGAGGAAAGCACAACCGTGTCCCCCTCCTCAACGTCCAGCGCGTGGTGGCGCCCTGTGGCAAGACGGCTCAGGACCGCCATCGGCTCGCCCTGTGCCCCGGTTGCCATGATGACGACTCGCTCGCGCGGGAAGCGGTCGATCTCGTGCAACTCGATCATCATCTCATCCGGGATATCAAGATACCCCAGCTCGCGGGCCATGGCGGTATTCTCGACCATGCTTCTTCCCGCAACAGCGAACTTCCGACCGTAATTCGCCGCGACGTCGACCACCTGCTGAATCCGAGAGATCAAGGAGGCAAACGTGGCGACGATCAGTCGGCCCTCGGCCTGGCGCATGATCTGGTGGAACGCGTCGTACAACACCGCCTCCGACGCCGTCTTGCCAGGTGTGTCGGCGTTCGTGCTGTCGGACAGAAGCAGCAGTACGCCGCGGCCGGTGAACTCCGCCAGCTTCGCGAAGTCGGTCGGCCACCCGTCCACGGGCGTGTGATCGAACTTGAAGTCGCCACTGTGCACGATCAAGCCTGCCGGCGTCGTGATGCCAAGCCCCACGGTGTCGGGTATGGAGTGACAGACGTGATACGGCTCAATCGTGAACGGTCCAATCTCGATTCTGTCGCGCGGCGACATCGTGTGCAGCTCGGCGCGTTCTAACATGTGCCGCCGTTTGAGCTGGACCTCTATGAGCCCGCGAGTGAGACGGGTGGCGTACACCGGCACGCTGAACTCCTCCAAGAAGTGAGCCAGCCCACCGATGTGATCCATATGACCGTGCGTGATGATCACCGCCCGCACTCGATCCTTCCTGTCCCGAAGGTACTCCCAGTCGGGGAGTATATAGTCGATTCCCAACATCCCTGTCTGTGGGAACATCATCCCCACATCCACCACCAGGATGTCGTCACCGTGTTCGATGCTCATCATGTTCTTACCAACTTCCCCCAGGCCCCCCAGGGGAACAACTCGTACGTGTCCGTCCATTTCCGTAACTCCTATGTTGCTTACCTAATCCTACCACAAAAAAGCACCTGCCGATCACCCGGCTGGGCTTCGACCCAAATCACCAGCGGTCGAGGCACGCATACGACACAGCCCGCGCCTGGGCTCGGAGGTGCATTCGATTCCACCTATTGCGCGTGTTCCAACTCGATCCTAGCAACTATGTTAGCATAAGATGAGTTGATGTCAAGTGTCTATGCCAAGGAAGCATCGCGGGACGCCAGATGGGACTGCCTCAACCGCCAGCACGTGCCCCTGCCATAGACCGGAAAGGACCACACACGCCCGGCACAGCTCCGATCACCGTTGCCCAGGGTGTTCTGACCAGGCCCCCGCCGCAGCTTGTGTGGCAGCGCAAGTCATAGTATCATCTGCTGGTGATTCGACGCCGGTAGCAATGCATCCAGTAGCCGAACGAACAGATGAACCTATTCAGACTACCTGCTCAAGATCGAGAGAACCTGTTGGCTTTCCTCCGCGATCTCGTCCGCACTCCCAGTCCATCCACGGAGGAGAGAGACGTGGCACAGCGCGTCGTGCAGGAGATGGAGAGACTCGACTTTTCTGAGGTCAGGGTCGATCCCCTCGGAAACGTTGTGGGCCGGATCGGGCCTGGCCGCGGGCCGACCCTGATGCTTAACGCGCATATGGACACCGTGCGGGTCAGCGCACCGGATTCCTGGACGCGCGATCCCTTTGGGGCCGACGTGGAGAACGACCTTCTCTACGGTCTGGGCTCCTGCGACATGAAGAGCGGGCTGGCAGCGATGGTCTACGGAGCCAGACTCCTCCGTGATGAGGGAGTCAGCCTGAACGGCGACGTCGTCGTCGCCTGCGTGGTGCAGGAGGAGGAGTGCGAAGGCCTGGGAACCCGTACGCTGGTCGAGGAGAGCGACATCCGGCCGGACTGGGTGGTGATTGGCGAACCGACCGATCTCAACATCAGCCGCGGACAGCGAGGGCGGTTGGAGATTGAGCTCGTCGCCCGCGGGCGATCGGCCCACGCCGCTAGCCCTCACCTGGGAGAGAACGCGATCAACATAGCAGCACGGCTCGTGTTTGGTCTGGAGATGCTCTCGGAACAGCTGGGAGAGGACGACTTCCTGGGACCGGGGACGCTGGCTGTCACCGACATCTCGTCGAGTTCCAGCAGCCGCAACGCCATACCCGACCGCTGCACGCTGGTCATCGATCGGCGTCTGACGTTGGGCGAGAACGAGACCAAGGCGCTCGCCGAAGTACAGCGCGTCATCGCACGGGAGGGTGTGGACGCGAAAGTCGCGGTGACAGAATACGGAAGAGCGAGCTACACAGGTCGCACACGTCGAACCCGAGAGTTCTATCCGGCCTGGGTGTTGAGCGCCGACCATCCACTGGTCAGGACAGCCGTCAGAGCTACTCAGACTCAACTCAACCGGCGCCCACAGATTGTCTGTTGGGGCTTCTCGACGGAGGGCGTCTATACAGCAGGCGAGGCTAGCATCCCCACGATAGGGTTTGGACCTGGTGAAGAGGAGATCGCCCACACCGCAGATGAACACGTGCGCCTGAGCGACGTATACGCCGCTGCCGAGGTATACGCGCAGCTAGCCGCACAACTCCTGGGACAGCCCTAGTCGTGGATCCACTGCGCGTTGAGCGGGCGGTCGCCGAGGCGCTCGAGGCCGGGAGGCCTGTCGTTGCTCTCGAATCGGCCCTCATCACCCACGGCTTCAGTGCCCCCAAGAACCTATCAATCGCCCAACGCATGGAGGCCGCCGTGCGCGATCAGGGCGTCGTCCCCGCCACCGCCGCCGTGCTCGACGGTCAAGCGCGGATCGGTCTGCGCGACGAGGAGATAGCGCGCCTGGCCTCGGCGGATAGACGAGCAGGGCCGCCCAATGGGGAGTCAGCGCGCAAGATCAGCCTGCGGGACCTCCCGAGTGCGTTGGCCCAGGGCGCCAGCGGGGGGACAACGGTCGCCGCGACGATACACCTGGCCCATCTAGCCGGCATCAAAGTCTTCGCCACCGGCGGCATCGGTGGCGTGCATCGAGGCCTGCCTGAGGATATCTCCGCGGACCTCACCGCGCTGGCTTCGGTCCCCATCACCGTGGTCTGCTCAGGGGCAAAAGCGATCCTAGACCTCCCGCGCACGCGCGAGGCCCTGGAGACCCGGGGGATCGCCGTGGTCGGCTACGGCACGGACGCCTTCCCCGGCTTCTACAGCCGCAGTTCCGGCCTGAAGGCGGACGCAGTCGCCCACGCGCCGCAGGAAGTAGCGCGGATGGCGCGGGTGCGGACCGCCCTGAAGATCAGAGCCGCCCTCCTGGTGTGTGTCCCAGTGCCCGAAGACGACGAGCTTCCACCCGAGGAAGCCGAGACCGTCATCGGCCGGGCGCTGGACGAGGCAGAGCGTATGGGGGTGCGGGGGAAGGATGTCACCCCCTTCCTGCTAGCCCAGGTGGTGAAGCTGACCGACGGAAGGGCGCAGCGGGCCAATGAGGCTCTTCTGGTCAACAACGCCCGCGTCGCTGCCCTCGTGGCACAGGCAGCGTGCCGTAACTGACGCGAGATCAGGCCGTACTCCCACGAAGCCGGGAGCTCTCTTTCCACACCGCCCGTATCGCTGTACAATACATTGGCTATGCGCATCCGGTACCTCAGCCTGACTAACTTCCGCAACTACGCCCGCCTCGAATTGACGCTGCCCGAGCGTCCCATGCTGCTCCATGGAGGGAACGCTCAGGGAAAGACCAGTCTGCTGGAGGCCATCTACCTGCTTGCCACCGGATCCTCACCCCTGGCTGCCTCCGACCGGGAGCTCATCCGTTGGCAGGCGGAAGGAGAGGGGCTGCCCTACGCACGCGTCTGGGGAGAGGTAGAGCGCGGCGACCGGCGGCTGGAGCTCGACGTCACGCTGGAGAAGCTCACGCTCTCGAATGGCACCCGCCGACTTCAGAAGACGATCCGCGTGGACCGCACGCAGAAGCGTCGGTCGGACCTGAGTGGGAAGCTGAACGTGGTGCTGTTCACCCCTCAGAACGTCGACCTGGTCGCCGGTTCCCCCTCGGGACGGCGCCGTTACATGAATGACGCGCTCTGCCAGGTGGAGGAAGCCTACAGCGAGGCCCTGGCGCGATACACGAAGGCGCTGCGACAGCGGAACGCAGCGCTCCGACACGTGCGCGATGAGCGCGGAGCGCCTTCCCAACTCGCTCCGTTCGAGACGGTACTCGCCCGGAACGGTGTGATCATCGCGGCGCGTCGTCGCGCGTTCCTCGACCACCTCTCCGGCTCCGTCAAACGGATCCACGAGCGGCTTACGGGGGGTGAGGAATGGCTACGGCTGGAGTACGTGCCTAACTTCGATCCGATTGCGCCGCCGGCGCTGAGATATCAGATGGGGATGGACCTGCAGGGAAATCGACAGCCTCCCGCCGACGTGGGCTTCGACGATCTGGCGGAGGCCTACCAGCAGGTGCTGGTTGAACGGCGATCGAGGGAGATCGCCCGGGGAGTGACGATCTTCGGGCCACACCGCGACGAGATTCACTTCATCGCCGGAAGCCCCACGTTGGGCACACACGAAGTGAATCTGGGCACGTATGGCTCGCGCGGACAGCAGAGGACGGCCGTGCTCTCTCTTAAGCTGGCAGAGCTCGGGTGGATGCGTGAGCAGACGGGTCAGACGCCGGTTCTGCTGCTCGACGAGGTCCTGGCGGAGCTAGACCGGACCCGGCGCGCGTATCTGCTCGAACAGGTGAAGGGCGTTGAGCAGGCCATTCTCACGGCCACGGACCCGGAGATGTTCAGCACCGAGTTCCTGAAGCAGGCAACGGTCTGGGAAGTGGAGGCAGGAATTGTGCAGGCGGGCTAGTGGCAGCAGCGACGCGGCCCGGCAGTGCGTCTGCCGACGCAGGTCGACCTACGACATGACGGGCCGTTTGTCCGGAATGCCGGGCCGACGCGGATACCTCTCCGGCGTCGAGGCCACCTTGTCGACCACCACGAGATAGCGGGTTTCGGCCAGCCCGCGGAGCTCGACCGGCACCAGCTGGCGTACCTCGCCCCCCAGGGTAGATATCGCGCGGCTGGCCTCCTGCACCTCGACGGGGGCATCCTCCCCCTTCTGAGCCAGCACCGCGCCGCCCACCCTCACCAGCGGCAGAAGGTACTCGACAAGCGCCGGCATCTTCGCCACAGCCCGGGCCAGTGCCCAGTCGTACCGTTCTCGGTGGACCGGATCCCGTCCCAACTGCTCCGAGCGCGCATGGATGGCTCGGACGTCCTTCAATCCCAGCTCTTCGATCAGGTGCTCCAGGTAGGTCACCTTCTTGCGGGTTGCGTCCAGCAGCGTCAGCCGCATCCCCGGGCAGACGATCTTCAGGGGTATGCCCGGGTATCCGGCACCCGTTCCCACGTCGATGACCTGGGCCCCGGACGACAGCTCCGATTGAGAGATGGCCTTCAAACAGGAGAGCGAGTCGAGGAAGTGACGTATCAACACCCCTTGCCAGTCGGTGATGGCTGTCAGGTTGAACCGCTGATTCCACTCCACCATCGTCTCATAGCAAGTGGTGAACGCCGTCAGGTGGCCATCGGCGAGGCTGATACCCAGTTCTCGCGCACCGCGAATCAGCGGCTCCATATCTCGCTTTCCCGGTGAGTGTCGTTTCGCCATGGGGTCCCCTGAATCTCGGTCGTGCGCCACTATAGCAGAGCTCCCAGCCTCTGTCAATCGCCCTGGCGGGAGACCAGAACCCCAGAGGATCAGGGAAGCGGCCCTCGGTCTGCAAGAGATCGACAGGAGCAAGGAGAAGCCGCCCGAACGCGTCCGCGTTCGGGCGGCTTGGAAGGATGCTTCCTCGCAGGCCAGAGACCTGACGATCTCGGGTTGTCGAAACGTATGCAGATGCGCTAGATTCAGCCTCGCTCAGGCTGGAGCCTGCCGCGACGGACGGCGCTCCGCGATCAGGCTCCGAACTTGACCAGCCGACCCGCGTTCGCCATCGCCAGCGGCATCAGGTCCACGTGATTGATGTGCCCGAGACCCCCGGTCATACAGTCTCGCTCGCCGAACGCTGTGATGCCGTCGCGGCGGATGTATCGGGACCAGAGCAGCACCGGCAACTCGTGCCAACTGTGCGACTTCCAGATCGCAGGTGTTGAGTGATCACCGGTGACAAGGACAACATCCGGGTCGAGGGCCAGGATATCCGGCAGAACCTGATCGAAGTGCTCAATCACGGCTGCCTTCCCGTCGAAGTCGCCGTCCTCGCCACGGCTATCGACCTTCTTCACGTGGAAGAAGAAGAAATCGTAGTCCTCCCACCGCTCCTTCAACGTCCCGACCTCATCCTCGATGGTCTCACCGGTGTCCAGGACATCCATGCCCACGAGCTTCGCTACGCCGCGATACATAGGGTACGTCGCGATAGCACCGCAGCGCAGCTTCCAGACCTCGGGCATCTGGGGCAGCTGCGGCCTCTTGGTGAGCCCACGCAGGTTGCAGCTATTGGCCGGGTGGTCGTTCTCCTCGGCATCCGCGGCGAGCACCTCACGCGCCTTCTCCAGCCACCGGTTGACCAACTCGGCCGTTCCCTCTGCCTCGCGACGCGTGGCCTTGACGGGCAGCGGTGGTACACCCAGCTCCTGAGGGTCGGTGTCCGTCAGGCCATCCCGCAAGCCCTCGCCGCGAAGAATCAGGGCAAACCGATACTCCTTGACCGGCCTCACGAAGACCTGATCTACCTCGGGCAACTGGACCTGACTCAACTTCTCACACAGGCGAGCCCCCAACTCAGATGAGATGCGCCCTGCGCGTCGGTCGGTGATCACGCCCGTATCCGCGTCCACGCTACAGAAGTTGCCGCGCGCCGCGAGATCATCGGCTTGCAGGTCGAAGCCAATCCCCAGGGCCGAGAGCACACCCCGTTTGACCAGACACTCAATCGGGTCGTAGCCGAACAGGCTCAGGTGAGCCGGACCGCTGCCCGGGGTGATCCCAGGACCCACAGCCGTGCTCAGCCCGCAGATCGACCGAGCGGCCAGAGCGTCCAGGTTCGGCGTCCGGGCGGCCTCCAGCTCCGTGGGGCCCTCGGGCGTCCTCGGCAACCCACCGAGTCCGTCGAGCACAACCAGGAGGATCTTGGTCTCCCCCTGTTGCGCCAGGTCGCTCATTAGTTCCAAGTCAGCCATGGTCTCCCTCTACTGTATACACCTGTTCCCTTCGACCTAGCGAACCTCTTTCTCCCGAATTGCTTTCTCCGTCATCTTATCGAAGATGTGCATGCGGTCCATATTGAACGCCGCCGACATCGTCTTCCCCACCTTGGCATCGGTCCGAGGGTCGAAACGGCCCAGGAACTCGATCTCTGCTGCCTGCAGGTAGACGACCACCTCGTCCCCCATCAACTCGGTCACGTTCACCTCGGCCTCGACCAGCTGCTGCGAGATGTCCGGCGGAGCGAAGTCGGGATCGTGGATATCCTCGGGGCGGACGCCAAACACGATCTCCTGGCCCAGATGAGGCCGGTACGTAGGCTCCCGATACTCAGGAATGTCGAGGATGAACTCACGAGTCTCAACGGCTATCCTGCCGTCGCGCTCAATCAGCTCGCCGTCGAAGAAGTTCATCGATGGGCTGCCGATGAAGCCGGCAACGAAGATGTTGGACGGGTAATCGTAGAGGTCCTGTGGCGTATCGAGCTGCTGGAGGATGCCGTCGTTGAGCACCGCAATGCGGGTGCCCATCGTCATCGCCTCCACCTGGTCGTGGGTCACGTAGATGAAGGTCGTCTCCAGGCGCCGATGGAGCTTGCTGATCTCGGCTCGGGCCTGGACGCGGAGCTTGGCGTCGAGGTTGGACAGCGGTTCGTCCATCAGGAAGACGTTGGGCTCTCGCACGATGGCGCGTCCTACCGCTACACGCTGCCGCTGACCGCCCGAAAGCTGCTTGGGCTTGCGATCGAGCAGGTTGTGGATCCCCAAGATGTCAGCCGCCTTCTCCACGCGCCTCTTGATCTCCTGCTTCGGGGTCCCGCGGAGCTTCAGGCCAAAAGCCATGTTGTCGTACACGTCCATATGGGGATAGAGCGCGTAGGACTGGAAGACCATTGCGATGTCCCGATCCTTGGGAGGCACGTCGTTGACCACGCGGTCGCCGATCAGGATCTCGCCCTCGGTGATCTCGTCCAGACCGGCAAGGAGTCGCAGACTGGTCGACTTGCCACAGCCCGAGGGACCAACGAAGACCAGGAACTCCTTGTCCTCGATGTGAATGTCGAGGTCCTTGACGGCGACAACGTCGCCGAATCGCTTCGTCACGTTCTTGTAGGTTACACTTGCCATCTATCTGCTCCTTTTCTGCTCAAGGTTATCCCATGCTTCTGCGCCTGCGCCGCTACCTATCAGGCCAGAACAATCTCCACGCCCACCTCGCTGAGATCCCACAGGTAGGCGGAGGGGGCTTCGCGGCCGGTGACAATGACGTCAACGCCGGTGACCGGCGCGATCTGGACCGCAGCGACCCGCCCTACTCGCTCCGGCGGAACCACAGCGACGATGATCGCGCCCGCCTCCATCACCGTCCGCGCGATGTCCGCCTGGGGCAGGCTATCGTCGGTCAAGCCCTCCACCGCGCTCACCCCGCCGAGCTCCAGGATGACGCGATCGGCGCGGAGGCTGGAGAGGGCATCGCGAGTCACCTGGCCCACGAGGGCCAAATCGGGGCCTTCCACCTGTCCCCCGGTGATGATGAGCCGGTGCGAGGTATGGACGGCCAGCCAGTAAGCGATCTCAAGCCCGCTGGTGACCACCGTGATGCGAGAACGGTCGTCGAGGCTCCGGGCCACCTCCAAGGAGAGGGATCCGGGCCCGAGAAAGACGGTCTCGCCCTCATCGACCATGTCCACCACAGCTCGGCCGATGCGCCGCGTGTACGGCGGCATGGAGCGCACTGAAGACCGATACCGCCGCTCCCGTGCTCGGACCGCTACCGCACCCCCGTGGACGCGCTCCACCGTCCCACGCTGCTCCAGCGTCTCCAGGTCGCGCCGAACAGTCGTAGGGCTCACCTGGAAGCGCTCCGCCAGCTCCGAGACCCGGGCAGCACCCTGCCGGGCCACCAGGTCCGCCATAGCGTCTCGTCTCTCGACGGTCAGTGTCGATCGCGCATCCTCATCCACGTCCGTCATCTTATCACATTCAGGAGAATCTGTCAAGGTGTTTTGATCGATTGTGCGTGATCTTGATACAAATCACACACATTCGATCAGAATCCACGACTCGACGCTGGCCCAAGCCATCGACCGTCATCGAATCTAACTTGCGCCACAAAGAGTGTCTAACTCGCGCCACAAGGAGAATCAAACTTAGACGACAGACAAGGGGCCTTGAGTATGATATACTGAAGCAAAGGCGTACGGAGGCAGGCTTCGCGCCGGGGAAAGGACACATCTTGGCTTGAGAGCGAGGGAGTGTGCCCAGATGGCGATGAGAGTATCTGAGGAGGCGCGTCAAAAGACTGACCAATGCCCACGCGGGTTTGCATGCCTGTCCAACGGTAAAGACCCTCGCTGCCCGGTGCGGAGTTCAGTACGCGGAGTGCTCTTCGTGGAGAAGCCCACGCTGGTGCACTGCCCCTACGCCATGAGTTTTGGGTACTCTCACATCTGTTGCTGTCCCATCAGATGGGAGATCTACGACCAGTACGGGGCGTGAGCGACGACAGCCTCAACAGCCGCGGCGCGCTATCGCGCTTCAGTGCCGTGGTCGCCCGCGGTCATCTGGGCGACAGCTGCATGGGGATCGACGAAATCCGACGGCTCCGTTCCTCTAGCGTACGGTGATGTCAGCTCCCTGGAACGGAGAGAGTCCTTCGTCCCGTTCGTTCACTCTCGTCACTGCGGGACGGCTGCGGTACCAGAGCCAGATCGTCTGCGTCAGCCTACCGAGGGTGACCGCCGCCAGGCCTACGTAGAGCCCCGCGGTGCGACCCCACACGACACCCCCCCACAGGACTCCCCCGCTGGTCAGCAAGTACACCACCACCGCCTCCGTGATGCCCCGCGTGCGGCGGCTGTGGACGATGAGCCCCTGATACCAGCTCTGCAGCACTGCCAGGGCGGGCATCAACAGCGCCACCCAGAGGCCGCTGCGTGACAGCTCAGCCAGGTCGGGTCGCAGTCCGCTCACGCGCTCAAACCACACCATCCCCAGTGGCGTTGCGGCCACGACGAGCAGCAAGACCGTCACGACGAGCGTGAGGACAGCCATGAAGCGGCGCAGAGCCCGTGATGATCGCGGCTCGTCCAGGAGGGCGATGACCACCTCATTGTACGCGACTCCAAGGCTCCGCGGCAAGAAGACGAACCCCGTCACGACCGACCAGACCGCCAAGGAGTCCAGGGCCCTGGGCATTCGGCTGAGCGCTGCACTGCTCAACGGCTCCGCGACCAGCCGGAACAGGGATGTCAGCGCGAGTGGGGTGTAGAAGTCCACAAACGCGCGAGGCGTGAGCGGTTGCTCGACCGGCGGCGCCTTCTTCAGCTGATGCTCAACCACGGGTCGGGCTCGAAGGCCAGCGTAGACCGCCTCACTCACCACCCCTGCGATGAGCGCGGACGCCGCAACGACCACGCCAGGGATCGTCCCTACCAGGTAGCCCACCCCCAGTACAATCCCGTCCGCGCTGAGCCGCACGAACGTCCCCAGGCCGACCGTCCGTGAGTGACCGAAACGAATCAGCACACCTTGCTTGAGGCGCCGGTAAGCGATAGCCCACGTCCACGGCACGGTGATCATCAATCCAACGCGAGCCAACTCAACGATCTCCTCCGGGGGACGAATCAGCTGCACCACTACGACGTCGTACAGCGGGGTGAACGCCACCAGCACGTGCACGGCGGTGAGGGCCGCCCCCATCCACATCATGAACCGGCGCAGCTTCCGATAGGAATCCCAGTCCCTGCTGAGCGCCGTCGAGGCGGAAAGGAGCATGATGATCGGCGCTTCGATAATCAGCGCCAGGGGATAGACGATGCCGCCAAAGGCCGCCAGGTTGATCTCTGGGTTGGCGAGCCGAGCTACGATGGCGCTCAACGCCGGCCCCTCCGCCGCCATCAGCAGCCAGCTGAGGGCCAGCGGCCACCAGGTGCTCACTACACGGCGCACAGGCATGTGGTCGCCAGACTCGCCGTTCCCCGAGGTTCTCTCAACGTTCATTCGGGCACGTACCGCGCGCAAATAAAAGCGCCCCGTGGCCTCGACACCACGGGGCGATGTCCGCTCAGCAATCGGGCATCAAGCCTCGCCGCACCATTCCAACAGTTCTTCCCAGCGTCGATCGATCTGCGCCTGTATCTGATCGATGAGATGCCGATTCTGAGGCTTGAAAAGGTGGCGGAACCGGCCCTGCCGCTTCAGCCACTCCTCGATGGGGAGCTTTTCACGCGGCTTGTAGGTCAGCCTCCATTCGCCGTCCTCCACCTCATAGAGCGGCCAGTAGCAGGTGTCCACTCCCAGCTGTGTGATCTCGATCGTCTCATCCGTCCCGTGCCGCCAGCCTCGGTTGCACGATGACAGCACGTTCATGAAGGCTGGCCCACCGCAGTTGACTGCCTTGCGGGTCTTCTCCATCAGATCGCGCCACCGGCTGGGGGCCGCCTGCGCGACGTATGGCATATCGTGGGCGGCCATGATCCGGGTCAGGTCCTTGCGGAACTGCTGCTTGCCCGGGATCTTCGTGCCGGCCGGGGAGGTCGTGGTGTGCGCGCCAAAGGGCGTGGCACTGGAGCGCTGGATGCCGGTGTTCATGTAGGCACCATTGTCGTAGCAGACATACAAGAACTCGTGCCCGCGCTCGACAGCACCGGACAGCGCCTGCAGCCCGATGTCGTAGGTCCCGCCGTCCCCGGCGAAGGCGATGAACTTGACGTTCTGATCCTCAATCTTCCCCTGGCGCACCATAGCCTTGTACGCCGCCTCCACGCCGCTAATCGTCGACGCCGCGTTCTCGAAAGCATTGTGGATCCAGGGCACCCGCCAGGCCGTGTAGGGATAGATGGTGGTGGCCACCTCCAGACAACCGGTGGCGTTGGCAAGCACAACAGGATCATCGATGGCAGCCAGCATCTGCCGCACAATGATCGAAGCGCCGCACCCGGCACAGAGTCGATGCCCCGGGGCCAGGCGCTCCGGCTTCTTCGCCAGCTCTTTAAGTGCTAATCTCGTCGCCATAGTAGACTCCTCACTCTCGCACGCTCAGGTAGGTCACCTTGCGCTCTATCTGGCCGGTCTCGGCCACGTTCAGGGCATCGCGGAAGACCCGCTCAATCTCATGAGGCAGGGTGTCGCGCCCGCCAAGGCCGTAGACGTAGTCCATTACGGGTATGCGCACGCCGTGGGCAGCCAGCGCGGCCAGCAACTCAAGGTACAGGGGGCCAGCGTTGTCCATAGCGCCGAAGGAGATCGAACGATCCATCACCGCCACCACATCGAGGTGGCTTAGTGCCCGCGCCATCTCTTCGCTTGGGAAGGGCCGGAACAGCCGAATCTTGAGCAGACCGGCCTTCACCCCCTCATCGCGGAGTCCGTCGACCACGGTCTTTGCCGTACCGGCGGTCGAGTTGGCGACGACGACCGCCACCTCGGCGTCATCCAGCCGATAGGCCTCAAAGAGACCGTAGTCACGGCCAAACCGCTCGTTGAACTCCTTCGCCACCTCCAGGATCACAGGCTTGGCGTTCTCCATAGCCTCGACCTGCTGACGCTTATGCTCGTAGTAGTAGTCGTAGAAGTCGAGTGGTCCATAGGTCTTGGGGTTCTGCAGGTCGAGGAGCGGCCACTGTGGCTCATACGTGCCGACGAAGTCCTTCACATCGTCGTCCTCGTACACCTCAACCCGCTCCAGCCCGTGGCCGGTGATGAATCCGTCCTGGCAGACAGCGACCGGCAGCAGCACGTCGGCGTGCTCGCCAATACGCACCGCCTGGATGAGGTTGTCATAGGCCTCCTGGCCGCTCTCGGACATCAAGATGATCCAGCCGCTATCTCGAATCCCCATCACGTCGGAATGATCCGGATGGATGTTGATCGGGCCCGAGAGGGCACGGTTGACGAGGCTCATGACGATAGGACAACGGCTGGAGGCAGCGATGTAGACAATCTCCCACATCAGCGCCAGCCCGTTGGCCGAGGTGGCGGTCATCACCCGCGCACCGGCCGCCGAGGCACCAACACAGGCGCTCATGGCGCTGTGCTCGCTCTCGACGGTGACGAACTCCGTGTCCACCAACCCATCGTTGACATACTCGGAGAAGGTCTGAACGGTGGCCGTCTGAGGCGTGATGGGATAGGCAGCCACCACGTCCGGGTTGATTTGTCGCATCCCGTTGGCGACAGCTGCGTTCCCGGTCAATGCTTCAAACTTACTCATTGCCCACCTCCTGGAACTTGCCCTCCTCAAGCATGCGAATGCAGAGCCGAGGATCGTCTTTCTTCAACTCCTCATCAGCCTTCTTGATCACCCGCGCGTTTACCGGGCAGACCGCAGCGCAGATTCCACATCCCTTGCAGTGTTCAAGATCAAAGCCGACCATCTCCTCATTCTCGGCATCCACCAGGATGCTGGAATCGGGGCAATTGAGCCAGCACTGGAAGCAGTTGATGCATTCGGCCTCGCCGAAGACGGGGCGAAAGGCCCGCCAGTCTCCGGTCTTATACTCCACCGCGTTGCCCGCCTCCAGGATCATCCCGCCAATGGGGATCTCTTTCCATCCTTTCAACTCTGACATAAGGTCTATACTCCTTCAGATCTCTCGCTCAAGAACAGGAGGGGGCAGGTTCGTTCACTCCCCTCCCACCAGCCGTCCCTTATCCTTCCTGGACTTCCTCCGCCGCGCGCCTCAGGGCACGGACATTGGCATCCACAGCCTGCTCCGAGAGCTTCTCGCCGAACCACTCCCGAATCTCACGCGCCAGAGCGTCGACACTGACCACTCCTGTCGCTGCGGCAAACGCCCCCAGCATCGGCGTGTTGGTGATCTCCCGGCCCATCTCCTCAATGGCAATGTGGCTCGCATCCACCGTGAAGACCTTCCCGACCCGGAAGTCCAGTTCCTGGCGCACCTCAGACGGGCTCATCGCGCTGTTCACCACCAGGATGCCGTCCTCTTTGAGCCCCTCGGTGACCGCTACCGCACCCAGCAGGGTAGGATCGAGCACCAGTACGACGTCGGGCTCCTCAATCTGGGAATGAATGGTGATAGGGTCGGGGCTGATGCGCGTGAAGGCCCGAATCGGCGCGCCCATCCGCTCCGGCCCGTAGTCGGGGAAGGCCTGGAAGTAATGACCGCTGTCCAGCGCGGTCTCCGCCAGTAGCTCACCCGCGGTGACCACCCCCTGACCACCTCGACCGTGCCAACGAATCTCCGTCAATTGTGCCATAGTGTCCTCTCCTTACTTGCGGACTAATCCGGTTCTCCAACGATTCACCTTTGCACTCTCTTCGTCCCTGCTGCGTCGCTGAGCCGGCCACTGTCGCGCAGCGTGGGGCTCAAGGCCCGGATCTCACACGCCGATCCGAATGCGTCCCAGTAGGGCAGATTGGGGATGCGGAAGCCCATACGTGAAACACGGAGCCATGTGGCTCCGACCGCTTATTGTGCCATGATCTTGCGATTTGCGCCAGTGAAGATGCTTCGCCGGTCAGTGCGAGGGGTGTCACCCCCACACGCCGGCTGCAGCGCAACCCGCTCCCGGTGCCACCAAGCCCAGTCTCTTTGCAGAACAGCTTCCGCATCTCTTGGTGGGCGGCTCGGCGACCTCCGCCAGGGGTCGGGGCTGGCCCTCTCGAGGTCAGGACTCCAGCTCGTGGCCGTCCATAGGTTCCGGGAGGGGTGCATCTGCGCCCTCAAGGATCACCCGCAGCATCTGCTGGTGGATACGACCGTTAGAAGCTACAATACGCCGTCCTGAGACGCAATCGAGGCCTCCCGCGAAGTTCGTCACCTCCCCGCCAGCCTCACGCACGATGAGAATGCCAGCGGCCACGTCCCACGGGTGAAGACGGATCTCCCAGAAGCCATCGAATCTGCCGCAGGCGACGTAGGAGAGATCCAGAACAGCCGCCCCCGCCCGACGCACGCCCTGGCTGCGCCGGAGGAAGTGGTCCAGGCGCTGAACGTTGTTGTCCGACGCGACACGCCGGTCGTAGGGGAAGCCGGTTGCCAGGAAAGCCTCGGACAGATCCCTGACCTCGGTGACCCGTATCGACTCATCGTTGAGGGTGGCCCCTCCGCCCGCTGTCGCGGCAAACGTCTCGCCGCGAAGCGGATCGTAGATCACGCCCACCACGGGCTGCTCATCCTCCACCAGAGCCAGCGAGATGCCGACGTGGGGAAAGCCATGGGCAAAGTTGTTCGTCCCATCCAGGGGGTCGATCAACCAGATCGGCGGACCCGGCTCTCGCCACTCGTCGCCGCCGCTCTCCTCCGCGAGAATTCGATGACCAGGAAAACGCTCCTCCAGACGGCTGCGAATCAACTCCTCTGCGGCGGTATCCGTCTCCGTCACCGGGTTGACCGGTCCTTTGAAGCCGACCCGCCCGAGGGCACTGGGCGGGAAATCGCGGGACACGACATCGCCCGCTTCGTGGGCGACGGCTATCGCGCTCTCGAGCATCGCTTGGTAGCTCAAGTCCCAGCCTCCCAACTCCTCACCTGACCACGTACGCGGCCGGGCGGCGGTCTTTGTAGACGGTCAGATAGCGACGGGCCTTCTCAATCTCGCGTAGATCCGCCTGGGCGATCACCAACCGCTCCTCACCGTCGCCTTCGACCAGGACGTTTCCCCATGGATCAGCGACGATAGAGCGACCGGGGAACGTAACGTCTTCATTCCGACCCACGCGGTTACAGGCCGCCACAACCAGCTCGTTCTCCGCGGCTCGGGCTCGCGCGAGCAGGAGCCACGCCTCAAGGCGCTTCACGGGCCACTGCGCCGGGATCACAAAGAGCCTGGCGCCGGCGAGCGCCATGGCGCGGAAAAGCTCGGGGAAGCGCAGGTCGTAGCAGATGCCCAAGCCGGTCGGGCCCCACGGCGTAGGACACAGCGTCGCGTGATCGCCCGGGGCCAGGTACCGATGCTCCTCCATGAGGCGGAACAGATGCATCTTGCGGTACGAGCCCAGAAGGTCACCGTCGGGGCCGTAGAGCACTGCGGTGTTGGAGACGCCACCCGCGTGCCGCTCCAGGAGCGATCCGACGAGGTAGATCTGGAACTCGCGCGCCATTGCAGCCATCTCGGCGAAGCCGCCCTCCCCCAGCGGGGCGGCCCACCGGTCCGCCTGTTCCAGGTCATAGCCGTGAAGCCACAGCTCCGGCAACAGCAACAGATCAGCGCCCGCAGAGCCAGCCTCGGTGGCGAACTCCCGCGCTCGCGCCAGGTTGCGATCCGGACATCCCTGTGGAACATCCATCTGAGCAAGTGCGATGGTCAGAACCTGAGCTTCCAAACCTCAACTCCTACAGATAGCGGCCGACCCGCATGTCCCCGTCCCACGGCCGAACTCCACCGCCCGTGCTCCTCCTCGGACCGTCTCCGTCGCGGTGGCCGATCCCCTCCCACCACCCGGCGTCAAGCGGGGCTGTCCTGTCCGCGACCGTCCCGCCGGTGATGCAACCACGCAGGTTCTACTCCAAGGCATCGACGCTCACCCGCTGGCCCTCCTCGGCGTCGAGTTCCGTCAGCTCGCCGGTGACGGTGAACACCACACGCTCACAGATGTTCGTCACGCGATCGGCAGCGCGCTCGAGATTGTGGGCGGCCCACAGGAGGTAGTTGGCCTGCTCTATTCTCCTCGGCTCAACCATGATGAGGCTGATCAGCTCTCGGTAGATCTGGTCATACAGCTGGTCCACCTCCTCGTCCTGCCGGGGAATCTCCCGGGCCCTCTCGGCGTCCTGCCGGGCAAACGCCTGCAGCGCCTCATCGAGCATGTCCGCGGCTTTGGAGGCCATCAGCGGCAGGTCAATTAGAGGCTTCATCAGGGGTTCTTCCCCGATCATCAGATTGACCTTGGCGATCCCCTTGGCATAATCGCCGATCCTCTCCAACTCGGACGCCAGGTCCAACACAGCAGCGATCATTCGCAGGTCCCTGGCCATGGGCTGCTGCGTCGCGATCAGGGTCAGAGCATCGGCCTCAATCTCGTACCGTTTTTTGTTGATCGATCGATCCTGCGCAATAAGAGCTCTGGCTGCCTCGCGGTCCTGTGTCTTCAGCACCTGCACAGCTTCCGCCAGGGCAGCTTCCACCCGGCTCCCCAACTCCAGAATCTCGTCCATCAGCCGCTGCAACTCCCTGTTGAAGCTCTCACGCATCATCACACCCCTCCAGGTCAGCCATCCGTACCATGCGAGCTACCCTGCGCGCCCGGTGATGTAGTCCTCCGTTCGCTTCTGGTCGGGATTCGTGAAGATCTTCTCGGTCACGTTGAACTCCACGAGCCTGCCCAGCCAGAAGAGGCCGGTTCTATCGGAGACGCGTGCCGCCTGCTGCATGTTATGAGTGACGATGACGATGCAGTAGTTCTGTTTCAGCTCGCGTATCAGCTCTTCGACCTGGAGAGTATCGATGGGATCCAGCGCCGAACAGGGCTCATCCATCAAGATCACCTCCGGCCTGACGGCGATGGCGCGCGCGATGCACAGTCGCTGCTGCTCTCCAAGCGAGAGGCTTAGGGCATCCTGCTCGAGATCGCCGCCAACCTCGTCCCACAAAGCAGCCCCGCGCAAGCTCTCCTCCACGACCTCATCCAGATTCCGTTCTCCGTCAAATCCCAGGATGCGTGGGCCGAAGGCAACGTTATCGTAGATCGATTTGGGGAAGGGGTTGGGACGCTGGAAGACCATCCCGACTCGACGACGCAGATCTACCACATCTGTGCCGGGTGCGTAGATGTCGCGACCATCCAGGAGGATCGTTCCCTCCAACCGCGTGTTGGGGATCGTATCGTTCATCCGATCGAGACAGCGGAGGAACGTGGACTTTCCGCAGCCCGACGGTCCTATCAGAGCCGTGATCTCCCGGTCTCTGATGGTGATCGATATGTCTTCCAGCGCCTGCTTATCGCCGTAGTAGAAATCGAGGTTCTCTACCCTGATCTTCTCCATACCCTCGAACCTATCCGAATCGGCCGGTGATGTAGTCTTCCGTCCGCTTGTCGTGGGGCGTAACGAAGATCTCCTCGCCGGGCCGGTATTCCACCATCTCCCCCATCAGGAAGAATGCGGCGCAGTCCGCCACGCGAGCCGCCTGCTGGACGCTGTGGGGCACGAGGACGATCGTGTAGTCTTCCTTCAGCTGCTGGAGCGTAGCCTCTACCTTGGCGGTCGAGATAGGATCCAGACCGGAGGTGGGTTCATCCAGCAGGAGAACCTCCGGCTCCAGCGCCAGGCTCCGGGCGATGCACAACCGCTGCTGCTGTCCGCCGGAGAGTGCGCTGGCCGAATCATCCAGCCGATCCTTGACCTCATTCCACAGAGCAGCTTGCTTGAGGCTGCGTACCACAATCGCGTCTTGCTCAGCTCGGTCTCGAACGCCGGCCAACTCCGGACCATAGATCACGTTCTCACGGACGGTGCCCGGCAGCGGGAGTGGCAAGGCGAACACCATCCCCACCCGCCGCCTGAGTGTGGACAAGTCGACCTCCGGGCCGTAGATATCGTGCCCATCCAGCCAGATTCGACCTGACATCTGAGTGCCATCCACCATGTCGTTCAAACGGTTGACGAGACGGAGGAGCGTCGTCTTGCCCCCGCCTGCCGGGCCAAACAGCACGGTGATAGCATTCGCCGCGATGTCGAGGGACACGTCCCTCAGCGCCAGTCGGTCACCGTAGGAATAGCTGACGCTTTCGATGCGAATCTTGACGTTATTCTCACATGACATAGCTAGCTGAGCACGGGCAATTGAGTCCGTCTAGAGGCCGAATGGACTGCCCCCACGCTCGCTGTGTCGGTCCTCTGGTCACCATTCTCGACGCCTGCGATAGGCGCTGCGGATGAGGGTGGCCACGACGTTCATCGAGAGGACCACGGCCAGCAGCACCAGCGCCGTGCCATACTGAATCTCCTCCGGCATTCCTGGGACCTGAGTGCTGATCACGTAGAGATGATAGGGCAGCGCCATCGTCTGATCCAGAGGCGACTGCGGCAGGCGCGGCAAGTAGAAGGCGGCCACGGTGAAGAGAATGGGAGCGGTCTCTCCGGCCGCCCGCAGGAGACCCAGGATGATCCCGGTGATAATCCCGGGCATCGCCTGCGGCAACACGATGCGGCGGATCCCCTGCCAGCGCGTCCCCCCCAGGCTGGCACTGACGGTGCGGAATTCAGTCGGCACGGCGCGCAGCGCTTCCTCCGCCGTGCTGATGATAATGGGCAGCGTCATGATGGCCAGCGTTAAGGAGCCAGCCACGATCGATGTCCCAAACTGGAGGAACAACACGAACAGCCCAAGCCCGAACAGACCATACACGACCGAAGGCACACCTGCCAGATTGATGATCGCCAGCCGGATCGCCCGGGTCAGCAGGTTGTCCCGCGCGTACTCGGCGAGGTAGATGGCGCCGCCCAGGCCGATGGGGATGGCCACCGCTGCCGTGCCCAGCGTGAGCCAGAACGTCCCGACGATAGCCGGGAATATCCCTCCCGCCCTCATACCATCCCGAGGCATCGCGGTAAGAAACTCCCAGCTGATGGCGTCAATCCCTCTCACCGCAATGGCGCCGATGACCAGCAGAATTGGGGCCACCACGATAACGGCCACGGCGGCCAACAGAGCAAACCCCACTCTCTGCACCCGATATCGATCCATCAGCGCAGGCCCCCGCGCCGCCGCTTCTGGAAGATCGTAGCGGCCGCCGTCAGATTGATGGCGAAGGTCATAACGAACAGGATGAGCCCGATGCCGAACAGAACGTGATAATGGACGCTCCCTTGGGCCACCTCGCCCATCTCAGCAGCGACCGTAGCTGTCATCGTCCGGGCGGGACGGAACAGGGAGTCCAGCGTCAGGGGCATACGAGCTGCGTTCCCGGTAACCAGCATCACGGCCATCGTTTCGCCAATCGCCCGCCCCAGGCCCAGCATCACCGCTGTCACGATGCCCGAACGTGCTGCCGGCACCACCACACGCCATATCGTCTGCCATTCAGTGGCGCCCATGGCCCGGGCCCCGTCGCGATAGGACCTGGGGACGGCATCGAGCGCATCCTCGGCCACGCTGATGATCGTGGGCAGGGACATGTAGGCCAGGATCAGCGCCCCCGTGAACGCCGTCAGGCCGGTCGGCGTGCCCAGGGTCCTCCGCACGAAGGGCGCCACAATCGTCATCCCGAAGAAACCCAGTACCACCGAGGGAATGCCCGCCAGCACCTCAATCATGGGCTTGAGGAACTCCCGCGTCCAATCCGGGGCCACCTCCCGCACAAACACCGCTGTCGCCACTCCCAAGGGCAGCGCAATGGCGATGGCCGTCATGGTCACGAGCAGTGATCCCAGGATCAGGGGCAGTGTGCCGAACAGACCGAAGGTGGGATACCATCGCGTGCCGAACAGATTGACCAGGCACACCTCGAAGAACGTCGGCACGCCCTCCCGCAGCAAGAAGATGAAGATCAGCGTCACAAAGCCGATAGCCGAAAAGCCCAATGCGCGGATAACCATCTCAATCGCGAATTCGGACCAGCGAGATGTGTTGTTCTCTAAGCCGCTCTGCTCAATCAGACGAACCTCCCGAATCGTGATCCAAGAAGAACGACGGTCGAGACATCGACCCAACCCGGGCTGCCGGCCTCATTGGAGGGGAACGAAACCGACCTCAGGTACCACGGCTTGCCCTTCACCTCTCACCCAGTCCAGGTACATCTCGATGCGTCCCGTCGGTTCTTCAGCGGTGTACATGTAAAGCGGTCGCGCGATTGGGTACGAGCCGTCATTGACCGTCTCCATCGAAGGCAGCACGTAGGGCCCTTCGGCGTCGCGGGCCACCGCCACCACCTTCTGCTCTGGTGTGACGTAGCCCAGACCATCGTAGCCGATGGTGTTCGGGTTCTGGCTGACCTCAGACGTGATTCCTTCCGAAGACGGCATCAGCAACGTGCCAGGGGAAAACAGCAGATCACTCTCCTGGTCACCCATGCGCACGACGTTCTCCAAGAAGTAGACGTACGTTCCAGAGTTTGACTCCCGGGACAGGAGCACGATCGGTCGATCGTCACCCCCCACCTCTTGCCAGTTGGTGATCTCCCCGGTGTAGATATCAGAAATCTGTCGGAACGTCAGCCTGTCGACCGGGTTGGACGGATGCACAACCACCGCGATGGCATCCAGGGCGACGACGAACTCGACGGGCGTGATCCCGTTCGCTTCGGCGGCGGCTATCTCTTCCGGCTTCATGTCTCGTGAGGCGTTCGCGATGTCCACCGTGCCGTTGATCAGGGCGGCAATGCCGGTGCCTGACCCCCCGCCGGTTACGGAGATGCGCACGTCGGGGTGCAGCTCCATATACCTCTCCGCCCAGGCCAGCGCCAGATTCACCAGCGTGTCGGACCCTTTGTTCTCGATAGTCTCAGCTCCATCAGGTTCAGTCGTCGCATCCGTCGAGGGAGGAGCAGCACACCCGGCGAGACTGGTCACGAGGATTAACACAAGCAAGCCGGCGATCAAGCGCCGGCCTCGGAGTGCAAGCGACACATTGTAACCGGCAGTGGTGGGCAGGTGACTCATAGATTAGCTTATCATCGGGAATGCTTCCCCGCTTGAGAGTAGTTTTATCATGGGGACGCATCGCTGTCAAGTTAGATGATTCTGAATCTATGAACCCCTGCCCACATGCCAAAGCCCCACTGCAAGCAGCGGGGCTTCGCAAGGACCGCACTCGGCCTACCAAGAACGATCGCCGACCGTTATCCGATGCTTTCGACGCCCGAGTCCTCCATGTCCATCTCCACCATCTCCCCACTGACGGTGAAGATCACCCGTTCGCAGATGTTCGTCACCCGATCTGCAGCCCGCTCCAGGTTGTGCGCCGCCCACAGCAGGTAATTCGCCTGATCGATCCTGCTCGGATCCGACACGATCAGATCGATAAGCTCTCGATAGACTTGATTGTAGAGAGCGTCTACCTTGTCGTCCTCCTCTGGAATAGCGCGGGCCAGATCGCCATCGCCTCGGACGAAGGCCTCCAGCGATTCGTGGAGCATAACTCTCGCTTTGGACGCCATCACGGGAAGATCGACCAGTGGCTTGACAAAAGGCCGTTCGTCCATCATCAGGTTGATTCGGGCGATGCCCTTTGCATAATCCCCGATCCGCTCCAGCTCGGACGCAATATCCAGGACGGCCGCGATGGTGCGCAGGTCTCGAGCCATCGGTTGTTGCGTGGCGATCAAGGCCAGTGCATCTGCCTCGAGCTCAAACCGCCGCTCATTGACCAGGCGATCCTGGGCGATGATCTGACGTGCCGCCTCGGCGTCCCTCTCCTTCAAGTAATCCACCGAGTCTACAATCGCGTTTTCGACCTGACTTCCCAGAACCAAGACAGCGTCCTTGAGGCGCTGTAGCTCCAGGTCAAAGCTTTCACGCGGTTTCACGAGCCTTCCCTCCCGCGTCGGCCTTCTCTTTGAGGTAACCGAACACCTCCCGGCGAAGACCATCTCGCACCTTCCAGAACACCTCCATCCGCTCCTCTTCGCTGCCGGTCGTGTCGGCGGGATCGGGGAAGCCGATATGGTGGACGTTCCCAGAGCCGAGCCAGAGCGGGCAGTTCTCGGCCGCGTCGTCGCAGACGGTGATCACAAGGTCGAACGCCACGTCGCGAAATTCGTCTACCGATTTCGAGCGCTGGCCAGAGATGTCGATGCCCAGCTCCGCCATCGCCTCGATCGCCAGTGGATGCACGTAGCCGGACGGTTCCGTGCCCGCTGAGAAGGCTTCCCAACGATCACCCAGGAAGTGATTGACGAGTCCATCCGCCATTTGGCTGCGGCACGAGTTGCCCGTGCACAGAAGAAGAACCTTGTTCTTACTCATCTTGTCGCTTCTTGTTGCCGCGACTCTCCAACCAATCGAGAACCCGCTGCTCGATCTCGTCGCGCGCCTTGCGGAACGCCTCCAGCTTCTCCTCCTCGGAGCCCTCGACCGCCACCGGATCCTCGATCGGCCAGTACTGACGTTCACCCAGGCCAGGAAAGATGGGACATCTTTCCTCAGCCTTCTGACACACAGTGATCAGAATGCCGAAGTACATCTTGTTGAAGAACTCATCAACACCCTTGGGGTGATGGCCTTCCAGATCCAACCCTACTTCCTCCATTACCTCGTAGACGTAAGGATGGATAGGGCTCGGCTCCAGGCCAGCGCTGAAGGTCTCGAATTGATCCCCAGCGTAGCGACGCAGGAAGGCCTCGGCCATCTGACTCCGCGCCCGGTTCTCAATACAGAGGAACAACACCTTCGGTTTCTTCACTTTCTTCACTCCCACTTCTAACCGAACCGTCCGGTGATATAACGCTCCGTCATCTCGTGCTGAGGGTTGGTGAAGATGCGACCCGTCGGCCCATACTCCACCAGGTACCCGGCGCGATTGTCCTCATCCATCATGAAGAAGGCAGTGTAATCGGACACTCGGGCCGCCTGCTGCATGTTGTGCGTGACGATCACAATCGTATACGTCTTCTTCAGCTCCCGGATCAACTCCTCGATCTTCAGCGTCGCGACCGGGTCGAGAGCCGAGGCCGGCTCGTCCATCAGGATCACGTCCGGCTCCACCGCCAAAGCGCGGGCAATGCAGAGCCGCTGCTGCTGCCCGCCCGAGAGCTCCAGCCCCGACTTGTTCAGGTCATCCTTGACCTCATCCCAGAGCGCCGCGTCGCGCAGGCTCCGTTCCACAATCTCGGCCAGCTCGGCCCGATCCCGCATCCCGTGGGAACGGGGGCCGTAGGCGACGTTGTCGAAGATCGACTTGGGGAAGGGATTCGGCCGCTGGAAGACCATGCCCACGCAGTGCCGTAACTCCACCGGATCCATCTTGAAGACGTCTTGGTCGTCTATGTACACGTCTCCTTCCACACTCACACCGGAGATAAGGTCGTTCATTCGGTTGAACGTGCGCAAGAACGTGCTCTTACCACAGCCGGAAGGCCCGATCACCGCCGTGATGCGGTTCCGCGGGATCTGAATATCGACGTCCCGCAGCGCCTGGAAGTCTCCATAGTACATACTATAGCCAGCCGTTTCCAGCTTAACATCCTCGAATTCCATCTATCTTCCCCCTAGTCGCGCGGTCAAACGTCGCGAAATCACGTTGATAGACAAGTTGATCAGTATGATAGTAACGATCAACACAGCCCCGGTCCCCATAGCTTTGTCGAAGGCCCGTGTCTCCATTGCCAGATAGTAGACGTGGAGCGCCATAGAACGCCCTGGCGAGGACAGGTCGAACACCGTGTCCGGGGCGCGGACAGTCCCGCCAAAGGTGACGAAGAAGACCGCCGTTTCGCTTATTACGCGTCCGACGCTGAGTACGATACCCGTGATGACACCGGGGGCAGCCGCCGGCAGCACAACCTTCCAGGTGGTCTGCCACTTTGTGGCGCCTAAGGCCAGACTACCCTCCCGATAGGAGCGGGGCACGGCCCGGATCGCCTCCTCGCTGGCCCGGATGATGACGGGTAAGACGAGGCAAGCACCGGTGACGGCGGCAGATCGCAACGAGAAGCTCCACCCCAGCCCTTTGGCGGAGACAAAGAGAGCGTACCCGAAGAGACCAAAAATGATCGAGGGCACCCCCGCCAGGATCTCGACGGCAAACCGAACCACGCTCACAAGAAGGGGGATCAGCCCTGTCCTCCCCTCCACCTCCTCGGCGTACTCGACGAGGTAGATCGCGGCCAAGACGCCCAGTGGGCCGGCGATGACGATGGTCCAGAACACCAGGTAGACGGTGGAGACGACAGTAGTGGACATCCCCCCCACGTCGGAAGCAGCCAGCCCTCCGGCAGGCGGGGTCGTCAGGAACTCCAGGTTGACGACCTTGGCCCCTTGCGCCACAACGTAGCCGACCACGGCCAGAAGGATGGCAACGGCCGCAATACCAGACAACCACAAGAGCACGAAGGCGAACGTCTGGATCAGACGGCGGCGGGCCAGATCCGTCTTCTCCTCTGACGATCCAGCGAGCGTCGCCAGCTTCAGCATGTGCAGAAATGAAACGCTCTCCCGTGTGATGTCTTCGGACCTTGCGGTGTGCTCGCTCAACCCGCCCTCCTTTGCATCAGAACTCGCGCTGAGCCGTTGACCAGCATAATGAGCACAAACAGTATCACGCCGGTGGCGAAGAGGGCGTCCTCGTGCAGACCCGTGGCGTACTTGATCTCCACGGCGATGTTGCCCGTCAGGGTCCGAGCCTGACTGAGAAAGATCGTCAGTGGGTTATTCCCCAAAGGGCGCGGCATACGTATCGAGTTGCCGATGACCATGATCATCGCCATCGTCTCTCCGAGCGCGCGCCCCACGCCTAGGATGATCGCCGCGATGATGCCGGAACGGGCAGCGGGCACCGTCACCCCGACGATCGTCTGCCAGCGCGTGGCGCCGAGCGCCAACGAGCCCTCGCGGTACTCCTTGGGCACCGCCCGTATGGCATCCTCGGCGATGTTCGTAATCGTGGGTAGGACCATCACCGCCAGAACCATAGACGCCGAAGCCAGCCCGAACCCCGTATTGCCTGGCACGGAGAGGAGGTGTCGCACCATAGGCACCAGCACGACCATCCCAAACAGACCGTATACGACCGAGGGAATGCCGGCCAACAACTCGATGGCAGGACGAACGACCTCCCGAACGCGAGAGGGAGCCACCTCTGCGAGGAAGATCGCCCCGGCTAAGGAGAGGGGGACGCCCAAAGTGACGGCCCCGAGGGTGACCAGCAGAGAGCCCGCGATCATCGACAGGATCCCGAGCCGATCCCGCTGTGGCCGCCAGACCGTCCCCGTCAGCATGTTGATCACCCCGATCTCTTGGAACGCCGGCAAGCTCTCTCGGAACGTGAAGAGCAGGATCAGGAAAACCACGAAGATGGAGACCAACGCGCTACAAAGCAGCACGTATCTGACACCTCGATCAATGATTCGTCTCAAGCTCACAATACCTTCTTTTTGTCCGCACTGAAGCAACCACCAGGGACCGCCAGAACTCAGACCCGAACCGCTTGCCCCTCGAACGTCTCAAGCTGCGCCGCCTCCTCTCGAAGCTTCTCAACCAGTGAATCCACCTGCCCCCGCGCCTCCTCTGGCCCCATCGCCTGGAGGCGGATGACCTCAGTCACCATGCTCTCCATCTCATTGGACAAGCTTACCAACTGCGCCTCGACGCGATCCAACTGGGTCGAAACCATCTGGAGCTTGTCGACGCGCCTCTGGAGAGCTCGGTAAGATTCCTCGTATTCCTGCTTGGTCACCGGATCGTCCGTCCTGTCGACGGTGTCATGGAGCTCTCTCAGTTCAGCCTCCAGATCGACCTGTGACTCCGTAACCAGGCGATAGTTCTCAAGCGCCGTCATGCGTCGGCAGAGCGCATGGGCTTCGTCGACCACGCGCTCTGTCTCATCCTGCACCGGCTGGAGCACACGCCGAACGCGCGGGGGAGCGGAGGCCAGGCTGTTGAAGATGCTCACCTGCAGTCGCTCCAGGCGGTCGAAGCGCTTCTGGAATCGCTGGGCAAGTGACTCCCGCCTCTGCATCCGATGGCTCATGCGCAGCGAGGGGTTGTTTGCCACATTGATAACCATAACTAGCCAAAGAACCAGTCCCACAGGGAAGAGCCACCAGGCCGAGACGAGCCCGGCAAACACAGACAGCCCCAGCATCAGCAGATTAAGGGGATGGATCAGTCCGGTCAGAAATGGTGAACGGAGGGACATCCGCTATCCTCCCTGCTGCGGCTCCGCGTCGCAGACGCGGCCTCTGCTCGGAGTCGCCAGACAGGTGAAACCCCTAGAAAAACGTTGCAATCTCGGCATAGATCTCACCTATGGTCTGGGGGTCACTGTCGTACTGCTTCCCGCCCGTGATCTCAGCGATCTGCTGCATCACCTCGCGATCGGCTGCTTGGCCGAAGGCGATGGTGAAGATCTTCGTTGCATCCCCGCTCTCGCTCTGGGCTCCAATCTGATCGAGCAATTGGGGCAGCGTTACGTCCGAAGCCGTGTCCCTCCCATCCGTGAGAGCCACGATGGCGCGGATATGATCCGGATCCCCCTTAGCTTCTAGCTCCCTGTACGCCAGCTCTATCGTCGAATACAGCTTTGTGTCCCCTCCCTCGATCACCCCGGAGACACGATTGCGGACGTCTTGGCGTTTCTCCCCGAGAGGTGACAGGTCAGTGAGCGTGATCATCTCATCGCTGAACAAGATCACCTCCAGGCGATCACGGTCATCCATCAGATCGATGAACTGGATCAGGCTGGAGCGCGCCGACGAGATTTTCTCCCCCTCCATGCTCCCCGATGTATCCATCAACACCACGACATCGACTGGTTTCTTCGCTTCGCTTCGCCAAAGCTCCTGAATCCCGACGACGACCTCGCCCGAGGGAACCTCAAGGATCGTCTGGGGCTGAGTCGGATCGACGCCGTGCCGCACGTCCAGCGGGGACGTGAGCGCGATCTCCGGATCCGACGGGCGGAATCCGTACTCGATGGATCGCCGCTGCTGAGGCTCCGCCAGCAGGAAATCCTCGAAGATCTCTGCAGCCTCCCGCTGCTCATCACTGACCCACGGAGCATTCAAGATGATGTAGGGATGGTTGCTCCAGAAGGTGCCCTCCTTCGGATAGATGGCGACCACTGGCGGCTGGTTGCTCTCCCCGTTGAGCCGCTTCGCCTCCTGTGCCGCGATCAAGTTCTCATACATCACCGCCGCACTGAGGTACGAAGGACCTCGCTCGAACATCCGACGGGCGAAAAATCCCGTGCTCTCGCCATAGTGGATGACGCTGCTCTCCACATCCGTCATGAAGGCTTTCAGCCCGGGATCACGAAGATCCTCCAGGGTCAAGTTTCGCTGTTTCCCAGCGCCCGCGTAGGCCTCGGCGATCACCGAGATGATGCCGCTGTTACTGAAGTTGGGATGAGTGTGACCGAATTTGAAACTCCCCCACTCCGGATAACCGAAGGCACCCCACCCCTCATCGGACGTCGCCATCTCAGCGATGTCGGCCCAGCCAAGTGATTCATCAGGCCAGCCGAGGGCCTCAGCCATCGGCCGCCACATCGCGATGACCACCGGGCTCAACACCAGGTCGTTCGGCGTGTTCAGAACCAGATCCTCACCATGCTCTCGTCGCCAGTTCGTATTGGCGACAGGTACGTACGCCGACGATGCGGGGCTCCATATCGTCGGCCGAAGCGTGCCGTCGACGATGCCGTCGCCTGAGGCGATGGAGCCCATCGGTGTCGCCTCGACGAGGATAGCGGTTCCTTGCTCGGTCTTGTTCTTCTGCGCGTTGAACGACTCGATCAGGGGCACCAACCAAGCTTCCTTCTCCGAGCCGTAGACCATGCTGATGGTCACAGTCTTGCCGCCTGTCAGGGGAAGCGCCCCACTGCTGCAGGCGGCGACCAGGACGGGAAAAAGAAACAAGCCGATCATCGATCGCCCT
This sequence comes from Anaerolineae bacterium, assembly GCA_041687115.1. Lineage (GTDB taxonomy): Bacteria > Chloroflexota > Anaerolineae > B4-G1 > B4-G1 > SKLM01. Next base: position 33,364 of record JAWLCP010000021.1, read on the forward strand.
ATTCGCTGTCTCATCTCTTCACTCCTACCTCATAGATCTCGGCGACTGTCCGACCAGAACGGGCTGTTGGCGCCGTCTTCTCAAGGGCTCTGCGCGCGAACTCGCTCAAGGTTCCACGGTGCGTGCCCAAAGCTCCAGCATCGTGTTCAGGACGTTCCCTGGGGGAACCTCGACCTGAGCGGTCAAGTCCAACTGCACGCCGTTAGCGGCGTAACGCGGGAAAGGACTGCCCGGTCTCTCCAACGAGATGCTGTCATCTACAGGTCGAAAACCGTGTTGAAGGGCCAATTCTTGCATCTCACGGCTGGTGAGGAAATCCAGGAACATCTGAGCAGCCCGCGCTTCCTCTGGCGCGACCCAATCGGCCTTCAGCACACAGAATGGGTGATCGCTCAGGGAAGTCGCAGGCGGATAATAGATCTGCAGACTGCCATACCCTGACCCATAACGAGCCACCGCGTTCTCAACGTGCTCGATGGCGGTAGCCTCATAGACGGCCACGATATCATACCGACTGGGCCCGTACGCCACGATCTCCTCCATAAACGTGCCGGTGCTGTCTCCGAACTTGGTCACGTTGCGCCCGAACTCGCGATACCAATCCTGATAGTCTGGATCCAGAATGTAATCGTTCGACAGGCCATTCGTCCTGTCGAAGTAACCGTATGTCATCAGCAGGAAGGTCTGGAAGCCGCTGTTAGACTTGAGTGGGTTCGTCTGGCCGAACTTGATGAAACCCCACTCGGGGTGACCGTAGGCTTCCCAGGTCTCCTCGGTGACGGCCTTGTGTAAGTCAAGCCACAGATCTCCGCCGAGGTTCTCCCCCCAGAGGACATCAGCGCGGTTCTTCCAGGCCACGAGCACGACAGGCGTGTTCAGAACAGGGCGGCACGTCCTCGAATCGGTGCGATCCACGACAGCGGACTTGAACCTATCGGTCCGAGCCGCCGAGAGATCCTGCAGCAGGGAGATCTGCAGCGTACTCGCCGGGCTGATCAAGTCCGGTCTGGCGTCGCCATCTAGGACCGCCAGGTACATCTCTCGCGACCCAGACTTGCTCAGCTCCAGCTGGATCGGACGGCCGTCCAGCCGTGCTCCAGCCCCTCGAAACCTCCTGGCCGCCTCAGTGATCCAGGCCGCCTTCTCCGTGGAGTAGAGTACATCGACGACGATTGGCCGCGGCGGCGGAAGGATCAACGCTCGCAGAGGAGCGTACGCCAGACTCCGGATCGTGGGCGAGATCAACGCGGCGACGAGGACGCCGATTGTCACCAGGACATAGACGATGAATAAGGCCCAGTTTAGACGCGGTGTGGAAAGCATACTACATAGATCGAGCTGCGATCTGCCCCAGCATCTGGAGAGCGACAGGCGTGTTCAGAAGCGTCTTCACTGGCTCTGCGAGCCATGGGAACGCCTCTGTCAGTTCCTGGCGCGCCGCCCTCACGTCCTCCATTGTCGAGGTCGATGAGGCCAGTTCACTGAACAACTTGTCCAGCGCAGACCGAGCGCCTTCTCGCTCGTCAGGCGATAGCGTGAGTTGCTGCGCCACGAGGTTTCTCAGATTAGCGAACCCCTGCTCAATGCCACCACTCCCAACTGGTCCCGTCGCCCCGGCCGAGGATCCCATCCCCATCGAGCCCTGCATCGACTGACCAATGGCGCTCGCCATCACGGTCCCAAGCCCCATGCCAGCGCCGAGCCCGACGCCTAGCCCGGCCAGGGACCCTTCTCCACCGCCTCCTGCCTGAGCGGCGTCGCCAAGAGCTCGCGCCGCCTTAAACTGCATGTAGGCTTGCATATCGCCAAGCGCGCCGATCTGAGCCCGCTCATCGAGGGCTCTCTCCACCTCCTCAGGCACACTGATCGAGGTCACGTACACGCTCTTGAGCAGCAGACCCATCGCTTCGAAATCGTCAGAAGCTCTTGCTCGGAGCCCTCCACTCAGCTCATCGTACTTGGCCGGC
>JAWLCP010000022.1:0-35074 GCA_041687115.1 Anaerolineae bacterium
CACGGGCTCATGCTTCTGACCTGTGGGCCGTGGAACAACACCGTCCGGTGGATACCGCCTCTCATCGTCACCGCGGGACAGATTGACGAAGCTGTTGGGCTCTTCCGCGTTGCTCTGTCCGACGTCACGGACGAGGCTTGACTGGCGAGAGTGATACGGAACACATCAACCTGGGGCGTCAGGACAGGGGCAGAAGCAGCGGCGAGTCGCGTCAGCATCTATGGGAGGGGTTGACTATGGCCGTACCGGATTCCATATTGTACTTGACCGAATCGGACGTGCAGGAGGCCATCACGGTCGCCGAGGCCGTGGCGCTGGCTGAGAAAGGCATCCGCGCCGACGGAGCCGGGGACGTCGTGGGCGACAAGTTCTACATGGACGTCGGCGATGTGGGCTTCATCAAGCCCTTCTCCGGCTACCTGGCCGGCGAGGACCTGGCCTTCGTCAAGACGTTCAGCTACTTCCCTGGCAATCCGGAGCGTTTCGACCGTCCTGCCACCTCGTCAGTGGTGCTCCTGTTCGACGCCGAGACGGGTTTGCCGGCCTGCCTGATGGAGGCTGGCTGGATCACGGCGCTGAAGACGGGCGCCTCAACCACAGTGACCGCGGCTGCCCTGGCCCGACGCGACGCGACCACGGCGACCATCTTCGGCGCCGGGCAGCTGGGGCGGATGCACCTACGGGCACTATCCCAGCGCTTCGATCTACATCAAGCCATCGTCGTGGACATCGTGCAGGAGGCGGCGGAGGCATACGCCGCCGAGCTGGAGCCGGCGCTCGGCTTTCCAGTAAGGGCGGTCCCGCTGGCAGCCCGCGAGCAGGCCGTGCGGGAGGCCCACATCATCTTCACCGTCACCACCGGTGACCAACCGCTCTTCGAGAGGGCCTGGCTTCGTCCCGGGGCATTGGTGGCGCGCCTGGGCTCCTACCAGGAGATTGCCCTCGACGTGATCACGGGCGCAGACAAAGTGGTGGTGGACAGCTGGCACTACGTGAGCCCGCGCATACCGGAATTGAGGAGACTGATCGAGGAAGGACGCTTCGGGCGTGACGACATACACGCCGAATGGCCCGATGTCGTCGCCGGGCGCCGGCCGGGCCGCGAGTCGCCCGACGAAGTAATCGTGTACATTGCCCTGGGTATCTGGGGCGAATATGCGGCCCTGCTGCCGGAGGTTTACCGGCGCGCTCAGGGACTCGGGTTGGGACGGCGTTTAGAGACACACGGCCTGCACACATCGAACATCAATCAGACGTCGACCCTGGCACATCCACGCGCCAGGGGATGAAAGAGTCGGAAGGAGGCTGCTATGTCACGCACTTTGACGAAGACACAGGCACTGTTGGAGAGGGCACGGCAGGTGATCCCGCATGGTGTCAATTCCAATTTCCGCTACTGGGGAGACGACGACACCCTCGTCATCCCACGAGGAAAGGATGCACGTATATGGGATGCCGATGGCAATGAGTACATCGACTACCGATTGGGCTTCGGGCCTATCATTCTGGGGCACGCGTATCCGGCCGTGACGGAGAGGGTGATGGAGGCAATTCAAGGCGGGACGCTCTTCGCCTGGACGACGCCCTGGGAGATCAAAGTGGCGGAGCGCATCGTCCGCCTCACCGGCATAGACAAGGTGCGCCTGGGAAACACCGGTACAGAGGTGACCATGCACGCCCTTCGTCTCGCCCGCGCACACACCGGGCGAGAGCGCTTCATCAAGTTCGAGGGCCAATACCACGGCCAGCATGACTACGTCATGTTCAGTACGGCCAGTACCCCTCCCGGAGTCCTTGGTTCCCGCCGCGACCCGATCAACGTGCAGGGGAGCTCGGGCATCCCGGACGGCATTCGCCACTATGGGATCAATCTACCCTTCAACGACTTCGAGCGCCTGGAGGAGACCGTCCACGCCCATTGGCACGAGCTGGCAGCCATCTTCGTCGAGCCCCTGCTCGGCAACGCGGCCAGCATCATGCCGCAGCCCGGGTGGCTGGAGACCATTCGGGAGCTGTGCGATGAGTACGGCATCGTCCTCGTATTCGACGAGGTGAAGACCGGCTTCCGCATCGCCAGGGGCGGTGCCCAGGAGTACTTCGGCGTCCGGGCCGACCTGGTGACCTACGCCAAGGCGCTCGGGAACGGGTTTCCCATCGCTGCCTTCGGTGGGACGGAGGCCGTAATGAGCACCCTCGAGCCCGGGCGGGTAGCCCACGGTGGCACCTACAGCGGGAACGTCACTGGAGCCGCTGCCGCTGACGCGACGCTGGAGATCCTGGAGACGGAGCCCATCATCGAGACTATCTTCGAACGCGGTCAGCGGCTCATGGACGGCATCGGTGACATCCTCACCGACGCCGACATCCCACATAGCCTCATCGGATTGCCGCCCGTCTTTGGGCTCATTCTGGGGACCGACGAGACGCCGACCGATTTCCGGGCCTACCTGGAGGGAGATGCACAACTCTACGAGCGGCTGGCCATGGAGCTCATCGAACGCGGGGTGATGCCCGACTGCGACGGGCGTGAGCCCTGGTTCCTATCCTATAGCCACAGCGACGACGACATCGCCGAAACCTTGATCGCTTTCGAGGGCGCGGTCAAGGCCGTCAAGCACTAGAACGTGGGAGCGCTCTGGACGTGTTTCACGTTCCGGCGCTCCGATCAACACACCCGCAGCGGAAAGGAGTTGCACTGATGTCCATTCTGGAAGAACCAATCAAGCAACCCATAACCATCAAGAACTACGTCGATGGCGAGTGGGTTGACTCAGACGGGGAGAGGAGGGACGTCGTCAATCCGGTCACCGGGAAGACCATCGCCACGGTGCCCGTGTCGACGGGAGATGAGTTGAACCAGGCCGTGAAGGCGGCCAGCGAGGCCTTCCCCATGTGGCGCGAGGTCCCTCCCCTCTCTCGAGCCCGATGCATGTTCCGCCTCAAGGAACTCCTCGAAGAGAGATTTGAGGAGCTCAGCCGCATCCAGACCATGGAGCACGGCAAGGCCATCGATGAGTCGCGGGGCGAGACGCGACGCGGCATCGAGAACGTCGAGGTGGCGGCCGGGATCCCGTCCCTGATGATGGGCGACTACCTGGAGGACATCGCCACCGGAATCGACGAATACCTTATCCGACAGCCCTCCGGCGTCTTCGGGATCATCACGCCCTTCAACTTCCCCTTCATGATCGGCCTCTGGTTCGCCCCTTATGCCGTCGCGACCGGCAACTGCGTCGTTCTCAAGCCTTCCAGCGAGGATCCCATCTGCCAGACGAAGATCGTCGAGCTGGCCGAGGAGGCCGGCCTCCCTCCCGGCGTATGGAACGTGGTCCACGGCGGGCGCGACGTCGTGTCCGGCATCCTGGATCACCCCGACATCGAGGGCATCTGTTTCGTGGGATCGACACCTGTGGGGAGGGATGTGATCGCCAGGCGCTGCGGCGCCACCGGGAAGCGGTACATCGCACAGTGCGGCGCCAAGAACTTCGCCGTGGTGATGCCAGACGCGGACGTCCCCCGCACCATCTCAGCCTGCATGACCTCCTTCTACGGCAACACGGGCCAGCGCTGCCTGGCGAACGCCAACCTGGTCGTCTGCCAGCAGGACCTGAGCGACCAGGCCTACGCCGCCTTCTACCAGGAGGTGGTCGACGAGTTTGTGGGAGCGGCCGAGGCCGCCACCATCGGCTACGGGCTCGACGAATCCGTTCAGGTGGGTCCGCTGCGGGATCCGGGCAAGAAGGAGCGGGTCGTCGGCTACATCGACAAGGGACTCGAGGAAGGGGCCACGCTGACGCTCGACGGACGCGACTTCGAGCTGCGCGGCGACTGGCCGCGCGACGCCTTCCTCGGTCCTTCCGTGTTCGAGGATGTGACCCTGGACATGGCCATCGCCCGGGAGGAGATCTTCGGGCCGGTGGCGTGCGTGATCAAGGCCCGCGACCTGAACCACGCCGTTGACATGATCCACGACAACCCATTTGGCAACGCAGCGTCCATCTTCACCAGCAACGGCGAGCACGCGCGCGTGTTCCGATACCGCGTCAGGTGTGGGAACATCGGCGTCAACATCGGCATCGCGGCCCCCATGGCCTTCTTTCCCTTCAGCGGCATGAAGGACTCCTTCTTCGGTACGCTCCACGGACAGGGCCGGGAGGCGATCCGCTTCTTCACCGAGAGCAAGGTCGTCATCGAGAGGTGGTTCTGATGAGCGAAACAGTACTCACGGCTTCAAGCATCATCAGTTTCACCCAGCAGCTTGAGAATCGTTCCGCAGCCTTCTACCGGAAACTGGCTGACCGGTTCCCCCAGGACGGCGACGTCTTCCTGTCCCTGGCGGAGAGCTGCGAGAAGATCAAGCAGTCGGTGGTGCGCACGTACAGGGAGACCATCAGCGATGCTCTGGAGGCTGGATTTTCCTTTAGTGGCCTGGACCTCGCCCAGTATGAGATGGAGGATACGCTGGAAGAGGGCGTCGACTATCCTGAAGCTCTGAGGACCGCCATCGAAGTCGAAGGAACGGCCGCGGACTTCTACCAGGATGTCGCTGACCGGTCCCGATCCCTGCTTGCCACCATATCGATGGCATTCAAGGGCGCGGCGAAACAGAGAAGGCGCCACCAGCACGAGCTGCAATCGCTGCTCGAGTCACGAGAATAACGCGCGATGTGTCCCGCGCATCGCCCACGTGTCAAGCTTAGGAGGTAACCGATGCTTTACGGATACGCCGGCAAGATACTCCACGTCGACCTGACGACCAGGAACATAGAGATTGAGGAACCCGAGGAGAGATTCTATCGCAAGTACGTCGGTGGGAGCGCGATGGGGACGGCCTACCTGCTCAGGAACACACCCTCAGGGGCCGATCCCCTCGGACCGGAGAACACCCTGTGCCTGATGATCGGCCCCATGACCGGGGCGCCCATCTCGGGGCAGTCACGGGTGGCCGCCACGGCCCGATCTCCCGAGACGGGTCTGATCGGCGACTCGCAGGCCGGAGGTTTCTGGCCCGCCGAGCTCAAGTTCGCCGGCTTCGACGGCATTGTCGTGCAGGGAAAAGCGGACGAGCCGGTCTACCTGTGGATCTGCGACGGGGAGGCGGAGCTGCGCGGTGCTGGACATCTATGGGGCCGATTCACGGCCGAGGTCGAGGACGCAATCCGTGACGAGTTGGACGACGAGCGCATCCGCGTGCTCCAATGCGGCCCCGCCGCCGAGCGCGGCGTCCGCTTCAGCGCCCTCATCAGCAACGCCAACCGCGCCAACGGCCGCACGGGCATGGGCGCCGTGATGGCCGCCAAGAACCTGAAGGCCGTCGCCGTGCGCGGACAGAGCTCTCCGGAGCTGGCCGACCCAGAGGGCCTGAGGGCCCTGGCCCGCTGGGGGGCCGAGAACTTCGAGGACTCGGACGTCTACACCATGGGACTCCACGGCACCGCCGACGTCGTCGTGCCCCAGGATCAGGCAGGAGGACTGCCCACCCGCAACTGGTCGAGCGGCACGTTCGAGGAGGCCGAGGCCATCAGTGGCTCCACGATGAGCGAGACCATCCTGAAGCGGCGTGATACCTGCTTCGGCTGCGTGGTCCGCTGCAAGCGCGAGGTGGACGTGCCCGAGGGCAAGTACGTCGTCGACCCCCGCTACGGCGGCCCCGAGTATGAGACGATCGCCACCATGGGGTCCTACTGCGGCGTCGGCGACCTGAAGGCCATCGCTCGGGCCAACCAACTCTGCAACATGTACGGCATGGACACCATCTCCTGCGGGGCCACCATCGCCTGGGCCATGGACTGCTTCGAGCGCGGCCTCCTGACCCCCGAGGATACGGATGGTCTCGACCTCCGCTTCGGGAACGCCGACGCCATGGTCGCCATGGTGGAGCGCATTGGGGAGCGGGAGGGCCTCGGGCGCACGCTGGGCGAGGGATCCGCCCGGGCGGCGGAGACACTCGGGGTAGGCCAGGATCTGGTGGTGGCGGTCAAACACCACGAGCTGCCCGCCCACATGCCCCAGGTCAAACGCAGCCTGGCGCTCATCTACGCCGTCAATCCCTTCGGGGCCGACCACCAGTCTCACGAGCACGACGGCAGCTACCGCTGGTACCCGGAGCGGATGGCGGAGCTGGATCTGCTCGATCCGCAGCCATCCGACCTGCTGAACGCCGAGAAGGTACGCTATGCCGTATACACTCAGCGGCTCTACAGCCTGCTGGATACCCTTCCCGTGTGCCAGTTCGTCTTCGGTCCCTCCTGGCACCTCTATGGCCCCGGCCAGCTGGTGGAGGCCGTGCGGACGGTCACCGGATGGAACGTCAGCCTGTGGGAGCTTATGAAGATCGGGGAGCGACGGCTGAACCTGCTCCGGGCCTTCAACGCTCGCGAGGGCGCGGGCGCCGAGGCGGACACGGCGCCACCCAAGCTGTCCATCCCTCTCGAGGGAGGGAAGAGCGACGGCGTGGCGGTGAGTCCCGAAGAGGTGGAGGAGGCAAAGGCCCTCTACTACCAGATGTCCGGATGGGACGATAACGGTCGCCCGACCCGAGCCAAGTTGGAGGAGTTGGCCCTGGGCTGGGTGGGCGACGAATTGGGACTGTAGCCTACATCTAGGGAGGAATTCAATGAGAATCGTTGTGCTGGGCGGTGCGGGGAAGATGGGCTGCATCGCTGTGGAAGACCTGGCTGGAGATGATCGAGTGGACGAGGTGGTCATCGCCGATCGAGACGTCACACAGGCGCGCACGGTGGCCGACGTGGTCGACAGCCCCAAGATCGGCATCCGGGAGGTCGACGTGACCGACCACGATGCCCTGATCGACGTGCTGACCGACGCCGACGCCTGCGTCAACGCCACGGTCTACTATTTCAACCTATCGGTGATGGAGGCGTGTCTGGAGGCCGCCGTCTCCTACACCGACCTCGGCGGACTCTTTCATACCACGCGCAAACAGCTGCAGCTCCACGACCGCTTCGCCGAGGCGGGCGTCAGCGCGGTTCTGGGCATGGGATCGGCACCGGGAATCCCCAACATCCAGGCGCGCTACGCCGCCGATCGACTCGACACCGTCGAATCCATCCACATCTACGACGGCATCAAACCGCCCTCGTCCGACGACGTGCAGTTCACCTACGCCGTGCCCACCATCGTGGATGAGCTGACCATGTCCCCTATGGTCTTCCGGGACGGTGAGTTCCGGGCCTGCGACCCGCTGAGCGAGTTCGAAGACTACTGGTTTACCAGACCTCTCGGCCTGCTCCCCATGCACCTCTCTCTCCACTCTGAGGTCGCTACGCTTCCCCTCAGCTTCCGGGATAAGGGGTTGAGGGACTGCTTGTTCAAGATCAACTACTGGGGCATGGCACGGGAGGCCGTGGAGAAGGTTCGCGTGCTCGTCGACTTCGGGTTTGCCGACCGGGATCCAGTCGACGTGAAGGGCCAGCAGGTTGTGCCTCGCGATCTGATGGTCGCCCTGATGGGCGAACACGTACCGCCCATCACGGCCTTCCTTGCCCCCCCCGAGAATGAGCCCCCCAACTGGGTCAAGGAGATCGTAACCGAGGTGCACGGTCAGAAGGATGGGGAGCATATCACCTACCGCATGGGCACCGTGATGTGCAAGGGCGCGCAGCCCACCGGCACAGCCCCCGCTCGCGCCGCCGTCTGGATGGCCCACGACCGCGTCCCCGCCGGTGTCTACCCACCCGAGCTCGTCATTGAGCCGGAGCCCTTCTTCAAGGAGTTGGAGGACCGGCAGATATACACGCGCGTCAGCGTGACGAAGAGCGTGTGAATCCCCCTCGCAGGTCCGGCGCCCCGGCGTCGGACCTGCCCCCTCTCATTCGTCCTGTCCAGGGCGGCTAGACCGCATCGCTCTGGCTGTGCACATCCCCCAGGTGGACGAAATCACCCGACCTGTGGTACAATTGAACCAGACGACGGGCGTGTCGATCCCTACCTGTTGCTGCAGGGAGATTCCAGACCGTCCTCAAGGCCCAACGCGCGCCGAACAGTTGCAGCCTGCGCAGTCTATGCAGTCTATGCCGTCCATGGAGGCAGTCTCATGACCACAGAGGAGAAGATTGAACAACTACGCGAAAAGCGCGACCAGGCTCGGCTCGGTGGCGGTCAGACGAGGATCGACCGCCAGCACGCGAAGGGCAAGCTGACAGCCCGCGAACGGGTGGAGAAGCTGCTCGATCCCGGCTCCTTCCGGGAGTTGGACATGTTTGTCACCCACCGTGCCGTTGGTTTTGGCGTGGAGGAACGGAGAATCCTTGGAGACAGCGTCGTCACCGGCTGGGGAGAGATCGATGGCCGCCGGGTCTATCTATTCTCCCAGGACTTCACCGTCTTCGGCGGGAGCCTCTCCGAGGCCCACGCGGAGAAGGTCTGCAAGATCATGGATCTGGCGATGAAGAACGGGGCGCCCGTCATCGGCCTCAACGACTCCGGGGGAGCCCGCATCCAGGAGGGCGTGGTCTCTCTGGCTGGCTACGCCCACATCTTCCTGCGCAACGTCCTCGCCTCCGGTGTCGTCCCCCAGATTTCGGCCATCGTGGGGCCGTGCGCCGGGGGGGCCGTCTATTCGCCGGCCATGACCGACTTCATCCTGATGACCAAGGATACCAGCCACATGTTCATCACTGGCCCCGACGTCATCAAGGAGGTCACCCGGGAGGAGGTGAGTTTCGACGAGTTGGGCGGTGCCATGACCCACGCATCCAAGAGCGGGGTCGCCCACTTCGCCGCCGAGAACGAGGAACACTGCCTCGGGCTCATCCGGCAGCTCCTCAGCTTCGTCCCCCAGAACAATATGGAGGATCCCCCGTTCGTGCCCACCGATGACCCGCACGAGCGGATGGACGAGGAGCTTAACTCAATCATCCCCGCCAGCCCGACGCGACCCTACGACATCAAAGACGTCATTCATCTCGTCGTCGACGGCGGGCAGTTTCTGGAGATCCACGAGCACTGGGCCCAGAACATCCTCGTCGGCTTCGCCCGTTTCGGCGGGTACCCCGTGGGCATCGTCGCCAACCAGCCGGCCGTCCTCGCCGGGGTCCTCGACATCGACGCCTCCCGTAAGGCCGGTCGCTTCGTCCGTTTCTGCGACGCCTTCAACATCCCCCTGATCACCTTCGTGGATGTGCCCGGCTTCCTCCCCGGGGTCGATCAGGAGCACAACGGGATCATCCTCAACGGTGCCAAGCTCCTCTGGGCCTACTGCGAGGCTACCGTGCCCAAGATCACCATCATCACCCGCAAAGCCTACGGCGGCGCCTACGACGTCATGAGCTCCAAACACATCCGCGGTGACATCTCTTACGCCTGGCCCACGTCCGAGATTGCCGTGATGGGCCCCGAGGGCGCCGTCAGCATCATCTTCCGCAAGGAGATCGCTGCCGCCGAGGATCCCGAGGCGGAGAAGGCCCGGCTGGTGGAGGCGTATCGTGAGCAGTTCGCCAACCCCTACGTGGCCGCCGGCCGCGGCTACGTCGATGACGTCATTGAGCCCCTGCACACCCGCCCCCGCATCATTGAGGCCCTGCAGGTGCTCCAGACGAAGAGGGACACCAACCCACCGAAGAAACACGGGAACATCCCGCTCTAACGATCGAGAGCTGTGTCAGTTGATATTTCGGGAGACCGTATGACCAATCCACTTCATGTCTGCGACCTGATGCTCCGAGACGGCCACCAGTCCTTGCTGGCCACCCGCATGCGGACCGACGACATGCTGCCCATCGCCCCGAAGATCGACCAGGTCGGTTTCTGGGCCGTTGAGATGTGGGGCGGGGCCACGTTCGACTCTGCCATGCGCTTCCTGGACGAGAACCCCTGGGACCGTGTCCGCCGTCTGAAGCAGCAAATGCCCAACACGCCGTTCATGATGCTCTTGCGGGGCCAGAACGTCGTCGGCTATCATCACTATCCCGATGACGTGCTGGAGCGGTTCGTGGTCCACGCCCACGCCAACGGGATCGACATCTTCCGTATCTTCGATGCATTGAACGATGTCCGTAACATGCGGAAGGCCATGGAGGTGGTCAAACGAGAGGGCGCCCACGTCCAGGCCTCTATCTGCTACACCACCGGTCCCCCGTACAGCATCGACTACTTCGTCGAGGTCGCCGGGCAGCTGGCCCGGATGGGCGCCGACTCCATCTGCATCAAGGACATGGCCGGGCTCATCACGCCTTACGCCGCCTACGAGCTCGTTCGTCGCCTGAAGGAGGCGCTCGATCTCCCCATCCACCTCCATTCCCACTCGACCAGCGGAATGGCAACCACCGCTCTCCTGAAGGCGGTCGAGGCGGGCGTCGACATCGTGGATACGGCCATCTCTGCCCTCTCCCTGACCACCTCCCACCCGCCCACCGAGTCGATCGTCGCCTCGCTCAAGGGTAGAGACCGCGATGCGGGACTTGACCTGCCCCTGTTGGCCGAGATCTCCAGCTACTTCACCCAGGTCCGCCGCAAGTACGCCAGCTTCGAGAGCGGCATGTTCGGGGTCGACGTGCGCGTCCTCCAGTACCAGATCCCTGGAGGGATGCTCTCTAACCTCGTCTCCCAACTCCGCGAGCAGGGCGCCGAAGACAGATACGAGGACGTGTTGCGCGAGGTGCCGCGCGTGCGGGCTGAGCTTGGCTATCCGCCGCTGGTCACGCCGTCGAGCCAACTGGTGGGGACGCAGGCCACCCTCAACGTCGTGCTCGGCGAGCGCTACAAAGCGATCCCCGAGGAGGTCCGGCAGTACGTTCGCGGGTACTACGGACGACCGCCGGCCCCCATCGACCCGGACGTCAAGCGGCGGGCCATCGGCGACGAGGAGCCCATCGACTGCCGCCCCGCCGATCTGATCCCACCTGGGATGGAGAAGGCACGGGAGGAAGTAGCAGCGCTCCTGGGCGACCCGGAGCCGGACGAGGAGGACGTGATCTCGTACGCCCTTTTCCCCCAGGTGGCCGGTCCTTTCCTGGAGCGCCGGGCGCAAGGCAGCGATGGCAGAGAGCCCCTGGTCGCCGCCGTCGCTGCGCTTCTCCTCCGGCGAGCTGCCCAAGAGACGGACGGGACAGGGAGGCAAGACGGGGCGCGGGGCTCCACGTGGAACGTCAGCTGGCGCCCCGGCACGGGCCGTTGGACGGGTCTCGTCCCGGGCGCCGTCGGCGCCTAGCCCGCTGGTTCCTGGCAGGCGCTTTCGCCCAGGCGCCTTCAGCGCCGTCAGGTCGTCAAGGTTCGTAGTAGGCGCTTCCGCCCAGGCGCCTTCACCGCCGTGAGGTCGTCAAGGTTCGTAGTAGGCGCTTCAGCGCCGTGAGAATCTCGGAAGCGCAGGGATCCAAACATGCAGACTTCATGATGAGCAAGATCCCTTGCACTGGACCCGTTCATCGCACCAGCGGAGGCGTTCTATGACCGATGCTCCCAGAGAATTCACCATCACCCTCGACGACGTCGAATATCGCGTCGTCGCCGAGGGCGACAAGATCACCGTGAACGGCCGCCCGTTCACCGTGGACGTCGGCGAGGACGGCACCGTCCTCGTGGACGGTATCGCGCACGATGTGACCCTCGAAGGGGACACGGCGAAGACGGGCAACGCGACGCACACCGTCCAGGTGAGCGGCCTCTCCATCAGCGCTGCCGGGCCCGCGGCGCCGGGCGGGATGGTGCCGCCCGCGCAGCTCGAACCGGGAGATGGAGCGGTCATCGCTATCATGCCCGGCAAGGTCACCCGCGTCCTGGTTGAGGAGGGACAAACGGTGCAAGAGGGCGACGCCGTCTGCGTCCTCGAGGCCATGAAGATGGAAAACGAGCTCCGCGCCGACCGGGACGGGTCTGTGACGGCGGTGCGCGTGAGCCCGGGTGACGACGTGGAGAAGGGCCAGGTGCTGATCGAGCTCGCCTAGGCACGCAGCCACGCTTTCACCTCGGATCTCAACCACTGGGAACCTTCCCCGACCCACACGATCTCGCCGCAGCTCGTCCGTCAACCCTCTTCAGCGAGCCGCGTGCCAGCGGCAACGCCAATCCCCGCGGCAGCGCATCCCCTCCTCAGCCTGGCGCGAAGCCTCCCGGCGGCCGGAGCTTCCACAGTCGACTGTAACCCCCCAGTACGGGACAGAAGTCCTTGACATGTGTGCCAAGATATGGTAGACTGGTTTCGCTGAGCAAAAGTAGGTTTCTCTTATCGAAACTTGTCGCGTCTGGAGAGGCCCTGGGGAACAGGGGATGATTTCACCTTCTGCTCTCTACTCCGTTGACGGATCGGTCCCTTCTGTATGGCCAGAGGCAGTTATCACATCGAAACGCTCGAACGGGGCTTGCGCGTGCTTGAGGCTTTCTCGCGCGAATCACCCAGCCTGTCCATGACGGAGATCGCCTCCCACGCGGACCTGAACAAGAGCACGGCATTCCGCCTGGTCCACACGCTGGAGAACCTGGACTACCTCGAGCGAGACCCGGAGACCAAGCGATATCGTCCCGGCCTGAAAGTGCTGCGGTTGGGTTTTACCGCGCTTAACAGCCTGGAAATGGGACAGGTCGCCCAACCTTATCTGAAGGCTTTGTCCAACCGCTGCGGCAAGACGACCAATATGACAGTACGGGATGAATCCGATATTGTCTACGTCGTCCGGAACAAGACTCAGCAGATCCTGACCGTTGATCTCCACTTGGGCTCCCGTCTTCCTGCGTACTGTACCTCGATGGGCAAGGCACAGTTGATCGACCTTTCCCGCGAGGAACTCCATGACCTGCTGGGTGCGGGTCCCTATCAGCAGCGAGGGCCGAATACCATCACCACGCTCGGAACCTTGCTTGAGGAGCTGGCGCGTGTGCGCTCTCAGGGATACGCTGTGAACGACGAGGAGCTGGCACCAGGCTTGCGCGCGGTAGCCGCGCCCGTCCGCGACCATACCGGACAGATCGTCGCAGCGATTAATATCTCAGTGCCCAGCGTGCGAGTCTCACGGCAGGAACTAGAGGATCAGCTTGCCCCCATGGTCATGGAGGCCAGCCATCAGATCTCATCAGCTTTGGGTGCCCTGGTCCGCCGCTGATTGAAGGAGAGGAGGATCTATGCAGGATTAGGAGGTTCAGGTCGCGGGTTCCACCGCAGACCGCGTCAAAGCCCTCTCACAATTAAGGAGGAGACAATCGATGAAGAGCAAGAGTGCCTTCAACCTGTGTCTGGTAGTTCTAGTCCTAAGCGTGCTCGTCGTCTCGTGCGGCCCAGCCCCCACTCCCGAGGTGATCCGGGAGACCGTGGTGGTCAGGGAGACGGAAGAGGTGATTAAGGAAGTGGAGCAGGAAGTGGTCGTCACGGCTACGCCTGAGCCTGAGACCGAGGCCGACACGATCCTGATCGGAGGAGTGGGTCCGCTATCGGCCCCCGGCTCTTATGTCTCCGGCATACAGATGCGACAAGCCATGATGATGGCCGTAGACGAGATCAACGAAGCAGGCGGAATACTGGGAAAACCAGTCGAGTTGGTCTTCGGAGACACCGAGGGATTACCCGAACGCGGCACGGCCGTCACTGAGCGCCTGATCACGCAGAATCGCATCGTCGGACTCACGGGAGAGTATCACAGCCACGTGGGTTTGACGGTGATGGAGGTCGCGCACAAGTACGGCGTCCCCACCGTTTTCGCCGAACCGTGGGCCGATGAAATCACCGCCAGTGGTCACACCAACATCTTCCGCATCGCACCGTCCATCGAATTCTACAGCAGCATTGCCACCAACTACATGGTCGAGGCCGGCTGGGAGCGCATCATGTTCGTCGTCGAGGACACCGACTACGGCCACCTGCAGGCCGAAGGGTGGGTAGAACAGCTGGAGCAGGCCGGGATCACCGACGTCGAGGTCATCTACGCCGACCCCGGGACAGAGGATTTCACCCCCATTCTGCAGCGCATCCAGCTAGATCCACCCGATCTGCTAGCCGGCGTCGTAACTGGGATTGGCAACGCCCGTATGGTCCGCCAAGCTTGTGAGCTCGGCCTGGCTCCTACCGCCGAGACCGCCTACTACGCCAGCGCCGATGCCCAATACTCGGACGACTTCTGGGAGAACGTCGGTGACTGTGGTCAGTACGTTTTCTTCACCTTCGTTGGCCTCCCCGAGTCAGTCTGGAATGAGAATACTGAAGCCTTCGTGACCAACTTCGAGGAGATCTACGAGCACACACCGGGCGCGCCGGCCATGGAGGCCTACGATGCGACGTACCTGCTGCTCCAGGCCATCGAGGACGCTGGGTCTACCGAGCCGGGAGCCGTCATTGAGGCTCTGGAGAACATCAGGATGACCGGTACCTTGGGTGAGATCTGGTTCGAGTACACCTCCGACAACCCGGTGCCGGAGGACGAGCCCGACTGGATGTGGCACCAGTGGCTAACGCCGAGCGTGTACATCATCCAGTACACCGAGGTGGGACAGACCCTTGAAGAGGCGAACGTCGTCTTCCCGATGGAGCGCGCCACCGGCCCGCTCTACACTTCGCCGTAGGCTGCAGCCGGACGCTGAGCAGGTCTCCCCCGCGGGGGAGACCTGCTCACTTCCACAGTGTGGAGGGGGCTTTCCATGGATTACCTTCTGTCCATTAGCACAACCGGGGTGATTATGGGCATCATCTACGCGCTCATGGCCCTCGGGCTCACACTCATCTACTCGATCCTCGGCATCGTGAACTTCGCCCACGGCGAGTTCTACATGCTCGGAGGATACGCTGCCTATCTCGGGCTCAGCGCGCTCCCGGGACTTCACCCTCTGTTGATCGTACCCCTGGCAGGCCTTGCCGGCGTCCTGCTGGGGCTCATCTTCGAGCTTCTTTTCCTGCGTCCCATCCACCAGGACCGGATCGACCGGCCCGCTGAGTATGCGATCCTCGTCACCTTCGGACTGTCCTTCTTCTTCATAAACCTCATGCTGGCATCTCTCGGCCCCTACCCTCGCAGACCACCCTCGTTCTTCAGTGGCACGGTCGACGTGGGGCTTATGAAGATCAGCGGCGACCGATTGACGGCCAGTGGTTTTTCACTGGCTCTCGTGGCAACGCTCCTGGTGATCATCAACAAGACATGGATCGGCAAAGCGCTTCGGGCGGTCAGTCAGGATAAGCAAGCCGCCGCCGTAGTGGGCATCGACGCCTTGACCATGAACTCGGTCGCTTTCGCCGTGGGGGCGGGACTGGCCGCCGTCGCGGGAGCCCTTCTCGCGCCGAGCTTCTCTGTCACCCCGGATGTCGGCGCCCAACCCTCCATCCGCTCCTACATAATCATCGTCCTTGGTGGAATGGGCTCAATCAAGGGAAGCATCCTCGGCGGCCTCATCATCGGGTTGGTGGAGAGCCTGGCGACAGGCTACTTTCCAGATCCCACTCGAGCCCTCAAGTACAAGACCGCGTTTGGCTTGGTGATCTTCATGCTGGTTCTCCTCCTCAGGCCAAGGGGCCTCTTCGGGAGGAAGGAAGAATGAGCACCAAACGTCGTAATCAGCGGAGCCTGCCCGGTGGTTTCCCCAGACAGGTTCTGCAGTGGGCCGCGGTCGCAATCCTCGTGATCATCGCCTTGCTTGTCCCCACGTTCTTGGAGAGCTACGGGCTGCACGTGATGATCATCGCATTCTGGTACGCCGTCCTCTCATCCAGTTGGTCACTGCTTGCAGGCTACGCCGGTCAGTTCTCCTTTGCTCACGTGGCTTTCACCGCCATTGGCGCCTACACCACTGGCATGCTCGGCATGCACTTCGATTGGCCCCCGCTGGTTGGCATCGTCTCCGGTGTCCTCATGGCCGGAGTGGTCGGCCTAGCGATTGGGGCCCTCGTGCTGCGCTTCAAGCCCGCCTACCTGGCGCTGTTCACCATCGCCTTCTCGGAGATCCTGCGTCTCCTCATCCGGGGTGAGCCGCAGCTCACCCGGGGAGATCACGGGCTGCGCCTGGATCCCCTCCTCCGCCTGGACGTGACCTCCCGGGTACCACACTACTATATCATGCTGGCCATTCTGGTGGGGTGCTTATTCTTGATGCACTGGCTAGTGAGTTCTCGCATCGGCCTGTTTCTGCGGGCAATTCGTGAGGACGAGGAGGCAGCCGCCGCTCGAGGCGTGGACGTCGTGCGGTATAAGGTGTTCGCTTTTGCCATTACCAGCATGATCGCTGGCCTGGCCGGTGCCTTCTACGGCCACTACACCACAATCCTCAGCCCCAACATGTTGGTCCTCACACAGATGGGTCTGGTAATGTCCATGGCCATTATTGGCGGCGTGGAGAATCTCATCGCCGCGGCTTTCGGCGGCATCCTGATCCAGGTCGGCCTGGAGCTCCTGCGGGAGTTCGGGCCCTGGCGCTTGGTCATCTTCGGCGCCCTGCTGATGATCATGCTGCGCTTCGCTCGCAATGGCCTGCTCACGCCGCTCTTCCGACTTCTGTTCGACCACGGCCCGCAGGCGGAAATGCAGGAGGGCACCGGGGCCGCTGCCGAGGAAGCCGCACCGGTGGCCGAGGAGGTCACAGCCGATGGAGCTTGAGATTCAGAACCTGGTCAAACGTTTCGGCGGTATCACGGCCCTGGACGGGATCTCGCTCAGCGTATCCGGCAACCAATTGATTGGGCTGATCGGGCCAAATGGATCGGGGAAGACCACGCTGGTAAATACGATCGGGGGGATCTACCGCCCTAACGACGGGGACATCCTGTTCGACGGTAAGACCATCGCGTCACTCAAGCCGAACCAGGTGGCCCGACGGGGAATCGGACGCACGTTTCAGGTCACCCGGGCGTTCCGTCGCATGACGGTGATCGAAAACCTGCTGGTGCCTGCTTTGGCCCTCCATCCCGAGAGGGGGCGAAGCCTGTGGAAGGAACGGGCACGAGAGGTGCTCGACTTCCTCACGATGGATCACCTGCGACATGATTACGCCCGCAGTCTGTCCGGCGGGCAGCAGAAGCTCCTGGAGCTGGGACAGGTGATGATGATCGATCCTGATCTGATCCTCCTGGACGAACCCTTCGCCGGGGTACATCCCAAGCTGATGGAAACCATCTTTGACTACATCTCCACACTCCACGAACAGGGCAAGTCCTTCATCGTGATCAGTCACGATATGACATCCATCTTCACCCTCAGCCAGCGCTTGGTGGTGCTCAACTACGGCAGCGTCATCGCCGACGGCGATCCGAAGGACGTCAAGTATGACCAGGCCGTCATTGAAGCCTACCTCGGAGAGGAGGAGTAGGATGCTCGAGATCGAAGACCTTTACGTCGGCTACTACAAGGACCTGAACATCTTGCAGGGCGTATCCCTGTCGGTCCGTGGTGGGGAGATCACCGCCGTACTGGGCCCCAACGGAGTAGGCAAATCCACACTGCTGAAATCGATCTACGGCTTCGTCAAGCCTCAAGACGGGGAGATTCGCCTCCAGGGCCACGACATTGTGGGTACGCCAGCGCACCGTCTCGTGGATCTGGGCGTTTCCTACATCCCTCAGCAGCAGAGTGTCTTTCCACATATGACCGTCGAGGAGAACCTGCAACTGGGTGCATGGTCGTTCCGCCGGGATAGCCGGCGCATTCGAGAGAAGATTGAGGCCAATTACGAGCGCTTCCCGGTCCTCCGAGAGCGACGGCGCTCCCCAGCCGGCGAACTCTCCGGCGGCATGCAGCGCATGGTGGAACTCGGCCGCGTGATGATGACGGATCCCAAGCTCATCCTCGTCGACGAGCCAACCGCCGGACTGGCCATCATGCTGGCACGGGACATCTATCAGCTGCTGGTGCAGCTGAAGGAAGAAGGGATCACCATTCTCCTTGTTGATCAGAACATCCGTCAGGCGATCAACATCTCCGACTACGTCTACATACTGGAGCTGGGCCGCAACCGGCACGAGGGCCCACGGGAGGAGTTCGACGACCTTAAGAAGGCTCTTTGGCTCTGAGGAGGTAGGCGATGAGTAGGGATATCGGCGCATTCTCAGAACTGGGGGATGTCTTCACCACGTTGGATCTGCACGTCGGGGGCGAGCCGATCCGCCTGCTCATTGACGGCCTGCCTCCCATCCCCGGTCAGACAATCAACGACAAGCGACTCTACGTCGCAGAGCACTTCGACCATGTGCGCTTGTTGCTCACTCAAGAGCCCCGCGGTCATCGCGATATGGTGGCTGGCGTTGTCACCGATCCGGTCAGCGAGGAGGGCCGCTTCGGTATCGTCTTCATGGACACCCGGCGCTACCCCTACATGTGCGGCCACGGCACCATCGGGGCAGTGACCGCCTTCCTGGAGATGGGCTGGCTGGAGGCCGATGAGTCAGAGGTGACCGTCGTCGTAGACGCTCCTTCCGGGTCTGTGGACGCGCACGCCCGGGTGCGCAGCGCGGACGACGGACGGCCGCGTGTCGAGTCAGTGGTCATCCAGCTCGAACCCGCCTTTGCTTTCCTGTTGGACCAGCCACTTCGGGTGTCCGAGCTCGGCACAATCCCGGTGGATGTCGCCTTCGCCGGGGGATTCTTCGTCCTGGTCTCCAATGAGCACCTGGTCCAGCCACCACCTGGGGCAGCTGGAAGAAGGCCACTCGGTCCGGCGTCTCGAGCCGACTGTCTGGAGCTGTCGTCGGAGAATGCTCCCGAGTTGATCCGCGTGGGCATGGCCATCACCGAGGCAGCCAATCAGCAGATTGATGTCCAGCACCCCGCGCAGCCCTACATCAACACCATCGACGTGGTCGAGTTCTACGATCCTCTTGGCGACGCTGAGAGACGCGGCAGGAGCGCCGTCATCTATGGGGAGGGGCATATCGATCGCTCAGCGTGTGGAACCGGCACCTCAGCCAAGATGGCCTTGCTCCACCGACGCGGTGAGCTGGCTGTGGGAGAATCCTTCATCAACGAGAGCCCTCTTGGCTCCACGTTCGAAGGACGCATCGTCGCAGAGACCACTGTTGGAGGTCATCCGCCGTGCTCAACGCAGGGGATTCCCGCTATCGTGCCGCAGATCCGCGGTGCGGCCCATCTCACCGGTCTCCATCGCTTCGTCGTGACACCCGACGATCCTTTTCCCGAAGGGTTCCTGCTCTGAATACACGGCAAACTCACGTGGACCTGAAGACCACAGGGTTCCTTGAGCGTGACGACCAGATCGTGACGCTCGATCTGCACGCTGGCGGTGAGCCGATTCGCCTGGTGATCGACGGGTTTCCCCCTATTCCGGGCGAGACGATGAACGACAAGCGGCTGTACGTCGGAGAGCATCTCGATCACCTCCGTCTGCTACTCACGCAGGAGCCACGCGGTCACCGCGACATGTTCGCGGGCGTCGTCACCGACGCGGTCAGCGAGCACGGAGATTTCGGTGTCGTGTTCATGGATCCTCGACGCTACCCTTACATGTGCGGCCACGGCACCATCGGGGCCGTGACGGCCTTCCTGGAGATGGGTTGGCTGGAGGCTGGTGAGTCAGAGACCGTCGTTACCGTCGATGCACCGGCGGGGCCGGTGCGTGCTCTCGCTCGCCTGCGCGGGCCTGTTCGATCGGCTGGACCTCTGCGCGTCGATTCGGTCGCTATCGAGCTGGAGTCGGCCTTCGTCCTCTCCCGGAATCGAATGCTCGACGTCCCCGGATGGGGACGCATAGCAGTGGATGTCGCTTTCGCCGGGGGATTCGGACTCCTGATCTCGAGCGAGCAGGTCGGTTTATCCATCACACCGAGCAACGCGCCAGAGCTAGCGCGCTGCGGAATGGCGGCCATCGAAGCTGCAAATCACCAGCTGGAAGTCCAGCACCCCACACGCCCATATATGGACACGGTGGACTCAGCCGAAATCTACGACCCGAGCTACGACACTCGCGGGCACGGCAAGAACGCGATGATCTACGGCGAGGGGCACGTAGACCGATCGGCTTGCGGGACCGGTACATCCATCAAGATGGCCTTGCTCCACCATCGGGGTCAGCTTGACGTGGGAGAGACATATGTCAACGGGGGCATCCTCGGCACCACGTTCGAGGGCCAGCTGGTGGCCGAGACGAACGTCGGAGAGCTGCCGGCCGTTGTGCCGGAGGTTCGAGGGAGCGCGCAGATCACCGGCGTGCATCAGTTCGTCGTCGATCCCCGCGACCCGTTCCCGTGTGGTTTCCTTCTATGAATCGAGCGATGCGACTATGACCGACCTGATCCTCATCAACGGCAGACTCCACACCCAGGATGAGTCGTATCCGGACGCGACCGCGGTGGCCATTCGCGGCGCACGCGTGCAGGCTGTGGGCGACGACGACGAGATTCGCGCCCTGGCTCACCCCGATGCGCGCCTCATCGACCTCGAAGGGCAGCTGGTGCTGCCAGGCCTGACTGATGCCCACTTCCACTACTACGACTGGGCCCTCGGCCTGCGGCGCCTGCCCCTGGCCGAGGCAGACTCCCTCGCCGACCTCCAGCGCAGGCTGGCCCGGCGGGTTCGCGAGATCCCTCCCGGTCAATGGATCCTGGGGCAGGGCTGGAACGAGTCCCGCTGGCCTCAGCCGCGGATGCCCGTCCGCGCCGATCTGGACGCGGTCGCACCCCACCACCCGGTGATCCTGTGGCGCAACGATCTCCACCTGGCGGTGGTCAACTCGCTCGCCCTGCAAGAGGCTGGAATCAAGGCCGATACCCCCGATCCCCCGGAGGGTGTCATTGGCCGAGATGACGCCGGGCGACCCACCGGCATCCTGCGTGAGCTCGCCATCAACTTGATCACCGACGTCATCCCGCCCCCAACCGAGGACGAGACCGTCGACGCCATGCGAGAGGGGTTCGGGATCCTTCACCGGCTCGGCCTCACCGGCGTCCACGACTACCGCATCATGGGAGGCGCTGACGGCGCTCCCGCTTTCCGTGCCTATGAGCGCCTCCAGGCAGCGGGGGAGCTGGCCCTGCGCATGTGGATGCACATCCCCGGCGAGCGTTTGGACGAGGCCATCGCCCTGGGCCTCCGCACCGGTATGGGCGACCACTGCTTGCGCGTCGGCCACGTCAAGCTCTTCTCCGACGGGGGTCAGGGTGCCCGCACCGCCTGGATGCTGGAGCCGTACGAGGATACCGGCGACAGTGGTATGCCCCTGACGCCGATGACCGAGATCGCCCGGGCCGTCGAGCGCGCGGACCGGGCCGGACTGGCCGTGGCCATCCACGCCATCGGCGATCGCGCCAACCG
This sequence comes from Anaerolineae bacterium, assembly GCA_041687115.1. Taxonomy (GTDB): domain Bacteria; phylum Chloroflexota; class Anaerolineae; order B4-G1; family B4-G1; genus SKLM01. Next base: position 21,189 of record JAWLCP010000022.1, read on the forward strand.
GGAGCTCATCGGGGTCTTCGAGCAGGTCCTGGGGAGCGCGAGGTACGCGAACACTGCGCCGCCCGTCGCCCTTCACCGCATCGAGCACGTCCAGATGATCCGGCCCGATGACGTCGCTCGCCTGGCCCGGCTGGACGTGGTGGGCTCGGTCCAGCCCATCCATTGCCCCGACGACATTCCGATGGTCGAGAGGTCGGTGGGACCGCGCGGGCGGTTCGCCTACCCCTTCCGGGACATGCTGGAGGCGGGGGTGAGGATGGCCTTTGGCTCCGACTGCCCCGTCGCCAGCCCGAATCCTATGTTTGGCATTCACGCCGCCGTCACCCGCCAGGCCAGGGACGGGACCCCGCCAGGCGGGTGGTACCCGGAGCAGCGGCTCACGGTGGCCGAGGCGGTGTGGGGGTTCACCATGGGCACGGCCCTCGTGACCGGGCGGGAGGCAGACCTGGGTACCATTACGCCCGGGAAGCTGGCCGACCTCGTCATCCTTGACCGGGACATCTTTGCCCTCGAGCAAGCCGCACCGATGGACATCGCCCAGACGCAGGTGGTCATGACCATCTTCGACGGTCGCATCGTGCACGAGGGATAAGGTGCACATCGTGAGGGAGGCCGCGCCGGTGCGTGTGGAGCTTAAACTCTTCGCCACGTATCGTCGTTACCTTCCGCCGCACACCGCCGGGAACGCCTGCCACGTCACCGTTCCGGCCGGAACGCCGGTGGTTGACTTGTTGGCCGAGCTCGGTGTCCCCAGCCAACGCGGCGTCAGCGTCGTGCTCATCAACGGACACGATGCCTCACCGGACCGGGTGGTGGAGGACGGAGATGTAGTGGCCGTCTTCCCCGCCCTGGCCGGCGGTTGAGCTTCTTACCATAGTTTACGGAGGAAAGACTGGGATGTTTGGATGGCACGGCAAGGTGCTCAGGGTGGACCTGACCAGCGAGACCATCTCCATCGAGGAGATCGATCCTCAGGTGGCCAAGGACTTCATCGGTGGCCGAGGATGGGCGATCAAGGTCCTCTACGATGAGGTGGACCCAGGCGTGGACCCCCTGTCACCCGAGAATAAGCTCTTCTTCGCTTCCGGCCCGCTTACGGGCACACCGGCCCCGACTGGGAACCGCTACATGGTCACCACCAAGGCGCCCCTCACCGGGGCGATCGCTTGCTCGAACTCGGGCGGCACGTACCCCACGGAGATGAAACGGACCGGCTTCGATATGTTCATCTTCGAGGGAAGGGCGGAACGGCCGGTGTACGTCTGGATCAACGCCGACGGCTCGGGAGACGGGCCGGACGTGGAGATCCGCCCGGCGCCCCACCTGTGGGGCAAGCCGGTCCCCGAGACCACGGAGACACTGCTCCAGGAGACGGACGGAAAGGCCCGCGTGGCCTGCATCGGCCCGGCCGGCGAGCGGCTGGTCAAGCTGGCCAGCATCATGAACGACAAGCATCGCGCAGCGGGCCGCTCCGGCGTGGGGGCCGTCATGGGGAGCAAGAACCTCAAGGCCGTGGTGGTGCGCGGCAGAGAGGGGGTGAATCTGGCCGAGCCCGATCAGATGCGCGAGCTCTGTCGGGAGGTGCGGCGCCAGGTGGCTGCCGACGTGAAGAAGGGGTCCACGCTCCGGGAGTACGGCACGGCGTACGTGCCCAACGTCACCAACGAGATCGGCATCCTCCCCACCCACAACTTCCAGACCGGCGTCTTCGAGGGCGTGGAGGGCATCACCGGCGAGGTGCTGACGGAGAAGTACCTGGTGCGGCCGAAGCCGTGCTTCGGCTGCCCCATCGCCTGTGGTCGGAGCACAGACCTCAAGGGCTCCCGGTACGAAGGCGACGGCGAAGGCCCGGAGTACGAGACCATCGCCTCCCTGGGGAGCGCCTGCGGTCTGGACGACATGGCGGCGGTCACCAAGGCCAACTACCTCTGCAACGAGCTGGGCCTCGACACCATCTCCACCGGGGTCACCATCGCCTGCGCGATGGAGCTATACGAGAAGGGGATCCTGCCGGAGGCGGACGTCGGCATGCCGCTCCGTTTTGGAGACGCCGATGCCGTGATCCAGTTGGTGGAGAAGACGGCCTACCGCGACGGCTTCGGGGACGTCCTGGCCGAGGGCAGCTACCGTATGGCAGACCGGTACGGCCATCCCGAGCTCTCCATCACGGCCAAGAAGCAGGAGTTCCCCGGCTACGACCCCCGTGGCTCGAAGGGCATGGGGCTCCTGTACGCCACCTCCAACGTTGGCGCCTCCCACATGGCGGGCGACCTGGCCTACATGGAGGTGTTCGGCGTCCCCAAAAAGATCGACCCCCTGACCATTGAGCGGAAGCCCTGGTACATCAAGCACTTCGAGGATCTCTTCACCATCATCGACGCCGCCGGGCTCTGCGTCTTCCTCTCCATCCGCTACCTCTGCGACGCGACGGATGAGGTGATGCCCACCCGGCTCACCCAGCTACTCAATCTGGCCACCGGGGCGGGCTACACGGTGGAGAGTCTGCTGGAGGCTGGGGACCGCGTCTACACGCTGGAGCGTCTCTTCCTGAACCGGGCCGGCTTCACCCGCGCCGACGACACCCTGCCCAGGCGCATGCTGGAGGAGCCCATGCCGGAAGGCCCTGCTGCCGGCCACGTGGTCGAGCTGGATGAGATGCTGCCCGAGTTCTACCGGCTGCGGGGCTGGGACGAGGACGGCATCCCCACGGACGATAGGCTTGCCGAGCTGGGGCTCGACCGCCGGGAAGGGCTGGGCTAGACGTCCCGTTCACGTGCCCCACTCATTTGAGACCGCGCCGGAGCTGATTCACAACGTCATCCTGAGATTGCTTCGCGATCCGACAGGCGAGGCGACGACAGGCGAATCCACACCTAGGAGAGACGATGACAACGGAAACCCATCCCTTCGACCCCGTGCGGGAGGAGCTGCCGGAGGTCGTCACCGAGCTGCCGGGTCCGCAGGCGCGCGCGCTGATTCAGGCCGACCAGGACGTCGTCTCGGCTTCTCTGCCGCGCGCCTTTGCCCTGGCCGCCGACAGTGCCCAGGGCTGCATAGTGACGGACGTCGACGGCAACCGCTTCCTCGATTTCGTCGCTGGCATTGCCGTCTGCTCCACCGGTCATTGCCACCCCCGCGTGGTGAAGGCGATCCAGGACCAGGCTGCCCGTCTGATCCACGTATCGCCGGACTTCTACTACCCGCCGTACGTCGAAACCGCCGCCAAGCTGGCCGAGATTGCCCCCGGGCCGGGGGATTGGCAGGTATTCCTGACCAACTCAGGGACCGAGGCGGTCGAGGGAGCGCTGAAGCTAGCCCGCTATACCACGGGACGCCACCGTTTCATCGCCTTCCTCGGTGCCTTCCACGGCCGATCGATGGGCGCGATCTCACTGACCGCCAGCAAGCCCCAGTACCACCGCGGGTTCGGCCCGCTCCTCGCCGATGTGACCCACGTCCCGTACGGCAAGTGCTTCAGTTGTCACTACAACCTGACCTATCCCGACTGCGATCTGGCCTGCATCGACTACATCGAGCGCGAGATCTTCCAGCGCATTGCGCCCCCGGAGGACGTGGCCGCCATCATCGTCGAGCCGGTTCAGGGCGAGGGGGGATACGTGGTCCCGCCGCCCGACTGGCTGCCCCGACTGCGCGCGCTCTGCGATCAGCACGGCATCCTCCTCATCGCCGACGAGATACAGAGCGGGATGGGGCGCACCGGGAAGATGTTTGCCGTGGACCATTTTGACATGGTGCCCGACATCATTACCGTGGCCAAAGGCATTGCCTCGGGAATGCCCTTGGGGGCCTTTATCGCCAAAGCAGATCTGATGAACTGGCACAAGGGCGCCCACGGGACCACCTTCGGCGGCAACCCGGTCGCCTGTGCAGCAGCCCTCGAGACCATCGCGTTGCTCGAGGAGGAGTTGATCGACAACGCCGCCGAGCTGGGCGCCTACCTGCTCGAGCGGCTGGAGCCCCTCCAGAGCGAGCACCCGGCCCTGGTCGACGTGCGCGGTCTGGGGTTGATGATCGGCCTGGAGTTCGAGACCGCCGAGCAGGCCCAGGCGATTGTGAAGGCTGCCTTCCAGAAGGGCTTGCTCCTCCTCGGCTGCGGGGACAAGTCCGTCCGCCTATCTCCCCCGCTGGTGGTCGAGCGCGAGGAGGTCGATACGGCGCTGGAGATCTTGGAAGAGGCAATTGGCGAGGCAACATATGCCGGATAAGCGGATGAGCATGCACGACGCCATCGCCACCTACGTCCACGACGGTGACAGCGTGGCCATCGAGGGGTTCACAGCCTGTATCTGCTTCGCCGCCGCCCATGAGATCATCCGCCAGCACCGTCGCGATCTGGTTCTGTGCCGCATGACGCCCGACCTGGTCTACGACCAGATGATCGCGGCAGGCTGCGCGCGGAAGCTGGTGTTCTCCTACCTGGGCAATCCTGGCGTCGGTTCTCTGCACTGCGTGCGCCGGGCCGTGGAGAAGGGGATTCCCCGCCCCATCGAGCTGGAGGAATACTCGCACTTCGGCATGGTGGGGCGGTACCTGGCCGGCGCCTATCGCTTGCCGTTCTTCCCCTTGCGCTCCTATCGAGGGAGCGATCTTCCAACCGTCAATCCGCGCATCCGCTCGGTTGATAGCCCCTACGACGACGACTCCGTGGCCGTCGTCCCGCCTCTCCATCCCGACGTCGCCATCGTCCACGCCCAGCGCGCCGATTCCGACGGCAACACGCAGCTGTGGGGCCTGCTGGGGGTGCAGAAGGAGGTTGCCTTCGCATCTCGTCACGTCGTCATCGTCGTCGAGGAGATTGTGGAAACCGACGTCATCCGATCGGACCCCAACCGCACGGTCATCCCCAGCTTGCTGGTGGACGCGGTCGTCCACGAACCGTACGGCACCCATCCGTCCTACGTGCAGGGATACTACGACCGCGACAACACCTTCTACCTGGGCTGGGACGGGATCAGCCGCGATGAGGAGGCAACTCAGAGATGGCTTGAGGAATGGGTCTACGGCGTGCAGGATCGGGCGGAGTACGTGGAGAAGCTCGGTCCGGAGACGTGGGAACGGCTGGAGCCCGGCACCGCCATGGCACAGCCCGTGAACTACGGTCAGTACAACTGACCGGTCAGTGTGACTGACCGCATACAAGGAGACCGATGACCGCCACCTGTACCCCCTCGGAAATGATGATCGTGGCAGCAGCGCGGGCGTTGGCTGGCGTTCGCACCGTCTTCGTCGGCGTGGGGCTGCCCAACAGCGCCTGCAACCTGGCCCGGCGCACTGTGGCCCCGCATCTGGAGCTGATCTACGAGAGCGGCGTCTTCGGCGCCCGGCCCGCCCGCCTGCCGCTCTCCATAGGCGACCCCACCCTCATCAGCGGCGCTACGTCCGTCTGCTCGATGGCCGATCTGTTTGGGCTCTACCTTCAGGGCGGTCGCGTGGAGGTCGCCTTCCTCGGCGGCGCGCAGATTGACCGCTTCGGGAACCTGAACACCACGGTCATTGGAGACTGGGACCGCCCGAAGGTCCGCCTGCCCGGCAGCGGCGGCGCGTGCGAGATCGCCATCAACGCCCGGCAGACCTTCGTCATCATGCGGCTCAAGCGACGCGCCTTCGTCGAGCAGCTCCATTTTCTTACCAGTCCGGGGCACCTGGGGGGAGGAGACGAACGCACTGCACTGCGCTTCCCGGGCCGTGGCCCCCAGCTCGTCGTCACCGACAAGTGCATATTCGACTTCGACCCCACGACGAGGGAGATGACGTTACACAGCCTCTATCCGGGGGTCGAGTTGGCCGAGGTCCAGGAGGAAGTGGAGTGGGACTTGAAGACGGCCTCCGAGGTGCGCGAGACCGCGGGTCCGACAGACAAGGAGTTGGTCCTGCTGCGGGAGGAGTTGGATCCGCAGGGGCTGTACCGTTAGAGGAACGGAGAGATGACTGAAGGACGACCTTATCGCAACATACCGCTCTGAAACCGGGAGTCCTCGACCGACACCAGAGGAACGAGGCAGCAGGAAGGAGTAGGACTGAAGACACATGACTGACATAGTGATCGCCTCCGCAGTTCGTACCCCGATCGGCAAGTTTGGCGACGCCCTCAACGACGTACCGGCCGTGGAGCTCGGCCGCATCGTAGCCGATGAATCGCTGAAGCGCGCAGGACTGACCCCGGTGAATGTGGACGAGATCATCGTCGGCCACGCCCGACAGGCAGGCAACGGCCCTAACCTGGCCCGGCAGATCGCCGTCCACACCGGCGTCCCCGTCGACCGCCCCTCCTTCACCGTCAACAAGGCCTGCGCCAGCGGTCTGAAGGCCATCACCCTCGCCGCTCAGTCTATCGCCAGCGGGGAGAACGACGTCGTGCTGGCTGCCGGGGTGGAGCAGATGTCGCAGATCCCGTATCTCCTCACCAAGGCCCGCTGGGGGTATCGGCTGGGCGGAGACGAGCTGGTCGACGCGATGCACCGGGACGGCTACTACTGCCCTCTGGCGGACATGATGATGGGCCGCACGGCCGAGATCCTGGTGGAGGAGTACGGTATCAGCCGCGAGGAGCAGGACCGCTTCGCCCTCGACAGCCACCGCAAGGCGGTCCAGGCTTGGGAGAACGGCTGGTTTGACGCCGAGATCGTGCCCGTTGACGCCCCGGCCCGCAGGGGCGCCACGATTCGGGTCGAGCGCGATGAGCGCCCGCGTCCCGAGACCAGCATGGAGAAACTGGCACGGCTCTCCCCCGTGTTCAAGGAGGGCGGCACCGTCACGGCGGGCAACGCCAGCGGCATCACCGACGGAGCGGCAGCTGTCGTCCTCATGCGCGCCGACCGTGCCAGCGCCCTGGGCATTGAGCCCCTGGCTCGCATCGAGGCCTTCGCCAGCGCCGGGGTCGATCCCCGCCGCATGGGCATGGGGCCCGTCCCTGCTACACAAAAGCTCATCGCCCGGACCGGGATCTCTCTGGACGACGTGGGTTTGATCGAGCTCAACGAGGCCTTCGCCGGTCAGGTGCTCGCCGTGGAACACGAGCTGGACTGGGACGTCGATCGCCGCAACGTTCACGGCGGGGCCGTCGCCTTGGGCCATCCCACCGGCTGCACCGGCACGCGCATCGTCGTCACCCTGCTGTACGCCATGCGGCAGCGCGACGTCGAGCTCGGCCTGGCCACCCTGTGCGTCAGCGGGGGGCTGGGGATGTCGCTCCTGGTGAGACGATGGTAGCCGCCGAGGCCCGGCCCAACCCGCCCTCACCCCACGTCCTCTACCGGCGCGCCGGGCACCCGCACCCGGTCGTCGAGCGGGGCGAGGGCGTCTGCCTCTACGACACCGACGGGCGTCGTTACCTGGACGGGTCAGGGGGCGCTATCGTCGTCAACCTCGGCCACGGCGTGCCCGAGCTCGTGGAGGCGATCGAGCGGCAGGCCGCTCAGATAGCCTACGCGCACCCCACCATGTTCACCAGCCGCCCCATGGAGGCGTACGCGGAGGCCCTGGCCCGGGTGACCCCCCTGCCGGATGTCCGGTTCTTCCCCCTGTGCAGCGGCTCCGAGGCCGTCGAGACCGCCATCAAGCTCGCCCGGCAGGCCCAGCTGGAACGGGGGCAGGCCAGCCGCTACGTCACCATCTCCCGCTGGCAGTCGTATCACGGCACCACCCTCGGCGCGCTGGCGGTGGCCGGGAAACCCAAGATGCGCCGGCCCTTCCAGCCCATGCTGCCCCAGACCCCCCACATTCCCCCACCCTACTGCTACCGTTGTCCCTACGCCCTCACCTACCCCGGCTGCAACGTCCGCTGCGCCGACGCGCTGGCCGAGGAGATCGAGCGGATCGGGGAGGCGAACGTGGCGGCCTTCATCGCCGAGTCCGTCAGCGGGGCTACCCTCGGCGCCGTCGTCCCGCCACCCGAGTACTGGCCGCGCATCCGCCAGATCTGTGACCGGCACGGCGTGATCTTGATCGTCGATGAGGTGATGGCCGGTTTCGGCCGCACCGGGCGCTGGTTCGGTTTCCAGCATTGGGACGTCGTCCCCGACGTCGTCACGATGGGCAAGGGCACCACCAGCGGCTACTTCCCCCTCTCTGTCACAGCCGTGCAGGGCAAATGGGTCGATGCCATCCTCAACGGAAGCGGGAGCTTCGTCCATGGGGGGACCTTCTCCCACCACGCCGTGGGCGCCGCGGCAGGATTGGCCACCCTGCGCTACATCCAGGCCCACGACCTGGTCACGGCCGCCAGGGAGAAGGGGGAGCTGCTCGGCCGCAAGCTGCACGCCGCGCTTGGGGACCTGACGTCCGTCGGCGACATCCGGGGTATCGGCCTGATGTGGGGCGTCGAGTTCGTTGCCGACCGTGAGACCAGGGCCCCCTTTCCCCCTCAGAGACACCTCGCCCGGCGGGTGGCCGACGCCGCCTTCGAGCGCGGCCTGATCGTCTATCCCGGCAGCGGCTGCGTCGACGGCACGGCCGGCGACCACGTGACGCTCGGCCCGCCCTTCGTCATCACCGAGGCGCAGCTGGACGAGCTGGTGGCGCTGCTGCGGGACGCCGTCGAAGCGGTCTGTTCTTGAACGATTGCCCCAGGTGTGGTATCATGCGCCAGGTCGCTAGTCTGTCGCTCCGCGCGTGAAGGACGTGATCGGGTACATCATCGAGAGCGACCGGGGAGAGAAGGCCTGAACCATGGCCCACATCGGTGTCTTTGTCTGTCACTGTGGACTCAACATCGCCAGCACCGTTGACGTCGAGCGCGTCGTCGAGGCCCTGCGCGACTACCCCGGCGTCGCCTTTGCCACCGACTACAAGTACATGTGCTCGGACCCGGGCCAGGCCCTCGTCCAGGACGCCATCCGCGAGCACCAGTTGGACGGTGTGGTCGTCGCTGCCTGCTCGCCAACCATGCACGAGGCCACCTTTCGCCGCGCGGCTGAAACCGCGGGATTGAATCCCTACCGGCTGGAGATCGCCAATATCCGGGAGCAGGTCGCCTGGCCCCATCAGCGTGCCCCCGAGGAAGCGACGCGCAAGGCCATCGAGACCGTGCGCACGCTGGTGGAGAAGGCGGGCCGCGACCAATCCCTGGTGCCCCTGACCCTCTCCATCACCAAGCGTGCCCTGGTCGTGGGTGGCGGCATTGCCGGCCTCACCGCCGCCCTGGACATCGCCGAGGCTGGATATCCCGTCCTGCTCGTCGAGCGCGAGGACCGCCTGGGCGGCAAGGTGGCCGAGCTCGCTCCCCTCTACCTCAACTTCGACGACGGCGACCGTCTGCTGGACGAACGCGTGGAGGCCGTCACCCGCCACCCGCTCATCGAGGTGCACACCAACGCAGAGGTAACCGGCTTCGAGGGCTACGTGGGCAACTTCTCCGTGGAGATCGGCACGTCGGCTGACCAATCTACCACCCACGAGGTCGGCGCCGTCGTGCTGGCCACCGGATTCGACCTCTACCCGAAGGGACGCATCCCCGAGTACAGTGCCGAACGCCTTCCCGACGTTGTCGACAGCCTGACCTTCGAGCACATGCTGAAATCGGGGGAGATCCGCCGGCCCTCCGATGGCCGCGTGCCCCAGGAGGTCGTCTGGGTCCAGTGCGCCGGCTCCCGGTCCCCCGAGCACCACTGCGCCTACTGCTCCAAGATCTGCTGCATGGCCGTCGCCAAACAGACCATCGCCTACCGGCAGGCTGTGCCCCAGGGTCAGGCCTACGCCTTCTACATCGACATCCGCTCCCAGGGCCGGGGCTACGATGAGTTCGTCCAGCGGGCCATGGAGGAGTTCGACGTGGTCTACCTGCGCGGCAAGGCCTCCAAGATCGCTCAGCGGAACGGCAAGCTGGAGGTCTGGGGCGCCGACACCCTCACCGGGCGCTCGATGCGCGTCGGGGCCGATCTCGTGGTCCTGATGATGGCGTCGGTACCCAGCGAGGGGAGCGATGAGCTGGCGCGCCTGCTGCGGGTGACCACGGACGAGAGCGGATTCCTCTCCGAGGCACATCCCAAGCTGCACCCCGTGGAGAGCCTCACCAACGGCATCTTCCTCGCTGGCGCGTGCCAGTTCCCCAAGGACATCCCGGAGACGGTAGCCCAGGCCTCAGCCACCGCCGCCAAGGTGCTCCGCCTCTTCTGCCAGGACGAGATGACGCAGGAGCCCACCGTCGCCTACGTGGTCGAGGATCTCTGTTCCGGGTGTGGTGCATGCGTGGAGATCTGTCCCTATCAGGCCCGTGAGCTTCACCCCGTACGCGCCATCGCCACAGTCAACCCCGCCCTCTGTCAGAACTGCGGCGCCTGCGTGGTGGCTTGCCCGAACAAGGCCAGCCGCATCTACAACTGGACCCCGCAGCAGGTTCTGGCCATGGCGGATGCTGCCCTCAGCGTGCGGTGAGCTCTCACATCGCCCGCCCTCACCGCCCGCCGGCAGGCCTCCGACGTTGGGTCGCCCCTGAGTCAGCCATGAGCATACCGCACGACGCACTACCCGTTCATTGAATACGACCAAGAACATGACAAGTCCCAATCAGGTAAACAACACCGCATCCGCCCCACGTGTTCTGATCATCGGCGCCGGCATCGCCGGCATGCAGGCCGCGCTGGACGTTGCGGACGCCGGCTACGACGTCTTGCTGGTCGACCGGCTGCCCTCCATCGGGGGGCGCATGGCCCAGCTGTCGGAGACTTTCCCCACCCTCGACTGCGCCCAGTGCATCCTCACCCCCCGCACCGTCGAGGTGGGCCACCACGAGCGCATCCAGCTGCTCACCTACTCGGACGTAGAGGCGGTGGAGGGCGAGCTGGGCGACTTCCGCGTGCGCATCCGGCGCCACGCAGCCTACGTCGACTGGGACGTGTGCACCGGCTGTGGCCTCTGCCAGGAGAAGTGCCCCGCCAGCGCCCCCTCCGAGTTTGAGCGAGCCATAGGAGACCGTAAGGCCATCTACACCCTCTCTCCCCAGGCGGTGCCGAACAAACCCGTCATCGATCCCGATCACTGCATCTACTTCCTGAGGGAGCGCTGCGGGGCGTGTGCGAAGCTCTGTCCCGTAGGCGCCGTTGATTTCGAGCAACAGGATACCGTCCTCGAGGAGCGCTGCGACGCGATCATCCTGGCGCCTGGGTACGACCTGTACGGGCTCGAGAACATGCCCGAGTACGGCGGGGGGAAGGTGCCCGACGTCATCGATTCCCTCGCCTTCGAGCGTCTCCTCTCCTCCTCCGGCCCTACCGCCGGCGACATTCTACGCCCATCCGATGGCCGGGTGCCCCGCGAGGTGGTCTTCATCCAGTGCGCCGGGTCCCGAGACCCAGAGAAGCACCTATCCTACTGCTCCAAGGTCTGCTGTATGTACACCGCCAAACAGGCCATCCTCTACTCCCACCGCGTGCACGATGGACAGGCCTATATCTTCTATATCGACATCCGCGCCTCCGGAAAGGGATACGACGAGTTCACCCAGCGCGCCATGGAGGACGACGACGTGCTCTACCTGCGCGGAAAGGTCTCCCGCATCTTCCGCCGGGGCGACCAGGTGGTCGTCTGGGGCGCCGACACCCTCAGTAACCGTCAGATACAGATCTCCGCCGATCTCGTCGTCGTGGCTCCGGCCCTCCTCCCCCACCCGGACACCGCCCGCCTGGCGCGGATGCTGAACCTCCCCACCGACCCGCACGGCTGGCTTCTCCCCCTGGAGGCGAACGTACACCCCGTGGAGACGCTTCGCTCGGGCATCTTCGTCACCGGCGCCGCCACCGGCCCCATGGACATCCCCGAGACCGTGGCCCACGCCAGTGGCGCCGCGGCCCAGGTCCTCAAGATCTTCGCCCGCCGTCGCGTCAAGTCGTAGCCCCACCAACAGCCACGCACGAACCTCGCCAATTGCGGTGCTACACGAAGCCTGCGTCGGTCGCGGGCACCTCCTCCCAACCGCGAACAGCATGACCTCCGCTTCGCCTGTTATCTGGCTGCCCGTCCCCTTCATTTGACTGAAAACCGGCACAAGGTCCTTGACAAGCCGCAAATTGGATTGTATACTAGTAACAGAGAGGGCAGGTAGCCCATCACGTAGGCCCGACCACGTTCAGCCCATCCACATCGAGCTCGCACGCGATCTGCGCCCCGGGCGGGGCAGAGGAAGTCTCAAACACGGATCCAGCCGACAGTCGACCACCCCTAGGTCGGGGACCTACCCCGCGCCCGCGCTCGCGGACCCTACGCGATTGCGAAAGGAGGGTTAGAACAGGACCGACATCTCTTACCCAGTCTCTTGATCACCGGTCACGTAGCGAAGATGTGGCGGCAATTGGCTGACCCCACCTCTTCTGCGTCGCCAAGGAGTAGTATCAAGGAGGATCGTGATGAAACGTACGCTGCTAATCTGTCTGTCTGCGCTACTAGCTCTCGGTGCCGTGGCAGTCACCGCCCTGGCCATGGAGAGCCGCTCCAACGACGGGACAGCTCCTGCAGAAACGGCGATTCCACTCGCCCGAGTGGCTGTCGCCCACCTCGCCCCCTTCAGCACCACGACCGCCGTAGACGTCAAGGTAGACGGATTCCCCGTCCTCAGCGATTTCGAATTTGGGGACTCTACCCCATACGTATCTCCCCCTTTCCTAGTCAGCGGGACGCACCTCATAGAGATCTTTCCCGCTGGCGGCACGGACCCGGTGCTGACCAGGACGGTCGATCTTGAGGCCCGCGACTACACCGCCATCGCCGTCGGCGGGGCCAATGAGTGGGACCTGGACCTGCTCCTCCTTGAGGACGACAATACCGCGCCCCCGGGGGGGAAGCTCAAGGCACGCATCGGCCATCTGGCCCCCTTCGCCGACACGGAGGCCGGCACCCTGGCCGACGTCCGTCTCCAGGATGGTACCCCTGTGCTTCCCATGAGTGTCGGCTATGGCACCTACACAGACTCCTACACCCCACTGGATGCGGGGGAATACGACCTGAAGATCACCGCGCCCGGCGGCAGTCCCACGCTCATCGATCCCATGCCGGCCACCTTCGACGAGGGCGACATCCTCTCCGTCTTCGCCGTCGGAGACGGCGACAATCAACCCCTGGGCGTCTTCGTGCTGCCCAGCGACGAGGAGGGATTCTTCCTCGATCTGGCCGCCTCCCTCCAGCTGGCTCATCTGGCCCCCTTCGCACCGGATCCAGGCACGGCCGTAGACGTCAGCATCGACTCGACACAGGTCCTCACTAGCTTCGCTTTCGCCGACTCCACCGGCTATCTCCCACTCCAGGCCGGCGTCGATCACTTGATCGAGATCGCCCCGGCGGGCGGCGGGCCTGTCGTCTACTCTACCACCGCCAACCTGACCCACCTCCTGCACTACACCGCCATCGCCGTCGGCGGGGCCAATGAGTGGGACCTGGACCTGCTCCTCCTTGAGGACGACAATACCGCGCCCCCGGGGGGGAAGCTCAAGGCACGCATCGGCCATCTGGCCCCCTTCGCCGACACGGAGGCCGGCACCCTGGCCGACGTCCGTCTCCAGGATGGTACCCCTGTGCTTCCCATGAGTGTCGGCTATGGCACCTACACAGACTCCTACACCCCACTGGATGCGGGGGAATACGACCTGAAGATCACCGCGCCCGGCGGCAGTCCCACGCTCATCGATCCCATGCCGGCCACCTTCGACGAGGGCGACATCCTCTCCGTCTTCGCCGTCGGAGACGGCGACAATCAACCCCTGGGCGTCTTCGTGCTGCCCAGCGACGAGGAGGGATTCTTCTTGGATCTGGCCGCCTCCCTCCAGCTGGCCCATCTGGCCCCCTTCGCACCGGATCCAGGCACGGCCGTAGACGTCAGCATCGACTCGACACAGGTCCTCACTAACTTCGCTTTCGCCGACTCCACCGGCTATCTCCCA
>JAWLCP010000023.1:0-34266 GCA_041687115.1 Anaerolineae bacterium
CCTGGTCGAGCGCGATCTGGCCGCGCTCAACGGGCTCAAGGACGTCCTCCGCGGGCTGGTCTGGGCGGAGGCGGCCGTGGGGTGCCCGCCTCTGACGTTTGGCGCGTTCCTGGACGACCTGAGCGGGGCCGTCGACGCCGCGTCGTACCGGCTCCCTCTGCCGCCGGACCGGGAGGGGGTGCTGGTGGCCGACGTCACGCAGGCCCGCGGCCTGCCCCTCCGGGCGGTGGCGGTCCTCGGCCTGGCGGAGGGCGAGTTCCCCCAGACATTGGCCGAGGATCCGTTCCTGCGGGACGGGGACCGGGCCCGTCTGCGGGACGAGTTTGGCCTGGCCATCGATCTATCGACCGACAGCGCCGAGACGGAGTATTTCTACGAGACGGTGACCCGGCCTCGAGAGGGACTGCTGCTCACCCGACCGCGCATCGCCGATAACGGCGCCCCGTGGGAGGCGTCCCCCTACTGGGAGGAAGTACGACGGCTCCTCAACGCCACGGCGCAGCGGCTCACCAGCGGGAGCCGGCCCGCGCCCGACGAGGCCGCCTCGTGGCCGGAGCTGATGGAAACCCTGGCGGCAAGCCCGGAGGCCACCGGTGCGTGGGCCTGGGCCTCCGAGCGACGTCCCGCCCAGTGCGCCACCATCGAGCATGCCCGGGCGATCATCACGCAGCGGATCCAGCCCGACCCTCAGGACGCCGGGCCCCACGACGGCGGGCTGGGCCGTTCCCGGGACGCGTTCTCCCAGCTGTTCGGTCCCGACCACGTGTGGAGCGCCAGCCGGCTGGAGACGTACCGCGCGTGCCCGTTCTTCTTCTTCATCGGCCGGGTGCTGGACCTGGAGCGCCGCGAGCCGCCGAGAGAAGGGATCGACGCGCGCCAACTGGGCAACATCTACCACCACATCCTCGAGGACCTGTACCGCAGCCTGGGGGCCGACGCCGATCTGGCCTCCCTCCAGGAAGCCCTCCCAGCCGTCGCAGAGAACGTCCTGGACGAAGCCCCCCGCCGGGAGGGATTTCGAGTCACAGCGTGGTGGCGGCAGACGCGCCAGGAGATTGTGGAGAAGGTCACCCGCTCCATCGAGGCCCTGGAGAGCCTCGACGACCGCTTCGGCTTCTACCGGGCCGAGCAGACGTTCGGCATCGCCGGTCAGCCGGGCCCCCCGCTGGTGATCGAGGACGCAGCGACGGGCGACCAGCTCCGCCTCCACGGGTACATCGACAGGGTCGACCGCGCCGACGGCGGGGACCGGGCAGCGGTGCGGGTGATCGACTACAAGACCGCCGGGCCGTACGGCTACACGGCCAGAGCCCTGGAGGAGGGGAAGAAGCTCCAGCTCCCCCTCTATGCCATGGCGGCAGAGCGCGCGCTCCGCCTGGGCGAGGTGGTGGAAGGGTTCTACTGGCACGTGCAGCACGCGCAGCCCAGCAGCTTCACCCTGGCCAGGTCTGGCCCACGGGCAGCGATGGCCACGGCGGTGGAGCACGCCTGGGCAGCCGCCCGGGGCGCGCGCCGGGGCTACTTCGTCCCGCAAGCCCCCGAGGGGGGATGCCCCGGCTACTGCCCGGCCGCCGCGTTCTGCTGGCGGTACGACCCGGGCCGATGGGGATGAACCCCGTGAAACGTTCTCTCGACGCACGCCGGCACCCGCCGGGAGGTTCAGTATGACGGATCTCCACCCCGTCATCCAGCAGATCTCCCCCAGCCAGGAGCAGCTGCCCGCAGTGATCGCCCGCGGGTGCGACGTGGCCGTCACCGCGGGGGCCGGCGCGGGGAAGACGCGCACGCTGGTGGCGCGCTACCTCTCGCTCCTCGTCGACGGCCTTCCGCTGCGCGGCGTGGTGGCGATCACCTTCACCCGGAAGGCGGCCCGGGAGATGCGGAATCGCGTGCGCCGCGAGGTGCGACATGCGCTCGAGACGGAGCGCCTGCCGGAGGAGGAACGGGCACGCTGGCGGGCGATCTACGAACGGCTCGACGCCGCGCGGATTGGGACCATCCACAGCCTGTGCGCCGAGATCCTGCGCCACCATCCCGCCGAGATGGGCATCGACCCGCGCTTCGAGATGGTGGAGGAGGGACAGATGGCCCTCCTTCAAGCCCGGGCGGTGGACGCGGCGCTGGCCGAGGCCACCGACGACCTCGAGATGGTGGGCCTCTTCGCCGATTTCGGCGAGCGCGCTCTGCGGAACGCGGCGGACCAGCTCCTCAAGCAGCGTCTCGACGTCCGCGAGGCCCGGGCAGACCTCCCGGCGGACGTATGGCGCGCCTGGCGACCCGCCCTCCTGGCGCCGATCCAGGCCTTCGTAGATGATGCTGACGTCCAGTCCGGCTTCGCACGCCTGGCCGCCCTGCGCGCGGACGGGACGCTGGACCGGGCCGCGGCCGCCCGCGACGCCCTGGCGCCAGACCTGCGGGAGGCGCTGGCCCACTGGGACGTCATCGAAGCGGCCCGCGCGGCCAAGGATTGGGTAGCCGTCTCGCGCCATCTGGCCCCCCTGCGGGACCGGCTCAAGCAGAAGGGGCGGAAGGCCAACTGGGCGCCGGCGGCACCCAAGGCGATCATCGCCGACCTCCAGGACCGCTACGACGAGCACCTGCGACCCTACGGCAAGAAGCACGTCGACCTGGCCCTCGACCGTCGCCTGGCGCAGGAGGTCATCCCAGCCCTGCTCCGGCTCCACGACCGCGCCACCGCCCACTACGCCCGGGCGAAAGAGCGGGAGCGCGGTCTGGACTTTGACGATCTGGAGGCACAGGCGCTGGAGCTGCTCCGGGGGCATCCAGCCGTGCGCGCCTACTGGCAGGATCAGATCCAGGCGCTCCTGGTGGACGAGTTCCAGGACACGAACGCCCGACAGCGGGACATCCTCGACCTGCTGAACGGCGATCAGGGGAAGCTGTTCTTCGTCGGAGACGCCAAACAGTCGATCTACCGCTTCCGTGGCGCCGACGTGACGGTGTTCCGGGAGGAGCGGCAGGCCGTCGAGGCGCGGGGCGCGGTGGTCGAGCTGTCCACGTCGTACCGCGCCCACCGGGCGCTGGTAGAGGCGCTCAACGGACTGCTGCGGCCGGTCCTGGGACACCGGGAGGATCCGGAGCGCCCCTACCTGGAGCCCTTCGCCCCGCTTCGTCACCACCGGGAGGAGCCTGCCGCGGGCCTCACGCCGCCCTACGTCGAGCTCCACCTGGCCGCCGGCAGCAAGTCTCAGGGCGCCCTGGATCGGGCCGCCCAGGCCCTGGCCGCCCGTCTCGCCGCGCTGGTGGAGGAGGACGTCCTTCTGGAGAGACCGGACCCCGATACCGGCCACACCACGGAGCGTCCGCTCGACTTCGGGGACGTGGCCATCCTGTGCCGCGCCTCGACGGCGTTTGCGGCGTACGAAACCGCGCTGGAGGAGGCGGGGATCCCGTTCCTGACTATCGCCGGGCGGGGCTTCTACGACCGCCCGGAGGTTCGCGACCTGCTCAACGCCCTCCAGGGTCTCGCTCAACCGACAGACGATCTGGCCCTGGTGGGCCTGCTCCGGTCCCCCGCCATCGGGCTCTCGGACATGGCGCTCTACCGACTGCGCCGCGTCCAGTGGTCCCAGGGCCTCGCGTCGCTGTGGGCCCTCCTCCGGCAGGAGGACCTCTCGTTCCTCGGCGAGGAGGCCGGGCGGGCGGCGGACGCGCGGGCCCTCATCGGGCGTCTGCACCGCAGCGTGGGCCGGGTGCCGGTGGCCGACGTACTGAAGGACCTTCTGGACGCCACCGCCTACCGGGCCGCCCTGCTGCGCGCCGGCGAGAGTCGGGCAGCCAACAACGTGGCCAAACTGCTGGCCGACGCTCACGCCAGCGACGTGGTGAGCGTGGACGGTTTCGTGGCCTACGTGGCCGAGCTGCGCGACGTGGCACCGCGGGAGGGCGAGGCGCGGGCGATCGGCGCCGGGGCAGTGCAGATCATGACCGTCCACCAGGCGAAGGGGCTCGAGTTTCCCGTGGTCGCGATCGGAGACGCCGCAAGGAGCACGCCCCGGTCGGGCGGCGTGCTCGTCGACCGGCAGCTGGGCGTCGTTCCCCCCCTCAGCGAAGAGCGTCTGGTTACAGGCGCCGACGGGCTGCGGCAGCCGGAGAAAGTGACCTGCGCCGCCCACCACCTGGCCCAGGAGGTCGACCAGGATCAAGAGACGGCCGAGTCGGACCGTCTGCTCTACGTAGCGGCGACCCGGGCGCGGGAGATGCTGCTGATCAGCGGCACGGTCGGCGTGCGTAAGAGCGGGGGCCTCAGCACCTCGGGCTGGCTGGATCGACTGGACGAGTCCCTGGGACTGAGCGACAACGCCCCGCCCTGCGCCGGCGACGGTGACGCGGTGCACCGCTTCACCCTCGAGGTGGGCGACCAGCCCGTCCGCTGTGAGATCCACGAACCGGAGGTTCAGCTGGTGCCCACCGCAGTCGCCCGGCAGGTGGAAATCACCCCCAGCGCGTCACCGAACGAGAATCTCCTGGAGCCGCTGGCTCCCCTGACGCTCCGCGTCGACGAGGCAGTGCGCGACGCGGACCGGGATCCGCCCCGGCGGGTGTGGCGCGTGGTGCCTGAGGCCGAGCGGGCCTGGGCGCCCTCGTGGGTGGTGGGCAAGATGGTCCATCTAGCCCTGGCGCACTGGATGTTTCCGGACGACGAGGGCGTCGACTTCGACGCCTGGGCTGGATCGCAGGCACGCAGCGCCGGGGTCACCGAGCCGAAGGTCGTCCACGACGCCGTCCGGCGCGCGGCGCGCGTGCTGACGCGCTTCCGCAGTTCGCCTCTCTACGGGGAGATGGCAACCGCGGAGCAGCGGCTTCACGAGGTGCCCTACACCAGGCTGGACGACCGGGGACGGCTGGAGTGCGGCGCCATCGACGCCCTCTTCCGATCCCGGGACGGGTGGGTGCTGGTCGAGTTCAAGACGGACCGGGTGCAGGACCGCGCCGGGCTTCAAACCGCACTGGTGGAGAAGGACTACGTCCGCCAGGTCGGTCGCTACCTCGACGCTGCCGAGAGCATGTTGGGCGAGCGCCCGCGGCCGGTGCTCTGCCTGCTCAACTACAGGGGGCATACCCACCTGGTGGAGGACCGCTGGTAGCGTCCAGGCAGCTGCCGCAGTTGCCATTTCCCCCAGCGCCATTATAATGGAACGGTATGAATGGCATTGAACAATTCGAGAATCTGGCCGAACGGCTCGTGGAGGGGACATTCGCCCGCCTGTTCTCCGACCGCCTCTCGCCGATGAAGGTGGCCGCGCATCTCGAGCGGGCCATCGAGGAGCATCAGGTCTGCGCGAGCGGAGGAACACCCGAGGCCCCAACCCACTACTGGGTGTACCTGAACCCCCGGGACTACGAGGCGCTGAAGCCGAATCCGCCGGACGAACAGCAGGTGAGCGCGGAAGAGGCATTGGCACGTCAGATCTCGGAGCTGGTCTCCGACGCCGACCTGGCCCTGGACGGTCCCCCGACCGTCCATATTCGCCCGGACGAGAAGGTCTCGCTGCGAGAGGTGCGGGTCGATGCACGCTGGGGACCGGAGGAGGCCGATCCCAGCGAGGGGACCCGCAAGATGGAGCGCGCCCAGGAGACGGAGGACGGGGCGCCCACCTCAGAGGGGCCGAAAGGGCGGCCTTTCCTCATCCTGGAGGGTCGGCGCCACGTCAATCTCAGCGAACCCGTGGTCTCCATCGGGCGGGCACTCGACAACGACGTGATCATCGACGACCCGCGAGTCTCCCGCCACCACGCTCAGATGCGACACCGGTACGGCCACTACGTCCTGTACGACCTCGATAGCTCCGGCGGCACGCGGATCAACGATTACCCGGTGGAGGAGTGCGTGCTCCACTCGGGCGACGTGATCTCCTTCGCCGGTGTTGAGGTCGTCTACGGCGAGGATCCTCCGACACCGATTCACCTCCCCACCGACGAGGACACGCCGGCCCTGGCCAAGACCAGGCAGGAGGGGTGACCAGCCCTCACGCCCCATGGACATCGTGCTCCTCGTCCTGCGTCTGTTGGTGGCCGGCCTCCTGTACGCGTTCCTGGGCGCCATCCTCATAATCCTCTGGCGCGACCTGCGGCAGGCGACAGTCGAGCGTCAGGCGACCCGCCCGGAGAGCCGACTGGTCGTCCTGGAGGCGCCGGAAGGGGCGGCCGACCGACTGGCGTCCGGAACGGCCTTCGCCCTCCAGCCGGTGACCTCAATCGGCCGCTCGGCGAGCAACGCGGTCGTCATCCCCGACACATATACCTCGTCTCAACACGCTTTGCTGACGTGGCGGGACGGGCAGTGGTGGCTGGAGGATCGGAACAGCCGGAACGGGACGCAGCTGAACGGGAGGGTTGTGGAGGAGGCGACGCTGGTGAGCGCGGGCGACGTGATCGGAGTGGGGCGCACAAGGCTGAAGCTAGAGGTCGGGTAGGCGGGGGTCCCTGGTCAGGAGACCAGGCAGGGCGGCCCGCGCGGCGGGCCTGGGGAGACCGGGCACGACAACGGGATGAGCGCCAGAGAGCCGGGGAGGAACCATGGACCTGGGACTGAGTGAGAAGATCGCGCTGGTGACCGCCTCCAGTCGAGGGCTGGGGAAGGCGGTGGCGCTCCGCCTGGCACAGGAAGGGGCCCACGTGGCCATCTGCGCCAGAGGCGAGGATGAGCTGGCAGAAACCGCCGACGAGATTCAGGACACGACGGGGCAGCCGGTGCTGGCGATCCCGGCCGACGTCTCCGAGCCGGGGGCTGCCGAGACGCTCGTGGGGGAGACGGTCCAGGCGTTCGGTGCGCTGGACATCCTGGTGACGAACGCCGGGGGGCCACCCCCGGGGAAGTTCCTCGACTTCACGCCCGAGGATTGGGAGGAGGTCGCGCAGCTGACGCTCATGAGCGCGGTGCGCCTGTGCTACGCCGCCGCGCCGGTGATGGTGGAACAACGCAGCGGGAGTATCCTGGCGATGACGTCGATCACGGTGAAGCAGCCGCTTCCCAACCTCGTCCTGTCGAACAGTCTCCGGCTGGGGGTGACCGGACTGATCAAGACCCTGGCGGACGAGCTGGCCCCCTCCGGCGTGCGGGTGAACGCCATCTGCCCCGGCTGGACCCGCACGGCCCGCGTGGAGCAGCTGTTGGAGGACCGCGCCCGGCGAGAAGGGACGACCGTGGAAGAGGAGGCGGAGACAATCGCGGCCGCGATCCCCCTGGGCCGCATGGGGACGCCGGAGGAGTTCGCCGCGGTGGCAGCCTTTCTCGTGTCGGAGGCAGCGTCGTTCGTCAACGGGGTGAGCTTGCTCGTCGACGGGGGGATGTATCGGGGCATGATGTGAGCCGCGCCCAAACCCGTGCTTCCCGTCCCGGGCCTGGATCGTCCCACTGGAGGTCCGTCGGTCGGTCGCTCGACAGGGGTGACTGGCCCTGGCTGGCGAGCCTCCTGCTGATCGGATGCCTGACGCTGAGCGTCTTCGCGCTCACCGCCTCATCCCTCGTCGATGATGAGGATGGTCTGCCGAGCCTGTCGAAAGGGGTTCCCCTCGACGACGCGTGGATCCATTTTCAGTTCGCCCGCAACCTGGCCCGCGGCGCCGGGTTTGCGTTCAACCCCGGCCAACCCACGGCCGGGTCCACCGCGCCCCTGTGGTCCCTCCTTCTCGGCAGCGTCTACGCGCTGGGCGGCCGCTTCCCGCTGGCGGGCCAGCTTCTGAGCGGCGCCGGCTTCCTGTTCGCCCTGGGGGCCACGTACGGACTGACCAAGCAGCTGACGCACCGGCGGTGGACGGCCTGGTTGGCGGGGGCCGTGGTCGCCGTCAACGGACGCATGGTCTGGGCCGGACTCTCCGCGCTGGAGACGTGCCTCTTCACCGCTCTCACGCTGGTGGCCCTGAGCAGTCATATCGCGGATCGCCGTGCGGGGCGGCACCGGCTGCGCACGGCGGCCCTGTTCGGGCTGGCGGCCCTCCTTCGCCCGGAGGGGTACCTGCTCTTCGCCCTGGCCGTGGTCGACGTGGTGCTTGCCGCGCTGGCATCTCCCTCGCCCGCGTCACGACTTGCGTCCCGTGCTGCGGGGCTGGTGCCCGCCGTCGCGCTCTTCGCCGCCCTGGTCCTCCCGTACCTACTCTTCTCCCTCCGCAGCGCCGGCCATCTGCTGCCGAACACGTTCAGCGCCAAGGCGACGTTCAACTTCCGACCCAGCCTCGACTTTCTGAGTCTGGCCTCGCGCTACCTGATGCTGGACAACCCCCTGCTGCTCCCCTTCTTCATCCTGGGCGTGGGGGTGCTGCTGGGGCGTGCACGCCTGCTGAGCGCGTGGACGGTGGGGCTGCCGCTCGCCTACGCCTTTCTCCACGCCGTCCTCTACCAGCACGGGCGGTATCTCATCCCCTTGATCCCGTGCAACGCGACGGCGGGGCTGGTCGGCCTGCTGGAGGCCGGCAAGCTGGCACGCAGTCGCGGATGGCGCTGGCCGGGCTCCGAACGCCTTCTGACTGCGCTGGTCGCGCTTCTGGTGGTGGGCGGCACGGCCTGGAGGCTCCCGACTATGGCGCGCCAGTTCGCGTGGAACGTGGAGAACATCAACGAGATGCACGTGGCCATCGGGCGGTGGGTGACGGAGAACACGCCGCCCGACGCGCTCGTGGCGCTGAACGACATCGGCGCCATCGCCTACGTCTCCCGCCGGGAGGTGATCGATCTGGCCGGCCTGGTGACCCCGGAGGTCACGCCGATGCTACGCGGTCCGGACACCACCCGGCGGTTGATCGAGTACATGGCAGCGCACGAGGTCGACTACGTGATCATCTTCCCCGACTGGTTCCCGGACCTGGCAGCGCGCGACGACGTGTTGACGCCAGTCCACTCCGTGACGGTGGAGCGGAGGACGATCACGGGTGGGGGAACGATGGTGGTCTACCGGGCCGACTGGCGGGGGCAGACAGGCTAGGACGGGGCACCCCGGGGCCAGGTGGGAGGCCCGCCACACAGGAACGTTCGAGGACGCGCCGTACCTTCTGCTTTTCTACCTAGCTGCGTCCCCGAGGATCTCGATGACGGTGCGAGCGACCCGGCCGATGCTCACCGGCCGCACGAGGGTGGCGGCAGCGCGATCGCAGAGGCCCTGGAACCCCTCGCGGCGCAGGCCGCTGAGGACCAGCACCAGAGGGGTACGCCTACGCGCCTCCAGCAGCCGCCCCACGTCCCGGGGGCTCACCTGGTGACCGGTGTCCACCA
Source organism: Anaerolineae bacterium (assembly GCA_041687115.1). Lineage (GTDB taxonomy): Bacteria > Chloroflexota > Anaerolineae > B4-G1 > B4-G1 > SKLM01. The sequence continues at coordinate 9,230 of JAWLCP010000023.1, forward strand.
GGACGACGGCGGGATCGACGCCGGCCAGCTTGATCAGCCTGAGCGCCTGGTCCACGTCTGGGGCGGAGATGACGTCTCGCTCCGACAACTCCCCGATCTGCGCGACCAGGAGGCTGCGGGTCTGCCATCGCGGGGAGACGATGAGAATGGGGGACCGGGGTTCGTTCGCCATGGTGGATGGAGTATACCCTCGCAGGTGAGGGGGAACTAGCTGGGATGCGGCGAGCGAGGGCAGTGCATGGTCAAGAGACCACGCACAACGGCCCGCGCGGCGGGGTTGGGGATACCTGGCTGCGACTCCGCCGGTGTGCCAACCCGCTCCGCGGCGCCCCGGCTGCCGGTCGGCTTGCGTCTGCGGGGGCTGAGAGTATAATCCCTGGTCAAGCGTTTGGACGATAACAGAGACTAGATCGGTTGTTATGTTACGTGGATTGCTGAGCAAGCTGGTCGGCGACTCCGACGAGCGAGAGATTGCGCGTCTGCAGGAGCAGGTCGAGCAGATCAACGCGCTCGAGCCTGAGTTCGAGGCACTGAGCGACCCCGAGCTGCGGGCCAAGACGGCTGAGTTCCGACAGCGGATGGAGCAGGGGGAGACGCTGGACGACCTGGTGGCCGAGGCGTTCGCGGCCGTCCGCGAGGCGGCGAAGCGGGCCGTCGGCCTGCGGCACTACGACGTCCAACTCATCGGCGGAATGGTGCTACACGAAGGCAAGATCGCCGAGATGAAGACGGGCGAGGGGAAGACGCTGGCCGCCACCGCGCCGCTCTACCTGAACGCGCTGAGCGGCGAGGGTGTCCATCTGGTCACGCCCAACGACTATCTGTCGAAGGTCGGCGTGCAGTGGATGGGGCCCATCTATCAAGCCCTCGGGCTCTCGGTGGGCGTGATTCAGTCCGCCGCGGCCAATCCAGATCAAGGATCGTTCCTCTACGATCCCGGGTATCCCTCGGACGACGATCGCTTCCTCAACCTGCGCCCCGTCTCCCGCCGCGAGGCTTACCGGGCGGACATCACGTACGGCACGAACAACGAGTTCGGCTTCGACTACCTCCGCGACAACATGGTGCGGGACCTGAGCCAGTGCGTGCAGCGAGGGTTTCACTTCGCCATCATCGACGAGGTGGACAACATCCTCATCGACGAGGCGCGCACGCCACTCATCATCTCGGGGCCAGCCGAGGAGCCATCGCACCTCTACCGCAGCTTCGCCCAGGTCGTGCGCCAGCTGGCGCTCAGCAGCCCCCAGAGCGTCGAGGAGGAGGCCCCCGACGGGGATTACGTGCTGGACCAGAGGACACAGACGGTCACCCTGACGGACCGGGGCGTGGAGAAGGTCGAAGCGATGGTCCCGATGATCGATCAAGGGGAAAGCATCTACGATCCGGAACACGCTCACATGCTCCCCTACCTCGACAACGCCCTGCGGGCCCACGTGGTGTTCAAGCGCGACAAGGACTACATCGTACAGAACGGCGAGGTGATCATCGTCGACGATTTCACCGGGCGGCTGATGTACGGTCGGCGGTTCTCGGAAGGCCTTCACCAGGCGATCGAGGCCAAGGAGGGCGTGACGGTACAGCGCGAGAGCCTGACGTACGCCACGATCACATTCCAGAACTACTTCCGCATGTACGAGAAGCTGGCCGGCATGACGGGGACGGCCAAGACGGAGGAAGAGGAGTTCCAGAAGATCTACGACATGGACGTCGTGGTGCTGCCCACCAACGTCGAGTATCGGGCCACCTACGGAGATCTGGAGACCCACGAGCGGCGGGTCGACGGGCTGGACGAGGTCACGTTCGCGGGTGTGTTGAACGGCCGCCAGAACACGCGGGTGACAACGTATGAGCCGCTGGACTCCGCTGGACGACGCTTCTTCAAGCGGCTGGACCTGCAGGACGTGATCTATGCCGACCAGCCAGCGAAGTTCCATGCCGTGATCGACGAAATCGCCCAGCTCCACGAAGAAGGGCGCCCGGTGCTAGTGGGGACGGTGGCCATCGAAACCTCGGAGCGGTTGTCGCGCATGCTGAAACGACGGGGGATTCCCCATCAGGTGCTCAACGCCAAGCACCACGAGCAGGAAGCGGTGATCATCGCTCAGGCTGGGCAGCCGGGCGGGGTGACCATCGCTACGAACATGGCCGGTCGCGGCGTGGACATCAAGCTGGGCGGGGACCCGGAGGGGGTGGCCCGCCAGCGCCTCCGCAAGGAAGGCTACGACCTGACGGAGATCGATCAGAGCGCCTGGAAGACCGCACTGGAGCAGTTGCGCCGGGGCGAGGACGCTGACCAGGACGCCAGGGAGGGTTCGGGTGACGGATGGACGGAGATCCTGGCTGAGGCCGTACGGGACTGCTCCGCCGACCGCGAGCGAGTGGTGGCCCTAGGCGGCCTCCACATCCTCGGCACGGAGCGGCACGAGGCACGTCGCATCGACAACCAGCTGCGCGGTCGTTCCGGTCGCCAGGGTGATCCCGGCTCCTCTCGCTTCTACATCTCGCTGGAAGACGAACTGATGCAGCGCTTCGGCGGCGAGCGGGTGAAGACGATGATGGACCGCCTGGGGGTGGAGAAGGACGTGCCGCTGGAGCACGCCTGGCTGGACAAGTCGATCGAGTCGGCCCAGCAGCGGGTGGAGGGATACAACTTCGACATCCGGAAGCACGTCCTGGAGTACGACGACGTGGTGAACAAGCAACGCGCCGTCATCTACGACCAGCGCCGACAGGTGCTGCAGGCGGACGATCTCCGGGATCAGGTGCTGCGGATGGTGGAGGACGAGATCGAACGGGTGGTGGACGCCCACACACCCGGTCCCGATCCAGAGGAGTGGGACATGTTGGGGCTCCAGGGGGAGCTGCGCACGTTCCTGCCCCTCCGCCCAGACGTGGACGTGGAGCGCTGGGAGGAACTCTCATCCTCCGAGATCCAGGAAGAGCTCTGTGACCTGGCCGCGCAGGCATACGAGGAAGTCAACCGAGCGGTCGGGCGCCAGGTCTACAAGCAGGCGGTGCGGGAAGACGTCTCGCTGGGCACCCTGGCGGAGAGCAGCGACCCAGCTCAGCGCACCGTCTATGGGCGGATGCTGGCGCTTCTGGGGCGGGAGCCGAGCGAGGAAGAGCGCGCTCAGCCGGTCTATCAACTGGCGGAAGAGCTCCAGACGCTGGTCGAGCAGGCGTTCGTGGATACCTACCGCCTCTTCCGCGACCGCCAGTTGGTGCTGCAGGCCGTCGACAACCTCTGGGTGCGCCACCTCACTGACTTGAGCGACCTGCGCGAGGGGATCGGGCTGCGAGCCTACGGACAGCAGAACCCGCTGGTAGCGTACCGGAAAGAGGCGCACGAGATGTACCAGAGCCTGCTGGCGAACATCGAGCGGCAGGTAGCCCGATCGGTGTACCTGCTCCCCAGGGGGATGGCCGCGCCGAGGGAGCGACCAGCTCTGCAGACCAGCCGCCTGCGGGTGAGAAGGCCGGCTGCAGCGGCGGCGACAGGGTCCCGGAGAACAGCCGCCGCGACGGAGAGCCAGGCGGGACAGCCGCAGGACGTACGCCCAGACTGCGAGCTGGGGCGCAATGATCCCTGCTGGTGCGGAAGTGGCAAGAAGTACAAACACTGCCACATGAGAAAGGATGAGCAAGCCAGGCGCGCACGTGCCGCTGCAACGCGATCCTCTCAGATGGCGTGATCTAGCGTGATCGAGCGTGATCGACCGTGATCGAGCCTGATCTGGGCTCGTGGAAGCAGCGCCTCGCCAGACGAAGACGGAGAGGGAGATATGGATGAGTTGGGAATGGATCTGACAGGCCGGCTCATGGCCGATATGGATCCCCGCTTGCTCGAGTTCCTGCGGACAACAATCGACTCCTTTGTCAAGTGGGACCTCATTCGTTTCTTTCACGACAACCCCTACACGACCGACACAGCCGAGAACATCGCGCGGTATGCCGGTCGCACCGATGAAGCGATTCGCAAAGACCTGGCCGAGCTGGCCGACAACGGTGTGCTGGAGGCGAACCAGCTGGGTGACATGACCGTCTATTCCCTGACTGGAGATCCGGAGGTGAGAGAGCTTCTTGACGAGTTCGTGGAGGCGTCTGACGATCGTCAGTTCCGGGTGAAGGCGATCTACCACATCATCCGGGGCAGGCCATGAGGGCCTGGGAGGCGCGATCAGGCGCGGGCGGAGGGCTTCGATGAAACGAGTGAAGACAGGCATCCCCGGCCTCGACGAGCTGCTGATGGGCGGCTTCCTCCCGCAGTCGGCCAACCTGGTCGAAGGTGCGCCCGGCACGGGCAAGACCACGCTGGGCATGCAGTTCATCTATCACGGCATTGTCGCGCACGACGAGCCCGGCCTCATCCTCACGTTTGAGGAGTTTCCCGAGCAGTACTACCGAGATGCCTCCAGCTTCGGCTGGGACTTCCGACAGCTGGAGCGCGAGGGAAAGCTGCGGGTGGTGATGACCAGCCCCGAGGTCAGCCAGGCAGGTCTGGCGGAGGTGGGGGGCAGAATCGAGCAGCTGGTGCGCGAGATTGGAGCACAGCGAATCCTCGTCGACAGCCTCTCCCACTTCGAGCGCCTGGGGGAGAAGCCGGCCGAGCTGCGCCGCACGACATACGGATTCGTCAACAGCTTGAAACGGGAAGGGCTGACGGCCGTGCTCACCCGGGAGAGCATGGCGCTCCTGGGAGACGCAGACGGAACGGATGACGCGTTCGCCTTCATGGTGGACAGCTACATCCTGCTCCGCTACGTCGAGATCGACAGCGCCGTGCACAAGGCCCTGCTGGTCCTGAAGATGCGGGGCAGCGATCACGACAAGGCGATCCGGCAGTGTGATATCACCTCTCGCGGCCTTGAGGTGCTGACCCCCTTCGAAGGGAGGGAGGGGATCATGAGCGGAAGCCCCCGGCGTATGGTGGATTCGTTTGTGCAGGCCTTTGTCCAGCGCTGAGCCTCACCCTTCCGTCGAGCCCGTCCGGCTGTCCGGGCGTCGACAAGCGCTATAGCCCCGTCAAGAGAGGCTGAACATGCTGGTGGAGATGGCGAAACAGATCCTGGCCGTATACACGTGGATCCTCATCGGTGCGCTGCTGTTCTTCCTGTGGCGCATCGCCGGCTTCTACGAGAAAGCTTCGGGTCAGCGGGTCGGCCACCGGTTCGTCCTGGTTCCGGGCGTCCTCCTATTGGGCGGGGCGGCTTTGTATGTCCAGTACGACGTGGACTTCGTCGGGCATCCTGCTGGCGACCTCCTGTTGTTCAGCGGAGGCGTCTTGCTGTTCCTGTTCAGCAGCCGGCTGGCCAGGCTGATGACGGGAGAGCGGTAATGCTCGTCGTCAGCGCTCCTTTGAGCCCTCTTGGGGTAGCAGCGATCGTCTACCTGAGCATCATCTTCTCCATACTGAGCGAGCGGCTGAACGCAGTGGCCAAGAAAGCAGAACATCACCGCTGGTTCGCGGTAGCGAATGGATTCATCATCGTCGCGGCCATCAGCCAGGCGGTGCGGAGCGCGGCCAATCTGGCTCCGGAACAGGCGGCTCCGATGCTGCTGGAACCGTGGTTCCCGCTGGTCACGTTCCACGTTCCCCTGGCCCTGGGAGCGACCATCGCCCTGCTGCTGGTGTGGTATTATTGGGGATGGATCCTGGAGGAAAGAGCCGAGCGGGGTCCATGAGGAGACAGCGAGGCCCACGATTGACAACGCGAAGCTGGAGCTGCACGCCCTGCCAAAGATCGACCTTCACCGCCATCTGGAAGGCTCCCTCCGGCTGGGGACGCTGGCCGACATCGCCCGTCAGCACGGCATCGATCTCCCGGGCTTCAGCATTGAGGATCTGCGACCTCTCGTGACGGCGACCGGCGAAGAGCCGGACTTTCATCGCTTCCTCGAGAAGTTCAAGCTGCTGCGGCGCTTCTACCCGACGCAAGAGGCGGTGGAACGAGTTGCGTACGAGGCCGTCGCCGACGCAGCGGACGACAACGTCAAGTACCTGGAGCTGCGCTTCAACCCGGTTGCTCTGGCGCTCCATCAGGGCTTCCCGTTGAACGGGGTCACCGATTGGGTGTGCAGGGCCGTCGCGGAGGCCGAGCGCGCGTACGACGTGCGAACGAACCTGATCATCCAGATCGGGCGGGACGCGACAGTGAGGACGGCCAGGGAGCTGGCGCGGGTGGCCCTGGCCCACGCCGATCAAGGCGTGGTGGGCCTGGACCTGGCAGGCGACGAGAGGAGATACCCGGCTGCTCCGTTCATCGACATCTTTCGGCAAGCGCGGCGCGACGGGCTGCACGTGACGGTACACGCCGGCGAGGCCGGGCCCGCCAGGAACATCGAGGAGGCGATCGCGGACCTGGAGGCAGAGCGGATCGGACACGGGATACGGTGCGCGGAGGATCCGAATGTGGTGAGCCTGATTCGAGAGCGGAACGTGACGCTCGAGGTTTGCCCCACCAGCAACGTGCAGACCGGGGTGGTACGGGACCTGTGTCGCCACCCCTTGCCGGAGCTGGTGGCGCTCGATCTCCCGGTCTCCGTCAACACCGACGATCCCAGCGTCAGCGACACGACGTTGACGGACGAGTACCGGGTTGCCGTGTCGACGATGAGCATCACCCTGGACCAGATCAAGCACATGATCGTGACCGCGGCGGAGGCCTCCTTCCAACCCCCGGACGATCGAGAACGCTTGGCGGTCTGGTTTCGCAGGAAACTGGCGCTGGATGACGAGACAGACACCACCGGCGAACCCCAATGAACCGACCATCGACAGGAGAGCAGAGTGACCAAGTTGATCCGTGACCAAGTCGCCTCCCTGATCCAGGAGGGCATCCAGATCGCGCAGAGAGAGGGAGCGCTGCCCCCGTTCCGCTTGCCGGAGGTGAGCGTGGAGCGCCCCCGCCAGGCGGAGCACGGCGACTACGCCACCCCGGTCTGCCTGCAGCTGGCGGGGGACGCGAAGATGGCCCCCCGCGCCATTGCCACGCGGATTGTCGAGCACCTGCCGCCTACGCCCTTCGTAGCGAAGGTGGAGGTGGCCGGCCCCGGGTACATCAACGTGCGCCTCGACCCCTCGTGGCTGGCGGACCAGGCCGGGGCGATCCTAGACGCGGGCGACGAGTGGGGCAATGCCGATCTGGGCAGAGGGGAGCGGGTCCAGGTGGAGTTCGTGAGCGCCAATCCCACCGGGCCGATCACCGTCGGCTCCGCGCGAAACGCGGTCATCGGCGACGTGCTGGCCAGCGTGCTGGACGCCGCGGGTTTCTACGTCGAGCGTGAGTACTACGTCAACGACGCCGGCTCCCAGGTGCGCAAGTTCGGCGAGAGCCTCTACGCTTGCTACGCGCAGGCGCTGGGCCAGGACGAGCCTTTCCCCGAGGACGGCTATCACGGCGGCTACGTGGTGGATATGGCGGCGGAGTTCGCCGAGCGCTATGGCCGCCGGTACCTGGAGACGGTTCGCCAGGAGGCGGTTCGGACGCTGGGGGAGCTGGGCATCGACCGGGTGCTGGACGAGGCACGGGAGGACCTGGCCGCGCTTCGGGTGACGTTCGACACGTGGTTCCACGAGGGAAGCCTGTACGAGTCCGGCCTGTTTGACGGCATGATCGAGAGGCTGCGGGACGACGGCTACATCACGGAACGGGAGGGGGCAGTCTGGTTCACGTCGCCGGACCTGGAGGACGACGCGGTCGTGATCCGCTCCGAAGAGGTGATCCCGAACCCGGAGGAGCGCCCCACCTACCTGGCCTCCGACATCGCCTACGCCTGGAACAAGCTGGTCGAGCGAGGATTCGACCGGGCCATCTACGTGTGGGGAGCCGACCACCACGGGGACGTGCCCCGCGTGAAGGCGGCGGCGAAGGCGCTGGGCCTGGATCCTGACCGGGTGGAGATCATCCTCTATCAGATGGTGAACCTGAAGCGCGGGGCTGAGGACGTGCGTATGTCGAGGCGGGCCGGGGAGTTCGTGACCCTGCGGGAGCTGATCGACGAGGTCGGGCCCGACCCCATCCGCTTCCTCCTGCTGACGCGGACCGTCGATGCGACCATCGACTTCGACCTCGACCTGGCCGTCGAGCAGTCGGAGAAGAACCCGGTCTACTACGTCCAGTACGCGCACGCGCGTATCTGCAGCATCCTCCGCTACGCCGCCGAGCAGGGTTGGGACACGAACGAGCCGGGGGACGTCTCCCTGCTCATCCACGAGAGCGAGCAAGCGTTGATCCGCAAGATGCTGGAGCTGCCGGAGGTGGTGGTGCAGGCGGCAGAACAGCGCGCGCCCCATCGCCTGACGTTCTACGCCCAGGAGCTGGCCTCAGATTTCCACGCCTTCTACCGCGACTGTCGGGTGGTGGCGGAGGAGGCTCCCGAGCAGACGCGAGCTCGCCTGATGCTGGTGCGGGCCGCGCAGCTTACGCTGGCTCGGGCCCTGGGTCTGCTGGGCGTCACGGCACCGGAACAGATGTGAAGGCACATCGAAAGGGAACAACGAGGAGCGAATCGGCATGGGACTAAAGCCCGATCATTGGATTCGGAAGATGGCTGTGGAGCAGGGAATGATTGAGCCCTTCGTCGACGGTCAGGTGAGCGACGGGGTCATCTCCTACGGACTCTCGTCCTACGGCTACGACATCCGCGTGGCGGACGAGTTCAAGGTCTTCCAGCCGGAGGTGACCGCGGCGAAGCTCTCCGACGTGCAGTCCGCCTACGTGGCCGGCTTCCTGGACGCCGAAGGCGCCATCGGCTATCAGGTCTCGGACGCGACAGGTCGGGCACGCCTGACGCTCAGTTTCGGGGAGCATGACCGCCAGTTGATCGAGCAACTGCGAGCCACCGTTGGGACGGGGGAGATGGAACCGCGCGAGGATGGCCGATTCGGTTTGGCAGTCAAGAAACCCGCCGACGTGCAGTGCATCCTCTCCCAGGTGCTCCCCTACCTGACGCAGAGACGAAATGCGGCCTCCCGGGCCCTCGCGGAGCTGAAGTCGAACAAGTCGATCGTCGTGGACCCGAAGCGGTTCGACGCGGACTCGTTCGTCGATTTTGAAGGGGACGTGTGCGTGATCCCCCCCAACTCCTTCGCGCTGGGGCGGACCGTGGAGTACTTCCGGGTCCCCCGGAGCGTGCTGACCATCTGCGTGGGGAAGAGCTCGTACGCCCGATGCGGCATCATCGTCAACGTGACGCCTTTCGAGCCCGAGTGGGAGGGGTACGTCACGCTGGAGATCAGCAACACCACCCCGCTTCCGGCCAAGATCTACGCGGACGAGGGCATCGCGCAGGTCCTCTTCTTCGAGGGGGATGAGGAGTGCGAGACCTCGTACGCCGACAAGAAGGGGAAGTACCAGCGGCAGCAGTCGATCGTGCTGCCGCGCCTGTAGCGTTGACGATGGCTGGGTTCCTTAGTATAATCGATGGCGTCCCGCTGTCCGGGGCGGTTAGCTCAGCTGGTCAGAGCGCCTCCCTTACAAGGAGGAGGTCATAGGTTCGAGTCCTATACCGCCCACTCGATTCTGTTTTCGAGGTCAGGCCCATCTACATAACCATTACTCACAAAAAGGAGCGTAACAATGAAACTCGATCCCGAAGCTCGTTACACTGAGACGCACGAATGGGCGCGTCTGGAAGGCGACGAGGTCGTCTGCGGCATCACCGACCACGCCCAGGAGACCCTGTCCGACGTCGTGTACGTGGAGCTCCCCATGGTCGGGGACGTCTTCGATGCCGGGGAGCCGTACGGCATCGTGGAGTCGGTGAAGGCAGCGTCTGACCTCTACGCGCCGGTCAGCGGCGAGGTCACCGCGGTCAACGAGGAGTTGGAGGGCGCCCCCGAGCTGGTCAATCAGGATCCCTATGGGGAAGGCTGGACGATCCGCCTCGATCCATCCGACCCCGATGAGCTCGACGACCTGATGGGCCCCGACGAGTACGAAACGTTCGCAGAGGAAGAGGAGGGGTAGGCCTCGAGACGTGACCTGTGGTGCGTGGACTCGCTCCACGTTCCGCATCTCACGGACCAGAGGTGATCTATGCCATACATTCCGCACAGCGACGCTGACCGGAGGGCGATGCTTGAAAGGATCGGCGTCCCGTCGCTCGAGGAGCTCTTCGAGGACGTACCTGAACGGGCACGCTTTCCAGACCTGCAACTCCCGCCGGCGCTCTCGGAGATAGGGGCGAGGTGGGAGCTTGAATCCCTCGCGGACGCAAACCTCACCACCGGCGAAGGCTCCTGCTTCCTGGGGGCCGGCGCGTATCGGCACTTCGTGCCCGCCGTTGTGGATGCGGTGATCAGCCGCGGCGAGTTCTACAGCGCGTACACCCCGTACCAGCCGGAGGTGAGCCAGGGGACGCTCCAGGCCGTCTTCGAGTACCAGACGATGATCTGCGAGCTCACGGGCATGGACGTCTCGAACGCCTCCCACTACGATGGCGCGACGGCCACGGCCGAAGCCGTCATCACGGCGATCAACGTCCACCGGATGCGAAGGAAGAAAGTGGTCATCTCCCGATTCGTCCATCCCGAATACCGGGAGGTGGTTCGAACCTACACGCAGGGGCTGGGCCTGACCATCGTGGAGGACACGCAGGGTTCGGCAGGTGTACAAGACCTCCTGGACGACGACACGGCCTGTCTCATCGTCCAGTATCCCGATTTCCTGGGGCGCTTCGAGGATCTGAGCGCGCTTGCCGAGGCGGCGCAAGCGACGGGCGCCCTGTTCGTGGTCGTGGCCGACCCTATCGCGCTGGGTCTCCTGAAGCCGCCCGGCGAGTTCGGGGCCGACATCGTCGTGGGCGAGGGGCAAGGACTGGGACTCGGCCTCAACTTCGGCGGCCCCTACCTCGGGTTCTTCGCCGTCAAGAAGAGGCACGTGCGCAAGGTAGCTGGCCGTCTGGTAGGACAGACGGTCGACACGGAGGGGGAGCGGGGCTTCGTGCTGACCCTCTCCACCCGCGAACAACACATCCGCCGGGAACGAGCCACATCCAACATCTGCACAAATCAGGGGCTGATGGCGCTGGCAGCGGCGGTGTACATGGCCGCGCTGGGCAAGTGCGGAATGCGCCGGGTGGCGGAGCTCTGCTACCACAAGGCGCATTTCGCCGCCGACCGGATCGACGCCTTGGACGGCTTCAGTGTCCTGCGCGATCGGCCGTTCTTCAAGGAGTTCGCCGTTCGATGCCCCAGGTCGGTAAGCGAGATCAACGACGACCTGCTCCGAGGATGGGCCATTATCGGCGGGTACGACCTGGGGCAGGACTACCCTGACCTGGAGGACCACGCGCTGTTGTGCGTGACGGAGATGAACCTCCGCCAGGAGATCGACCTTCTGGTGGAGGCGCTGGAGGAGGTGACGTCGTGAGCAGGCCACTGATCTTCGAGATCTCACGCCCGGGCCGCTGCGCGGCCTCCCTGCCCGAGCGCGACGTCCCCGCCGCCGAGCTGCCGGAAGGCCTGGTCCGTGAAGAGCTTCCACTTCCGGAGGTCAGCGAAGGAGAGCTGATCCGTCACTACACGCACTTGTCCCAGATCAACTACGGGGTCGACACGGGCTTCTACCCCCTGGGCTCGTGCACGATGAAGTACAACCCCAAGATCAACGAGGCGATGGCGCGACTGCCGGGCTTCACCGGTCTCCATCCCTACCAGGACGAGGAGACGATCCAGGGGGCCCTGTTCCTCATGTACAGCCTGCAGGAGTTCCTCGAGGAGATCGGGGGATTTGCTGGCGTGAGCCTGCAGCCGGCGGCAGGCGCGCACGGCGAGCTGACCGGCGTGCTCATGATGCGGGCCTATCACGAGAGTCGCGGCGACGGCACGCGCGACGTGATGCTGATCCCAGACTCGGCCCACGGCACCAACCCGGCCAGCACGTCGATGAGCGGGATGCAGGTGGTGGAGATCCCCTCCGACGAGCGCGGGGACGTGGATCTGGGCGCGCTGAAGGCCGCCTGCGAGGAACACAGCGATCGCCTGGTGGGGATGATGCTCACCAACCCGAACACGCTGGGGCTGTTCGAAAAGCAGGTGGAGGAGATCTGCGCGGTCGTCCACGAGCACGGTGGCCTGATGTATGGGGACGGAGCGAACATGAATGCGCTGTTGGGCGTCGCCCGTCCCGGTGATCTGGGGTTCGACGTGCTCCACTTCAACTTACACAAGACCTTCAGCACGCCTCATGGGGGCGGTGGCCCTGGCTCCGGGCCGGTGGGCGCCTCGCCCACGCTGGTCGACTTCCTGCCTGGACCGATGGTGAAGATCGATCCCGAGCGGTCGGAGGAAGACCTGCCGTTCTTCTCCCTGTGGATGCCGCCGCAGACCATCGGCCGCGTGAAGGCCTTCTACGGCCACTTCGGCGTCATCGTCAAGGCGTACACGTACATCCGCATGCTGGGTCCGCGGGGTCTGCGCCGGACGGCGGAGCACGCGGTGCTGAACGCCAACTACCTCAAGGAGCGACTGAAGGAGACGTATCCGCTGCCGTATGACCGCATCTGTATGCACGAGTTCGTGCTGGCCGGACCACCTCAGGACGTGCAGGACACCGACGTGCACACGATGGATGTGGCCAAACGGCTGATCGACTACGGTTTCCACCCGCCCACGGTCTACTTCCCGTTGATCGTCGAGGAAGCCCTGATGATCGAGCCGACGGAGACCGAGAGCCAGGAGACTCTCGACGCATTCGCCGACGCCATGCTCGACATCGTGGCGGAGGCGCGCGACGACCCAGACCTGCTCCACGAGGCTCCGTTCCACGCACCCGCGCGGCGGCTGGACGAGGTGAAGGCCGCGCGGGATCTGATTCTGCGCTGGCAGCCAGGCGACGACGAGCCTTAGAGGCCGGGTCGAGGTTTCGAAGGCAGAGGACCGTGGCTCGTATCGCAGCGGAGATCGACATAGCCGGGCGGCCGAGGGACGTCTTCCGCTTCTGTCACGACGCGGACCGGCGCCCAGAGTGGGACGAGCAGGTCACCCGGGTGAACGTCCTCACCCCGAAGCCCGTTCGTCGGGGCAGCGTGATCCGGGTAGATGCGCGCCCGGCCACCGGGGGGCCGGTCTTCAGCTGGGAAGGCGAGTTCGTGGAGTATCAATACCCCAGCCGCTCGAGGCTGACGGTCATCGACGCCGCGCCCAGCAGCTACTTCGTCGGGGGGAGTGAGGTGTGGGACGTGAGGCGATCGGGGGCCGGCACGCGCCTGACCTTTACGTGGGATTACGAGCCGAGAGGCTTCGTGGGACGGATCCTGGATCCGCTGGTGAGGCGCGGGAGGATACGGCGGGCCGTTCGCCAGAGCCTGGAGAACATGAAGCAGAGGATGGAGGCTGGCGCTTGAGCGGGTAGCGGCGACAGCTTCGTGAACGAGAGCCTGTCCCCAGTGGGGACAGGCTTTTGTCTTGCTGGTGAGCGAGTGGGGTTCGAGGGTAAGGGAGGGGATCAAGAAAAGCCCCCCTCACCTAGCCTCTCCCCCCAGGGGAGAGGGATCGCGGCCAGCTCTCCCAGACGATCACGGCAGCCAACGCCACAGCGGACAGAGCCATCGCCCCGGGGCAGACGGCGCTCGACGGCGCAGGTGGGCTCTCGGCGGGGGTGGGCGACGGCTCGACATCCCCCTGCTCCGGCTCGATCGTCTCACTGGTGGGCGGAGCGGCGGTGGACGTATCGGGCGCGGTAGTCTGCGGAGCGTTCTGTCCCTCCTCAACGACCTCGTAGACGGTCGGCCCCCCGGCCTCATCGACGACGAAGATGACCCGGTCGCCCAGCGCCAGGTACTCGCCCCAGGCCGGTCGTGCCCTCAGCAGGTCGAAGTAGGCGTCTGAACCGAAGGCGATCGGTACCGTGGACATCGTGTCCGGGTTGAACGCCGTGTCCATCCAGACGCCGTCCTCCAGCACGAAGGTCTTGGCGCCGACGTGACGCACGGCCCGCGCCGCCCCCTCCCCAGATGCAGCTCCGTCGGCGGGCATGGAGGGAGCGGAGGACTCTGCGGCGCGGAGCTTCGCCTGGTCCTCAGCCATCTCCACCGCGGGCGCGCCGGACGCCGCGGGGGCGGGCGTCATCATGACCCTCCACGCGGCCCTCTCGCGTCCCGCATCGGTCAGGATGTCCTCCTCCTCGATCAAGAACGACGTGTAGGGGGTGACGATGCCATGCGCCACGCTCAGATCAACCACCGCCTCCACCCACTCCTCCTTCTCACCGTGGAGCCGGATCTGCGTCAGGAGGTGGCCGATCTTGCGCGTGGCCCACAGGCGGGGGATGAAGTCCATCGCACGGACTGCCGGCCCGTCGTCTCCTCCTCCAGCCCCAAATGCGCCCCGATAGACGAACTCCCGCCGCTCACCGTCCACCTGGCCTGTAAGGACAATCTGTCTCTCACTACTATACGAATCGAATAGGCGATAGCGGCCGGTCACGATCAACTGCGAGCCCGCGAATAGATCCGGGAGCGGACTGGGATAGACATCGTCCGCCATCACGTCGCCGAAGTCGAGCTCGACGTCCGTCAGCACCGGCGTCTTGATCTTGGCGTACAGCGCCGAGACCCTCTCATCGATGCGCTCGCCGGGACGGACGTAGCCGGTCGTGCCGCGGTTCTGCTCAGCCAGCGTATCCAAGAGCACGGTGTTGACGTCGTCCCCCACCCCGAAGGAGAACAGACGGACGTGGTCGGGCGCGGCCGCGGCCACGTTGGCGAGGATCCGATCGATCTCCGTCACGCCTTCGGTCGGGAGCCCATCCGTGAGGAAGATCAGCACCGCCGGCCGGGCAGACGTGCCCTGCCCTCCCTCGACCAGGGAAAGGGCCTCCAGCAGCGCCTGGTTGATATTCGTGCCCCCCACAGCGTCCAGATCCTGGACCCAGCGTATGGCCCGGCCCCCCTCCGACGCCGCGCGGAGGCCCCTGGCATAGCGGCTCAGCCCGGTGGAGAAGGCGATCACATTGAAGCGGTCCTCCTCGTTGAGGTGCTCGAGTACAAACCGCAGCGCGCCTTTCGCCTGGACGAGCTTCTCGCCCTCCATCGAGCCGGAGGTGTCCAGGACCAACACGATATCGCGGGGGATGACCCGCTCCTGCCCCACCTCGACCGTGGGCGCAGCCAGAAGGAGGAAGAATCCCCGATCCTCGGCCTCTGGGTAGGTCAGCAGATTCAGGCCGACCTCGTCCTGGCTGACGGTGTAGACCAACTCGAAGTCCTGGTCCGGCAGCACGTGCGTCTCTTCGTAGCCGATCGCTGCCCGGTAGTCCCCGTCCCGCTCCACGAAGAGGCGGTCCTGATGGGTGGGCGAGTAGATGGCGTGCATCGCCTCATCGGATCGAATGTCCACGCGGACGGAGCATTCCTCCAGCGGGCGGGCGGAAAACTTCTCCGTCTCCAGAGGATAGACGTACCGCACCAGGCCGTCCTCGATGGGCAGCACCTGGGTGTACTCGAGCTCGATCTTCCTGGACCCCCTGGGCGGGATGGGGAAGATGCGCGCCTTGACGGCGTTGCGGCCCACATACTCGAGCAGCGCGGGGTCGCGCTGGCGACGCACGACGTCCTCGTAGATGCGGCGCGCCTCGTCGGCGTCCAGGATCTTTCCCTCCACCGGCTCGCCGTCCACCCACATCGTGAACGCGGAGACCGCTGCACCCTCTGGCAGGGGGAAGACGTACGTACCCTCGGCCTCCCAGTCGTGCTCGTTGACGAACTCCTGCTCCACGCGGGTGACGGCGATCTGGTGGTCGATGGAGACGCTGACGCGGTGATAGCGAATGGTCAGCCAGGTCTCGCGCAGCGCGGGCGGTTGGGGCCCTGGCGGTGGCTCTGGAATGATGATCCCGTCCGCCAGCACGGGGTGGGCAAGCGGTAGCAGCACGGAAGCGGCGGCAGCTGCGAACACCAGGGCGCGGCGGGCCGCTGCACTGATAGGTCGACGTGTGTTTGTCATGTCTCTCCTCCTCGTCGCCTGGAACGCACGAATCGAATGGGTCTACTCATTAGACGCCGCAGTGGGCCGTTGAGTTCCAGGCCCGCCCGTTAACGGCGCAGTTCACCTCTCAAGCGTACCGGTTCTGGCGAAGCTCGATAGTGCCCCTGGTCGGTAACACCACCTCCGCCCGACTCCCTACTCCTGACTCCCTCCTCCCGCCTTTTCCCCGCAACTACGGTTGACACCGCTCACCAGCAGCCATATAATCCTCACTGCACAGAGCTTAACATCGACCGCTGATCTGACCGATTTCCCAATCGCTCCCCTTCCCCAGCTGGATCGGAGGGGACGCTGTTATGTTATGTTAAGGAGGCTGCATGCCGAAACGAATGAGATGGGTAGTACTCGCCTTGGTCTTTCTCGGCGGGCTGCTCCTCGGATTCCTGGCGTCGCTCCTCGGTGTTGACCTGGGACTCGTCGCGCTCTACGAGCGCTCAGGCATCTGGGCGGTGCTGGCGCGCCTTGGCGTCATCCTGTTCATCGTTGCCGTCCCCGTCAGCTACATCATCTGGCACGTCGCAGGCGCTGCCGAGTTCGCCAGGGCAGCGGATCAAGCCCGGGGCCCTCTGCACTATAACCAGCACGGAGAGTGGAGCAGCATACGACGCGTGCTCGTCTCCACCCGGGGTGGGACCCACGCGTCGTTCGGCCTCCATCTCGCAACGAGGATAGCTCGGGCGGCGGATGGAGACGTGACCCTGTTTCGCGTTATGCGCGAGGCTGATGAGGCGGACGTAGAGGAGGGAGAACGAGATCTGGAGAGGATGGCGGAGACGGTCTCCGGCAGCGAGGTCCCGGTCCAGGCACGGATCTCGACGAACTCGTCCGTCGTCGAGGCCATCCTCGAGGAGGCAAACCGGGGGGAATACGACCTCCTGGTTGTCGGGGCCTCCGATGAGGGAACCGTCCGGAATCTCCTTTTCGGCGCCATCCCCCAGGCCCTTGCCGAACGCACCCCCTGTCCGATCCTCATCGTCCGCGGTGCGGGAGGCTAAAGGCGTACCAGGCCACATCGACGACCAATGAGGCCATCCGACGCCGGGTGACGACGACTGAGGAGACGGTCCTCTCCACCAACATCGGCGCAGACCACTACCTCCTGAGTGCCCTAGCGCGTCTCCCCTTCTGCGGCTGGCCTCTCACTTCGGTTCATATCCTGCGGGTCAACCTGGTAACAGATGGGATTCTCGACATCACCATTGCGCTGGAGCCCAACGAAGGAGCGACGATCGTGCTGGTTTCCAGCAAAGGCTTCGTCGCCGATGAGGTCAAGAAGCGGATTGTCCCGACGCTGACGGTGTGACGACCCGCGGCGAGATAAGCTTAAAGATTCGGAAGTCACTGCTCCGGGCCTGGAAATTCGGTTGCCTGTTCGTCGATATCTGCTAGAATTGTCAACAATCTGGTGCCACCTCCGCCGCACCTCGTCCCTCAGCGACCGTCTGAACCCAACGGGTTTTGAGATCTCTCCCTAATCAGCGCGCTGACACAAGGAGAGGCCTGCCGGGAGTTGCAGAGGGGAGTGTGGGGTAGACCGAGGGACGGATCACGGCGGGACTCAGACGATGAAATGGAGGACGAGAGATGGACCTGGCAATCACTCTTGCCCTGATTATGACGGTTGTCGCCGGAGGCGTCGCAGCAGTGCTGTTGAAGAACCTGCTGCGAGCAGCGGTAGCGCTGGGAGTTAGCAGCGTGGCCCTGGCCGCGTTGTTCTTCCTCCTGCGAGCGCCGTATGCGGGCGCCTTCGAGCTCAGTGTGGGAGCTGGCTTGATCAGCGTACTGTTTATCGTGGCCATCAGCCTCACGGAGTCAATGCAGGGGGGGAACGATGCGTCGTAGGTACAGCTCCTGGATACCGATACTGGCCTGGTTGCTGGTGGTGGGCCTGCTCGTGGGCCGATGGCTGTGGAGCCCGTCGGATCTTCCGCCTCCGACATCGTTCCGCGTATGGTGGTGGCAGAGTAGAGAGTTCGACGTGGCTGTGCAGGTAGGGCTTGTCTTCGCCGGGGCCCTCGGCATAGCCGCTCTGATGCCCCCAGAGGCCGAGGGGGCGGAATGAACTGGGGGCCGGTGCAGCTGCAGGACGTGCTGTTTCTCTCCGTAAGCGCGGTGCTGTTCCTGTTGGGGCTGGGATGCCTGCTCACCCAGCGGGAGGCGATCAAACAGGTGATCGGCCTGAAGATCATGCTCCAGGGCGTGACGCTGGGCTTGGTCTATCAGGGTCACGTCAGCGGCGATCTCCACACCGTGCAGAGCATCGTCATCTCCGCGCTGGTGGTGGAGACCATCCTGATCGCCGTGGCGCTGGCGCTGATCATCAACGTCTATGAATACTATCCCTCAGGAGACATAGACGAGCTGGACAGATTGCGTGGCTAGTATGACCAACGAGCTTCTCATCGCCCTCTTCAGCCTACCGTTCCTGGCCAGCGTGGGAATCTCCCTGCTTCTGCGACGCTCCCCGCGCACAGCCCGCGTGGTGGCCCTGGTGGCGAGCGGTGCGACGGCGCTGTGCGCAACGGCGTTGCTCCCGCTGGCGGGAGATGACCCGACCCTGGTGATCGAGTGGCTGCCCGGGACCGGACCTATGGCCTTCGGCCTGGCGACCACCAGCTTGTATGCCGCGGTGGTCACGACCTGGGCCGCGTTCCTAGCCCTTCTGGGAACCACATCAGCGGAGAGAGAGACTCCACCTCTCGCTCTGGCCATGATGCTGCTGGCGCTGGCGGCGGCCAGCGTGGCCTTCCTCACCGAGCACTTCCTGGCCCGTTACGTGGCCCTGGAGGTCGTGGCACTCTCCATCGCCCTGGCCCCGCTCGTCGAGCTGAAAGGCGACGAAGGTGGTCGGGGGTTCTGGCTCGTCTACGTGATACTGCGCCTGGGGGATGTGGGACTCCTCACCGCGATCCTGATACTCTTCGACGCCAGCGGGACCCTGGAGATCACCCCGGCGCTGGAGGCAGCTGGGACGCTGAGCGGGGCCCGGCTGGGCTGGGTCGTGTTTGGCCTGGTGTTGGCCGTCTGGGTCAAGCTCGGGAACTATCCACTCCACTTCTGGAGCCGGTGGGGGCGCCCGCTCTCCCCGCCCGCGCACGCCTGGCTCTTCATGACCGTGATGCCCAATCTCGGGGCGTACTTGCTGTACCGGGTCACTCCTCTTCTGGCGCCAAGCGCGGCCGTGCGGACGTTGATCCTATGGTTGGCCGCCGGCGCGGCGATGGTAGCGGTTATCACCGCGCTGACTCGCCGGAGCCTGCGCAGCGCGCTGATATACGTCGCGGCGGCACGCGGCGGCCTCCTGGTCTTCGCAGCCGCATCCGGCGTGAAGACGGCGGTATGGCTAGGCCTGGTGGCGACGACGCCCCTTCAGCTTCTCCTCTTCCTGGCGGGCGAAGCGCCAGAGAGAGGGACCTCGTCTGTACTGGGACGAGCAGCCCAGGGCCTGTTTGGACTGGCCGGGCTGGCGCTGGCGGGGGTGGGCCTGCTCATCACCTGGTGGGCGCGGCAGGCGGGTATGCCCCTGGACGCTCTATTCGTGGCAGAGGCCACCGTGGCCTTGCTGGTCGTCTGGGCAGTGCGCGAGGCAATGCGACCGCCTGCTGAGGAGGAGGCGGTCGGTAGCCTCGCGGGGCGCTGGGTGGCGATGGGAATGGTGGGCGCTGCAGTGTTGATCGGTGTCTTGGGATACGGCCCGCTGACCCGCAGGTTGGCAGACGCTGCTGGGGTCGAAGGCCTGCACGTCCCCGCGCTGACCACACTGTTGCGCTACGTGGCCTTCGCCCCGGCGCTGCTGCTGACGACGGTACTGGTTCTGGTGACGTGGCAAATGCAGAGGCGGTCCCGCGTGGAAGTCCACATCCCGGCAGGGGCACAGGAAGAGCCGGTCGAGACGTACGATCTGCAGGAGGGACTGGCGCAGGCTGCCCGGGCGCTACGCGCCGTCGTCGAGGTGGGCTTTCTGGAACAGATCTTGGCGTTGAGCGTGCGCGTCGTCGTGGACGGAGCCCGCGTGACCTACCGTTTCGTGGAACAGGAGGGGCTGGAGGGCCTTATTCGGCGCGTGGTGCAGGCCGTGGTGGGGTTGAGCGAAGCCATGAGACGCCAGCACACCGGCCTTCTCCGCCGCAACTTGCTGTGGATTCCCCTGAGTCTGATACTCGCACTGGTGGTGGCCGTGACCTGCTGGTAGTCACCAAGTCGATGTCGCCGAGCGTTACGGGAGAGAGAAAATGCCGACAGACACGCAGACCATAGGACTCGTGACCATCGTGGCCGTGCCCGTTGCGGCCGCGGTGGTGCTGTTCCTGCTGCGCGGGCGGAGCGTTCGTTTCGCCGGCTGGATCGCGGGAGTCAGCGCCGCCATCTCGTTGGGGGCAGCGCTGGCCATGGTCCCGGCGCTCTACCGCGGCGAGGTGCCCACGCTGACCGTGCCCTGGATACCCGCGGTGGGCATCGAATTCGACCTACACGTGGACTGGCTCACGCTGCCGTTCCTGGTTACAGAGGCCGCGGTGACGCTGGTCGCCGTCATCTACAGCTGGGGGTACCACGAGCACGACGAGCGCACAGGGACTTTCTACGCGCTGTTACTCCTGTTTGGCGTGGGGATGTCCGGCACCACCCTGGCGGACGACATGGTGCTCTTCTACGTCTTCTGGGAGCTGATGCTGGTGGCGTCGTCGATCCTGATCCTCGCGTGGGGAGAGGGGGAACGGCGGGGCGCCGTGGCGCTCAAGTACTTCATCTTCACCCATTTTGGCTCGCTCCTGGTGCTGGTGGGTCTGATCGTGCTCTACGACGCGACCGGCACCGACACGTTCACGGCCCTGCGAGCCGGCGTAACCCTGGCCCCGGGCCTGACGAACGTGGTGATCGGGCTCTTCCTGGTGGGGTTCTGCGTGAAGATGGCCGTCTTTCCCGTCCACCTCTGGTTGCCCGACGCCCACACTGTGGCCCCCATGCCGGTGACGATCATGCTGGCTGCGGCGATGCTGAGCATGGGCACCTACGGGATCCTGCGATTCCCGTTGAGCATCTTCTCTCGGCTGGAGATGACGCCCTTCGCACTGCCGATGATGATAGGCGGAGTGTTCTCGGAAGTGTACGGTGCGTTGATGGCGCTGGCGGAGCGAGACGTCAAGCGGATCATCGCCTACTCGAGCGTCAGTCAGATGGGCTACATCCTCTTCGGCCTGGGGACCATGACCGCCGATGGGATCGCGGGGGCCACGCTGCACGTCATCTACCACGCCATCGTGAAGGCGCTTCTGTTTATGGGGGCGGGATGGGTCCTGAAGAGCACCGGTCGCCGCCTGATCACGGAACTGGGTGGACTATCGAAGAAGATGCCGCTGGCGATGGTGTGCACGGGGGTTGGAGCGCTGGCCATCGCGGGCATGCCCCCGTTCTGCATATTCGATAGCGAATGGATGATCTTCTCCGGCGGGTTTCACACCGCCCACATCGGCCTCTCGGTGGTCACATTGCTCGGCTCGCTGCTGACGGTGGTGTACGCAGTCCAGCTGATCATCGGCATCTTCTTCGGATCCCTCCCAGAGGGCCTGACGGTGAAGAAGCTTAACTGGGCCATCGTCGCGCCGACGGTGCTGCTGGCCGCCCTGGCGCTGATCGAGGGAATCTTCCCCGCGATGCTGTTCGATTGGGTGGTCCACGAGCTGCCCCTGATCCTGGGGGGGCGTCTGTGAACGGCGAGATCTGGGTGGTTTTGCCCTTGCTCTGGCTGGGGATGGGGGCGTTCATAATCTACCTGGTGGCGCGCCTGATCACGGACCGGAACGAGTGGTTGGCCCTCTTCACCACGCTGATGTTCACGGCGGCGCTGATCACCCTGGTACCGCTCGCACTGGCCACCCGCCAGGCGATAGAGGCCGGCAGTCTCCTGCCCACCTGGGGGCGTGCAGGACCAGGGAGTGTGACGCTGCGATCCGACCCGGGCGCATTGGTGATCGTGGCGACGGCGCTGGGACTGGGAACCCTCACGTCGATCTACTCAGGTCGCTATCTGTCCCGCGATCCGCGTCACAAGCTCTACTATCCCCTCCTTCTGCTTATGATGACCGGCCTGTGCGGCACGGTGCTGGCCGCGGACCTCTTCAATCTATATCTCTTCTGCGAGTTGATGAGCATCGCAGCGTACGTGTTGGTCGCGTTTCGAAGGCACACCCGAACCGCCATTGAGGCAGGCTTCAAATACCTGGTGATGGGGAGCGTCGGTACGTTGCTCTTTCTGGTCGGTGTGGCGCTGGTCTACCGAGAGCGTGGGACAATCGCGCTCCCTCCCGTGACCCTCGCCCCCGCCGCGCCGTTGGGGATCTGGAGCCGGGTCGGATTGACCTTCTTCCTGGTCGGGCTGGGGGTCAAGAGCGCGCTGGTGCCGGTGCACACCTGGCTTCCGGACGCCCACGGACGGGCGCCGAGCAGCATCAGCGCCCTGCTCTCCGGAATCATCATTCAGAGTGCGCTATACGCACTGCTCAAAGTCTGTCTGGGGATTGGGATGTCCCCCTCGGCACTGGGAGGGGTGTTGATTGCGGTTTCCCTGGCGAACATGACGCTCGGCAACACCATCGCGCTGGCGCAGACGTATACCAAGCGGCTGCTGGGCTACTCGACCATCGCGCAGGTAGGCTACATGGCATTCGGCATCGGGGTCGGACTTCGCTACGGCCTTCCCGAGGCCGTCCAGGCTGGCTTCTTCCTGCTCGTCGCTCACGCGGTGATGAAGGCCCTGGCGTTTCTGAGCAAGGGAGTTTGCCACTTCCATCTGAACACGACCACCATCGCCGAGCTCCGAGGAACGGCGCTGCAACTGCCTCTGGTGGCCGTGACGTTCAGCGTGGCTCTGGGCGGCCTGGCCGGCGTGCCGCCGCTGGCGGGATTTATCTCCAAGTGGTTCATCCTGGGCCAGGCACTGGAACCGGGGGAACCGCTGGCATACGTCGGCCTGGCGATCTTCCTATTGAACAGTCTAGTGGCCCTAGGGTACTACCTGCCGCTTATCGCTCAGCTTTTCGCGACGTCCGATCCCGCGGCAACTGGCCCCACGGAGCGCATTCGGATCTCACGCTGGATGGCGATACCTCTCATCGCGGGGGGAGCCCTGGTGATCGCCATCGGCCTCTCCCCGGGACCGTGGTGGAGCTGGCTGGGGGATGTCGGACCGTATCTGCTGGGGAGGTAGAGGATGAAGGACATCCTGCTCAGCCCGCCCGTCGTCATGCTCGTGTATCTGGGAGTGGGTTACGGGCTTTATCGCCTGGGACGGGCCTGGGCTGCTCACGGAGAGGATCATCCAGGAAAGGAAGAGCCGTACGCCTGCGGGGAGGATCTGAGGCCTGCCCCGATCAAGCTGGCCTACCACTCTTTCTTCCGGCTGGCGTTGATGTTCAGCGTGCTCCACCTGGCGACGCTGACGGTGTCGACGCTGCCGGGCAGGGGCGTGTTTCAGTCCTTGGGTCTGGTCTACCTGATCGGGATCGCAATCAGTGTGCTCGTCCTCGTAGAAGAGGGAGATGTGTAGATGGTGAAACGATTGCTGCAATGGGCGCGGCGCCGGTCGCCGTGGATTCTTCACTTCAATAGCGGGGGGTGCAACGGCTGCGACATCGAGATTCTGGACCTTCTCACGCCCCGCTACGACGTGGAACGTCTGGGCATCCTCAAGGAGGCCTCGCCGCGTCACGCGGACATCCTGCTCTGCACCGGCCCGGTAACGCGCCAGGCCCGGGCGCGCCTGCGCCGCATCTACGAGCAGATGCCGGAGCCAAAGTGGGTGGTGGCCGTGGGAACGTGCGCCACCTCGGGAGGGGTGTTCCAGGGCAGCTACAACATGATGGGGGGCGTGGATCAGGTGGTCCCGGTAGACGTCTACATCCCTGGCTGCCCTCCCCGACCGGAGATGATCATCGAGGGATTGAGCAGGCTGCTGGCGGAGATCGAGGGCACGAAGGACCAGGAGACCCTCGGCACGGACCCCGCAGAGACGGACGAGGCGGACTTCGCCTTCGGCGACGATCATGCGCGCTCCGAGATCTGAGGGTAACCGGGACACCTGAGACGGAGGGAGACCCAAAGGGACCTCACCGTAGGCGCGAGAGGGAGGGAGAACTGGTATGCAAGCAAAGACCCTATTGGATGCATTCGGCGAGGCGTGCCCGGACCAGACGTTCGAAGCGCGCACGATGCCGGTAGACGAGACCGTCATCGAGATCCCGGCTGCGTGTCTGGAGGAGGTGGTCGCCGTGCTGACCGGCACGTTCTCGGTCCATCACCTGTCCACCATCACGGGCCAGAACAGGGGGACGGAGCTGGAGCTACTGTATCACTTCTGGCACAGGCACGGCGTCACGCTGCAGGTGGCGCTGTCGCGGGAAGACCCCCGCATCCGCACGCTGACCGACATCATCCCTGGCGCAGACTTCTACGAGCGAGAGGTCGGAGAGATGCTGGGCGTGAGATTCGAGGGGCATCCGGGGCCGGAGCACCTCTTGCTGCCGGACGATTGGGAGGAAGGACCACCGATGCTCAAGGGGCAGTCGGACGAGGAGAGTGAGACGTGACCCGAGTGACGATCCCCATCGGACCCCAGCACCCCTTGCTCAAGGAGCCGCTCTCTTTCTTCCTCACGGCGGAGGGCGAGCGTATCGTGGAAGGCACGATGCGGCTGGGCTACGTGCACCGCGGCATCGAGCGGCTGACCCAGGAGCGAAATTACGTGCAGAACGTCCACCTCCTGGAGCGCGTCTGCGGCATCTGCTCGCACGTCCACACCACCACCTATTGCCAGGGCGTGGAGGCACTCCTGGAGCTGGAGGTCCCGCCGAGAGGGCTGGCCCTACGGACGCTGATGTGCGAGCTGGAGCGGATTCACAGCCATCTTCTCTGGCTGGGCGTGCTGGCCGAGAACATCGGATATACCACCATCTTTATGTATTCGTGGCGGGATCGAGAGATCGTGCTGGATATCATGGAGGATCTCTCCGGGGGACGCATCGCTCACGCGGCGAACGTCATTGGCGGGGTACGC
>JAWLCP010000024.1:0-17884 GCA_041687115.1 Anaerolineae bacterium
ACTTCGGTCACGCCTTCCGGGATGACGATCCCGCTCTGGCTACGCGTAAACGGCTGCTCGTCGACGTGGGGATGGAGCAACGTTCGCGTGAACTCGCTCTCCGGATCCGGCTTGAGCACTTCGCCGTCAGGCGTGACGACGTCCCAGCCGTCGGCGTAGTCCTCCCAGCCGGTGTCCGGATGCGCCACGGTGACGTGGAACGTCCAGGTTCCGTCTGCCGATCTCACAGCACGTACGTGCACCACATCGGCGTTCGCGCCGTCCCCGTCTCCTCCGCGCACACATCCCAGGACGGCAACGTGGTCCTCAGACGCAACCAGAGACGACTCGCCGCTGACAAGGTCGATGGCATGAAGCTGGTGAACCCCGTCGGCAGTTGCGACGACGACCAAGATCGTGTCCGGGGCACACCAATCGAGGGTGATCAGTTGACCCTCTGACGGCAGCGGGACCGGAGCGATCTCCGTTTGCGCTCCCGTGTCATCGACGGTCTTGAGCATCAGAGAATCAAAGGTGGTTCCCGAGTAGCGTCCCTCGGCGAACAGGCCTAGTTCACCGTCGGGCGACCAGGCCACGTCTCCCGCCAGCGCTCCGCCCTCCGTCTCCTCCACCAAGAGCCTGGAAGAACCGCTCTCCAAATTCAGGAACCCCAGCTGATTGACCGCCAGGTCATACCCGACAGGGGTATAGTCATCCGGCGTGTAGTCGTGGTCGCGACTCAGGTAAGTTAGCCGGGCAGCGTCTGGCGAAAGCTCAGGTTCGAACAGATAATCGCCGCCGGATAGGACACGTCGACGATCCAACGCGTCGATGGGCGCGCTGGTGACATCCGGAGGCAGGGTGACGGCCCAGAGGCCCTCTGAGCCTGCCTCACTGAAAGGGATGAACGTGTTGAGCAGCAGATCGTCACCGGACCAACCGATCGGAGAGCCCGGGAGCAGGCTCTCATCGGGCCCCGTGACCGCCTCGAACCGTGTTGCCGAGCTGTCCCTCATCGTGACCACGATAAGGGCCCACGGAGTTCCACTGGCGCCAGGCAGTCCCAACTCCAGAAAGGCGAGGCGATTGGCACCGGGGTCGAAGGCCATGCCGTAGGGGCTGAGATCGGAAGCGACCGGAATCGTATAGGTTGCCCCAGTCTTCAGGTTGAAGGCCGCCACGGCATCGGCGGACGGCTGGCTGCTCGACGTGCCGACCCATCGGCCGTCGTCAGAGACAGCGACCGGTGAAGAGACGACTCGGCTCAACTCTGTCACGGAGCCATCACCGGCCAATGCATGGAGAGCAGCCCGGTCAAGCGACCCGAGCGAGAAGAGCGCAATCGTGCCGTGTAGGGGTGGTCCAGCCGTCGGGGTGGGTAAAGACGTTGCCGGCGGCGGTG
The DNA here is from genome assembly GCA_041687115.1 of Anaerolineae bacterium. Lineage (GTDB taxonomy): Bacteria > Chloroflexota > Anaerolineae > B4-G1 > B4-G1 > SKLM01. The sequence goes on from JAWLCP010000024.1 coordinate 1,382, forward strand.
TCGGTGACGCGGCTGGAAGCCCATCAGTCGGCGCTGCCGTCGGTGTCGTGGTGGCCAGCGAGCGGGAGGGCGTAGGTGACGTCAATGGGGGCGGAGCGCACGCCGCTGCGCTGAGGATGACCGTGAGAACGACGAGTGACCTCGGGAGCAATCTCTGATGCATGACAACCTCCCATCCACGATAGTCTTTTTAGGGGCGACCGTGAAACTCAGCGTCCATCGTCGCCGCCTCCGTCCTGAGCTGCCCCTGTCTCGCGCTTTCGCAGCGTGGATCTGCGCGGCCTTCTTTCGACGCCGACAATCTCCACCACTTCCCTGCCCGGGATTTCCTCCTTCTCTAACAGGGCCTCTGCCAATCGGTCAAGGGCGTCTCGATGCTCCTTCAACGTATTCACAGCGTGCTCATAGGCCCGGTCAAGAATAGCCTTGATTTCCTCGTCGACCTCTCGAGCGGTGTGCTCGCTGTATTCCCGGCGCTGGGCAATCTCCTCTCCGAGGAAGACCTGCTCCTGCCGATCTCCAAAGGCCATGTGACCGAGCTTCTCGCTCATCCCCCAGCTGAGAACCATCTTGCGGGCCAATCGGGTCGCCTGCTGGAGATCATCCTCGGCGCCGCTAGTGAAGGTGCCGAGCACCAGGTCTTCCGAGGCGCGGCCCCCCATCATCACCGCGAGGCGATCGAGCATATACTCGCGTCGATAGACGTACCGCTCGCGCTCGGGAAGCTGCTGCGTGACTCCCATCGCCCTCCCCCGGGGCACGATGGTCACTTTGTGGATCGGGTCTGAATGCGGCAACACGGCTGCCAGCACAGCGTGTCCGCCCTCGTGGTAGGCCAGAAGCTGACACTCCTCGTCGGTAAGCGCCACACTCTCCCGTTCCAGCCCCATCATGACCTTATCCCGTGCCTCCTCAATGTCCTCCTGTTCGATGGCGTCCTTGTCCTCTCGAGCCGCAAGCAGAGCCGCCTCGTTGAGCAGATTCTCCAAGTCCGCGCCGCTGAACCCGGGCGTACCGCGGGCGACTTGCTCCAGATCCACATCGTCGTCCAGCGTCTTGTCGCGCGCGTGAATCTCCAGGATCTTCTCGCGGTCGCGAAGAGTCGGCAGATCAACCGTGATGCGGCGGTCAAAACGCCCCGGCCGCAGGAGAGCTCGGTCCAAGATATCGGGGCGGTTCGTGGCGCCCATCACGATGACGTCCTCGTGAGGATCGAAGCCGTCCATCTCTGCCAAGAGCTGGTTGAGCGTCTGCTCCCGCTCATCGTGCCCCCCGCCGACTCCGGCACCCCGCCGCCGGCCAATCGAATCGAGCTCGTCGATGAAGATGATGCTCGGTGACGCCTCCTTCGCCTCCTCAAAGAGATCGCGCACCCGGGAGGCACCCACGCCGACGAACATCTCCATGAAATTCGACCCGGTGATGCTGAAGAAGGGCACGTCAGCCTCCCCGGCGACAGCGCGGGCGAGCAACGTCTTCCCCGTGCCCGGAGGACCCACGAGCAGAACACCGGTGGGGATCTCGCCGCCCAGCCGCTGGAAGCGGTGTGGCTGCTTCAGAAAAGCGATGATCTCCCGGAGCTCCGTCTTGGGCCCCTGCAGGCCAGCCACATCGTCGAACGTCGTCCGCTCCTTGCGGCGATCGTACAACGTTGCCTGGCTCTCCCTCATCTGGAAGATGGAAAGGGCGTCCTGGCCGCGCCCCTGCATCCGGCTGAAGATGAGGTAGACAAAACCGCCGAGGAGGAGAAGGGGCAGGAAGTTCACCAGCAGGCTCACCCAGGGAAAGCCCGACTCCGGCTTCGTCTCGACCTCCACTCCCTGCGACCGGAGCAGTGAGAGAAGTTCGTCATCGCCGAAGGAGGGCAGGTACGTGAGAAACCTCTCGTACTCGACCGTCTGCCCCGATTCAGTCATCTTCTCCGCCGACTCCCGAAGCTGGCCCTGAATCTCCTGCCCTCTCACTGTGATGCGCTCGACCCTGCCGGCCTCTGCGTGTTCGCGGAAGGCGCTGTAGCTGATCTCGATTCTATCGTTGAGCCGATTGCTCAGTGGTTCCCAGAACAGCGAGGCAACGGCAAGGCCCAGAAGCGCCCAGATCACGAGGGTACCCAGGCTGCAACCCGGCCTCTGCAGACGCTGTCCCAGGGGCCCACGTTCCCGTTCTCTGTCTTCTCCATCTCTAGATCGTCTGCTCATGGACACTCCCACCCCTCTCGTGTGCGCCCTGCAGTTGCGCCAGCTCAACAGACGCGGGTCCGTCGTTCCTGCGGACCGTTCGCCCCAACATCTCTCCCCCGGAACCTCTGACAGATATCCCTTTCCCCTAACACCCTGAGCCTGCGGCCCACCAATAGGGTAACACAGATTGGCGACTGCGTCCATCTATCAGGATAGGGGCGAAGGACAGGGCCGAGGTATGTCCAGCAAGAGGATAAGACAGTCTTGTGAGATTATACAGCACTTCCCTCGATGCGCAAACGCTTGTGCCCTGGAGATCGCTTTCGATATGTCTGTTTTGGCGACGCCGACGCCCGGGTGTGGTCCTGTGCGAGGGTACAGCGCCGACCAGCTTCTCGTTCCCGTGCCCCTCCTCTCCCGATAGCTTGACATTGCAGCATGGGCGGCTATAATTTATGACTATGGTCAACTTTATTCTGTGGTCGTAGATGGCGTTCACTCGATGGGTCTTCGACATTGGGAAGGGGCTCTGGGAGGTGGGATGAAACGACGTGCAATCTATGTAACCCTGGTTCTGGTCGTCGCCGCGGCGGCGGGAGTTCTCTTGTGGCATTTCCGATTTGGCGGAGGCGGTCAGGAAGATGGGCTTCAGACGGCCGTGGTAGATCGTGGCTCGATGACCGTGATCGTGACCGCCAGTGGTCGGATTGAGCCCGAGGCTCGAGTCGACCTGACGTTCGATACACCAGGACGGGTTGCCGAGGTGTTTGTGCAAGAGGGGGACCAAGTTGAGCGCGGGGATCCCCTCGCCCGGCTCGAAGACGACCAGCTCGCACTCCAGGTGGAGCAGGCGGAGGCGGCCCTGGCATCGGCCAAGGCGCAACTCGGCCAACTCCTCGCCGGCCCGAGGACAGGAGAGATCGAGCAGGCAGAGGCAAGTCTGCGGGCTGCGTCCGCACAGCTGAACGCCGCAGAAGCCAATCGAGATCAGGTGGCGGCCGGTCCGACACAGGCCGAGATCGCCTCGGCTCGTGCTCGGGTCGCTCAGGCCAGGACCAGCCAGGAAGTGGCGCAGGATGCCTACGATGGAATAGAGGAAGAGGGAACAAAGAAGGAGCAAGCCAACTACGATCTGTACACTGCGAAGCAGGAGTTGGCCGCGGCGGAGGCTCAGCTTGAGAACCTGCTAGCTGGCACAGACGAGGATGAGCTCAGGGCTGCCCAGGCAAACGTCGCGACGGCTGCGGCGCAGCGCGACGCCTCCCAGGCGCAACTTGACCAACTTCTGGCCGGGCCCACGGACGAGGAGATTGCCGAGGTGGAAGCTCAGGTTGACCAGGCGGAGGTAGCGCTGGCCCTGGCTAACTTCTCGTTGAGAAATGCGACGCTGAGTGCTCCTTTCAGCGGAGTTGTCTCTCAGATCAATATGACACCGGGCGAGATGTCGCCAACCCGGCGGCCACCGATCGTCCTTCTCGACAAGTCAGGGTTTCATATGACCATCAGCGTCGACGAGCTGGACATCTCCCGGCTGAAGGAAGGGCAGAGCGCTGAGATAACGCTCGAGGCCCTGCCAGACGCACTCGTGACCGGCACTGTCAGGACCATCGCGCCGATCGCCGGAACGGAGAGCGGCGTGGTCACCTATGACGTCGTCATCGCCCTGGCTGCTACCGATGCTGCGCTCCGTCCCGATATGACGGCAAGCGCGACGATTGTGATCGAAGAACTGGCGGATGTGTTGAGGATCCCAACCTGGGCGGTGCGAGTCGACCAGGAAACGGGCCAGACCTTCGTCTACCGACGCGTGAGGGAGCAGATCGAGCGCGTCGACGTCGAGATTGGCGCACGGTACGAGGGTATAGCTCGAGTGCTAAACGGCCTGTCCGAAGGCGACGAACTCGTGCGCATCAGCAACAGCAACACGTTCGACTTCGGGGCACGATAGAGGATGTGAACAGTATGAGGAGAAGGACTCTTTGTGTGATTGTGGGGATTGTCGCACTTGCCGCCGTGGCGGCTGGGCTGATCTGGAGATCAGAGCGACAGTCTGCATTGGCGACGGAGGACCTCCGGTCCGCGGTCGTGGAACGGGGAGACATGCTCGTTGTAGTCTCGAGCAGCGGTCACGTCAGAGCTGCGGAGCGAGTTGAGCTAAGTTTCCCGGTCAGCGGTCGGGTTGCACAAATCCCGATCGAGGTCGGAGACAGGGTCGAAGCCGGTGAAACATTGGCTCGCCTGGACGGTGAGCGACTCAGCCTCGAAATAGAGCGGGCGAAGGCGAATCTGGCCTCCGCAGAGGCACGACTGACAAGGCTACGAAGAGGGACGCAGACGGAGGAAGTCGAAGCGGTGCGTGCCAATCTCCGCGCCGCTGAAGCTCGAGTCAGCGCCGCCGTGGCTGAGCGCGACCGGCTGGCGCGCGGACCGGGAGCGGCACAGATCGCGGCGGCCGAGGCCGAGGTGGCCTCGGCGCTCACCGCGCAGAAGAAGGCCGAGGACTGGCACGAGACGACGCTGGAGTGCAGGACGTTCAAGATCTCGAAAGGCGATCCCATCAAACTACCCAGCGGAGAGGTTATCCCGGCGCCAGAGAGTATTGAACGGGAGATATGTCCACTTCTGGGGGCGCCGGAGGAGCAAGCACGCTACAGACTGGAAGCGGCCAACGAGGCGCTGGAGGCTGCCCGGACGCGTCTACAGGAGATGAAGGACGGCGCTTCTGAGAGCCAGCTGCGCGCGGTCGAGGCCAACGTGACTTCGGCAGCAGCGAACCGCGACGCCGCACGCGCGCAACTGGAGATCACGCTGGAAGGCGCCACCGATGAGCAGATCGCGGCAGCCGAAGCAGGCGTGGAGCAGGCTCGCTCCTCGGTCAAGCAAGCGGAGCTCGCATTGGAACAAACGGTGCTGAAGGCTCCTTTCGATGGCACGGTCGCCGCAGTGGATATCGCGATCGGCTCACAGGCATCGGCAGGGCTGCCCGTTGTCACCCTCGTGGATGCGTCGAGATTCCACGTCAACGTTTCCGTCGACGAGATGGAGATCGGGCAGCTGGCGACGGGGCAGACGGCACGCCTGACGTTCGGCGCCCTCTCCAACACAGTCGTGACCGGGACGATAGAGCGTATCGCGGAGGACGCAGGGCTGGACAGGGGCGTAATCACCTACGACGTGCGGATCGACCTGGTGCCGACGGACGCGCCGATCAGGGTCGATATGACCACAAATGCCACGGTTGTCGTGGATGAGCTCAACGACGTGCTCAAGATCCCGGCCTGGGCCGTGCGTGTCGACCGCGACACGGGAGGGTATTTCGTGCATCGACGGACCGGAGATGGTCTCGAGCGCGTGGACGTAAGACTGGGCGTGCGCTATGAGGGGGTTGCTCAAGTGCTCGATGGCCTGTCCGAAGGCGAGGAGATCGTGCGCATTCCCGAATCCTCGCCGTTCAGCTTCGGGCTTACTGGAAGCGAGTGAACAGCATGGGAACACCGGTCATAGAATTGCACGATATCACCAAGATCTATCAGATGGGAGAGGTGGAGGTCCACGCAGTACGGGGCATTTCGCTGGAGGTGGAGAAGGGAGAGATCCTGGCTATCATGGGACCCTCCGGGTCCGGAAAATCGACCCTGATGAACATCATCGGGTGTCTGGACCAACCGACCGGGGGTACGTATCTGCTGCAAGGTGAGGACGTCGGTCACCTGCACGATGACGAGCTAGCAGCGATTCGCAACCTTCGGATTGGATTTGTCTTCCAGACTTTCAACCTGCTGGGGCGCACCTCAGCCCTTCAAAACGTGAGCCTGCCGTTGATCTACGCTGGCGTGAGCCGCACGGAGCGACAGAAGTTGGCTCAGGAGGCTCTGGAGGCGGTTGGACTGGGACACCGACTAGACCACCTGCCCACGGAGCTCTCCGGCGGACAGCAGCAGCGGGTGGCGATCGCGCGGGCTCTTGTGAATAACCCCTCCATCATCCTGGCCGACGAGCCCACTGGCAACCTCGACAGCGAATCGGGAGCCGACGTGATGGCCGTCCTGCAGGGGCTGAATCAGAAGCGCGGCATCACGGTGATCCTGGTGACCCACGATCCAGTGATCGCACGGCACACAGAGCGCATTCTGCACCTGTACGACGGACAGATCACGCACAACGAGAGGGTCGACGAACCACTGAAGGCGAGCCCAGAGGGCGAAAAAGCTGGGCCGTCCAGTCGTCCTGCTCAGATGCGTGATGAGACCTGGGACCATGAGTCAGCCCGAAATGGAGCAGGCGGACCCCCCGTGCCGGATCGCCGAGGACTGGAGAGAGGGCAAGTATCATGAGTCTGGTAGAGAGTGTCCGCATCGCGTTCCGCGCCCTGACGGCGAACAAGCTCCGATCGGCCCTGACCATGTTGGGGATCATCATCGGCGTCGGGGCGGTCATCACGCTTATGTCTGCTGGCGAAGGTGTCTCTGTCTACGTCGAAGAGCAGTTCCGAGGCTTTGGGTCCAACCTTCTCTTTGTCGTCCCTGGGGGCGAAGAACAGGCACTGTCCGGTCAGCCGGGGACCATCACGGGGGGCGCCGAGTTGACAAACCAGGACGTGGAAGCTCTACGCGACCCCGTGCGGGCGCCCGACGTGGTAGGCGTATCTCCTGCGGCGTTGCAGACGACGGTGGTCGCCACCGGCAAGGAAGATATGATCGCGCGAGTCCAGGGCGTGGCTCCCGACTACGCGGCGGTGCGCAAGTGGTTCCCCATCGCGGGCGAGTTCATTCGGGAGACGGACATGGAGGCACGCTCCCGAGTGGCCGTGCTGGGTCAAGACGTCGTCGACAAGCTCTTCTCCGACAACCCGTATCCGCTCGGCGAGACGGTCAAGATCAATGATGTTCTCTTCCGAGTCATCGGGGTTATGGAGAAAAAGGGCGGGTCGTCGTTTGGCAGTGAAGACGAAGCGGTCATGATTCCATTGACCACGATGCAGACACGCCTGGTCTCGATGCGCAGTCAGTCGGGAGACTATCAGGTCTCACAGATCATTGTCGAAGCTGCGGACAAGGACCGCATCGATGCGGCTTCGCAGCAGGTGGCCGCGATCCTGCGAGACCAGCACGACATTGACTTCAGCGACGAGGATGACTTCACAATCATCAGCCAAGAGGACATCATCAGCATATTCGGCAACATCACCAACGTGCTGACAACCTTCCTGGGCGCCATCGCCGGGATCAGCCTACTGGTCGGCGGGATCGGGATCATGAACATTATGCTGGTCTCGGTGACGGAGCGGACACGCGAGATAGGCCTCCGCAAGGCAGTGGGGGCACGGCGAAGCGACATCCTGTGGCAGTTCCTGCTGGAGGCGATCACACTCTCACTCTTCGGCGGTCTGGTCGGGATAGGCCTGGGAGCCACCGGGGCTGCGATCATCTCGAGGCTGATCGAGGGGTTCAGCGCCGTCGTCACGCCCCAGGCGGTGCTTCTGGCCACGACCTTCTCGGCCGCCGTCGGGCTGATATTCGGCGTTTACCCGGCGCGGCGGGCCTCCCTTCTGAATCCGATTGATGCGCTCCGGTATGAGTGACGTGCGCCTTGGCTCCACTGGGACCAGGCGCCTGCAGGCCGATCTCTCTCTGCTCCTGGTGGCAATCATCTGGGGCAGCGCGTTCGTGGCCCAACGGGTCGGCATGGAGCAAGTCGGTCCCTTCGCCTTCAACGCCACGCGGTTCGGTGTGGGCAGTCTAACGCTGATCCCCATTCTGGGTTGGAAACGGCTCCGCTCCGGACTGTGGGACGAGTTGCGCAGCGGGGTACTGCTGGGAATGCTGCTGTTTGCAGCGGCAGCACTGCAGCAAGTTGGTCTCATCTGGACCACGGCCAGCAAGGCCGGCTTCATCACCGGGCTCTACGTCGCCATCGTTCCGCTTCTACTCGCTTTAGGATGGGGTCAGTGGACAGGTTGGGGCGGATGGCTAGGCGCCGGGTTGGGAACCGTGGGGCTCTTCCTGCTCAGCGTGGAGGAGGGCTTCCGGCTGGCTCCGGGGGATGCGTGGGTGGCTGGCAGCGCCCTGATGTGGGCCGTGCACGTCATTGCGATCGGGCAGCTCGCCCCACGACGAGACCCGCTGCGCCTGGCGTTCCTCCAGTATCTGGTATGTTCTCTCCTCAGCTTTCTGGCGGCAGTGGTGCTCGAGGCGGGAAACTGGGCAAGGCTTTTCCTGATAGCTCCCGCGGTGCTGTACGCGGGCGTCCTGTCCATCGGTCTGGGATACACCGCGCAGGTTTTCGCGCAGCGTCGCACGACGCCGGCTCACGCGGCGATCATCCTGAGCACGGAGGCCGTGTTCGCCGCCCTCTCCGGCTGGATCGTGCTGAATGAAGCGCTGTCACCGAGGCAGCTCGCGGGCTGCGGCCTGATGTTGATGGGCATGCTCCTGGCACAGTTACCGCAGGCTGCGCGGGTCAGGCCTGACAAGTAACGGCCTCGACCGCTCTCCCTGGAAGACAACCGAGTAGCGCTGTCCGGACCAGCCTGGCCTTGCCCGCCCCTGGCGGCGGATTCGCATCCGCCGCCCTCTCTCTCACGCCGCTGCGTGTGCAGCGCCCCTTCGTCGGGAAGCGTTCTCCCACACCACCAATAGCGGCGGCGCGAGGAAGATCGCCGAGTACGTCTCGCTGAGCATACCGACCAGCAGGACGGACATGAAGGGCCTCATCGTCACTCCGCCAAACAGAATGATGGCGATCATGACGAACATCGCGTTCAACTGGGTGGCGAGCGACCGGTGGATTGTCTCCAGGATGGAGCGGTTGACCACCGTCTCATACGGCTCCCTGCGATACTTGGGGATGTTCTCACGGATGCGGTCGAAGACCACAATCTTATCCTCCACAGAGAAACCGATCACCGTCAGAACCGCGGTGAGAAAGAGCGAGTCGACCTCCCAACCGGCCATGATGCCCATCAAGGCATAGAAGCCGAAGGCGATCAGCAAGTTATGAGCCATCCCAGCGACGGTGGCCACGCCGTAGCGGAAGGCTTTGGGCACCTTCCGGAAAGAGAACCACATGAAGGCCACAATAATCAGAGAGGCCACGAGGATGGCCAGCCCGGCAGCACGAGCCACCTCCGCGCCGATCGACGGCTCCACCGTGTCGAAAGTCAACGCATCTCGATCGATGCTCCCAACGCGCTCCTCGAGCGCCGTCAGCAACTCCCCCACCTCTTCAGCCGTGACCTCGCGGGTCCGGACCTGCCAGCGATGCTCCTCCGGGGCGCCCAGTGCCTGCACAATGGCACTGTCCAGGCCCCGGTCGGCCAGGACGTCACGTATCTCCTCCTCGGAGACCGGCTCCTCGAACTTGAGCACGAAGATGCTTCCACCCGTGAAGTCGATACCGATGCGCAGGGGCTGATCGTACCTAACGTATGAGACGATCATCGCCGTCACACTCAAGGCGACGAGAATGCCAGAGAAGACGAAGTACCAGCGCCGCTTTTCGACGAGATTGAACATATTATACTCCCAGAATCCGTTCGCGGGTGGACAACCACTCCCCGGCCCCCGCCGCCACATAGCGCATGAACGTGCGCGTGGCGAAGACGGCGGTGAAAAGGTTGACCGAGACGCCGAGCGCCAGTGTGATGGCGAATCCTTTCACGATGCTCGCCCCGAAGTTAGTGCCGAAGTAGAACAGGATCGCGGTAATGATGAGCGTCGACAGCTGCGAGTCCCGGATCGAGGGCCAGGCGCGCTCGAAGCCCAGATCGATAGCCCGGGTCAGACGTCGGCCAGAGCGGATCTCCTCCTTCATGCGCTCGAAGATGAGGATGTTCGCATCGACCGCCATACCGGCCGAGAGGACGAACCCGGCTATCCCGGGCAGCGTCAGCGTGATTGGAACGAGCTTGTAGAGCGCGAGATTGATGAGGACGTAGATGAGGAGCGCCACGTCGGCCAGGGCACCCGGCAGTCGGTAGTAGACCAGCATAAAGAGCAAGATCACGCTCAGCCCGATCACGCCGGCTCGCACCGACCTCTCCACCGACCGTTCACCCAACGTGGCGCCCACGCGGTTGAAGCTCTCCACGCGCAAGGGTATCGGCAGCGCGCCGTAACGGAGCTGGATCGCCAGCTGCCGTGCTTCTTCCAAGGTGAAAGCGCCTGAGATAGATCCCTGTCCCCCGGGAATCGGCTCCTGAATCCTAGGGCAGGAGATGACGGTCTTGTCCAGCACGATGCAGAGATGCTGCCCGACGTGACCCGCTGTGTACTGAGCGAATGTGCCGGCCGCCTCGGGCGCTAACTCGAAGGGAATGACGTATTCGTTCTGCTGGGTCCGATCCAGCCCCACGTTGGCCAGATCCGCTCCCGTTAGAATCGTCTCATACACCTGGTCCGCTACCTGAGCCTGGGTCGGAGGCTGGGCTGCGGTGGGTGTCAGGACAGCGGTATCAGTGATCTCCTCTGCCGTCGCCACTTGGGGGCCCCCTAACGTGGTGGTGATGACGGTGTCAGGTGGAAGTGGATCTCCTCCAGCGTCGACAAACTCGAGCAACGCAGTGCCCTTGATAGTCTCGACCGCCTGCTCGGGGTTCTCGACCCCGGGAAGCTCGACGATGATGCGCCGCTCCCCCTGCGACTGCACAACTGGCTCTGTCAGGCCCAGGCTGTTGACGCGGCTCTCGACAATCCGCCGAGCCGTCTCCATTGAGTTACGGTCGAACTCCTGCCCTTCCACAGGATCCGCTGCCAGCAGCACCTTGAGCCCCCCCTGCAGGTCGAGTCCCAAACGCAGCGCGATGTCCCGATGGCCCTTGGGCTGCCAGAAGAGCAGCCCCTCCAGCCAGGCTGGGTGGTTGATGTCCAGGGCAACGACCAGCGACACCAGCGCCACGACGATGACGGTGACCAGGTGCCAGCTCTTAGTCTCTCTCATGTGAGGTCCTTTCAGTGCGGTACGGAACGGATGGCATCATCGATAACCATCCCCTATCGCAAATTCGCCCCCAGACTTGGGGGCTCTATGTACGACCACCGAGGGGGGCGAGGGGCCAGACGAGTCGACGATGGAGCTGACCCACCCTGGCTGACTTGCTTCGCTTGCTCCCTCAGGAAGCATAGATTATAGCAGGTGAGGGATTCATGTCAATCATGCTCGTCCTCATCTCACCGCTCTGGGGCAGCGCTGCAGATGCGCGTGCCCGCGGCAAGCTCGGGGTCGAGCAGAGAGCGAGTGAGTAACCCAGGGTGGGTTCCTGAGAGAATATCCACCGTCGTCTGAGGATGTCTCTGGACCAAACGGAGCATGGTCTCTACTTTGTCCACCATACCCCCGGTCACATCCACTGCCCAGGACCCGGACAGCGCCTGGCGAACCCGGGGCATGTCGGCAAGGGTGACCTGGGGAATGATCTCACCGTCCGAGTCCAACACACCAGGCACCCGGCTCAGGAGCAAGACCCGGTGGGGCAGGAGCTCGTCGGCCAGATAGACGAAGAGATCCTCCGTGGAGGCGATGGTTCCACCGCGAACGTCATCGAACGCCACGTCCCCGTACACGAGAGGTACCAGGCCACGGGCGAGCGCTTCGTGGATTGGACGGGTGTGTACGTAGACGAGCTCCCCATCGTCACAGCGGGCCGACGCCGAGGGCTGGAGACTGACCACGGGGACTCCGGCACCTAGGAAGGCGTCCGCCACCAACCGGTTCAAACGCGCGGCCGCCGCGGCGACCTCCGCGTAGCCACGCCACTCAGCGGCCGTGCTAACCCCCTCGTGCGTTCGGTACGGCTCAGCAGCCCAGTGACCAAAAGAACCAGAGCCGTGTCCCATCAACAGCCGCATGTCGGGATCAGCATCGAGAGAGCGGTGCACCTCGTCCGCCAGACGTTGGATAACTTCGTGGCGCGCCGTGTACGCCCGTGCCTTATCGGTGATCAGCGAGCCACCCAACTTCACAAACTGGAGCATAGCCGCGATCCCATCGGTCAGCTCTCCCACAGCACATCGCCCTGGAGGCCTCGCTTCAGGAGCTGAAACATCGACCAGCACTCCCAGGCGAAAGGCAGGAACCCGAGCAACCCAAGCACCGGCATACGGAAGTAACGAGGCCCAAAGTCGAGCGGCCAGGGCACAGCGTAGCGCCAGCCGGCCGTGGCCCAGAAGTTCCAGAACTCCCACAGCAGACCACAGACCATCCCGGCCGCCAGCAGCCGGAGAGCGGGACCTGGCTTCCCATCGAACCATGTCTTGAGGGGAGAATCCGCCCCCATCCGTATGTTGATCGGCTCCAGCAGCAGAATGAAGCCAATCCAGACGAAGCCAAACGTGTAGCGGGCAATGGGGATGGGCAGCAATGGGGGGATGGCAACGCAAGCCAGACCCATCACGAAGAGCACGGCCAGGATGGTCGGAGAAAGTACGCCGGCTTCCACACGTAGATCGCGCAAGAAACCGAGTCCTGTCAGGACGTCGACGGTCTCGAACAGGCCCGGCATGATGGTGGCGAACGACCACAGGTAGGCCACGTTCCGCACGAGGGGATTCTCGGGGACGTTCACGTAGACCCAGTTCTGCAAGCGGAGATTGTAGACCTCGAATAGCAACCAGCACCCCGCGGAGATCCAGACCAGTATCAGGGCCTCTCGAGGACGGTCGTGGATCAGGGAGTGGCCCCGCAGCCGCATTGCAAGCCCGTCCGCGAAGAGAATGTACCCGGACCAGACGATGGGCGTGAACCAGCGACCGACGAACGGCTGACCGGCGAACAACAGGATCTCAGCTGCGACGACGACGATTAAGCCAAGCCATCCATACCACTTAAGGCGCATAGACTCCCTTAGTTGTATTCTGCATGCTGCGTCTTTCTGCAACGGGCCGACGCTCGGGTTTCGTCAGGGCACCTGGCGCGCTTTCCGCTATCTGTACACCTTCTCTTCGACCTGCTTAGCCTCAGGCGCGTCCGATTCCACGTCGCGCGTCGTCGCCCGCTGACCCAGCACCTCCTTGTAGTACTCGTGCTGGATGATTAGGTCCATCACCTCATTGGTGCCAGTCCAGATCATGATCAGCCGCGTGTCGCGCAGCAGTCGCTCGATGGGGTAGACGTCGGTGTAGCCAATGCCGCCCAGGATCTGCATGGCGTGATTGACCACGCGCCAAGCAGCATCGGTGGCGAACTTCTTCGCCTCGGACACAAGCCGGCGTGAACGACCGGCCTCGTCGCCGGCGTCCACGCTGCCTGCCGCGCCGTAGACCAGCCCGCGGGCGGCGTCCAGCAGGGTGATCGAGTCGGCCACCTTGAAGCTGACACCCTCGAAGCGACGGATCTTCTTCCCAAACGCGTGGCGCTTATCGGAGTAACGGGCCGCCACCTCCAACGCCGCCCGCCCCATGCCGATGGCACCGGCGGCGCTGGTCATGCGCTCCGGGATCATCATCTGGTAGAAGATCTCCGCTGCGCCGTTCTCATGGCCGATCAGGTTCTCGGCAGGCACCCGTGCGTCTCGGAAGACCAGCCTGCCCGTCCCGGCGCCTCGCGTGCCCAGGAGCCCGTACAGGTACTCCACCTCAACCCCTTCTCCCTGCTCCACGATGAAGGCGCTGATTCCGTGGTGAGGCGGCGCCTCCGGATCGGTGCGGGCGTAGACCAGGAAGAAATCCGCCTCGGCAGCGCCGACGATGAACCGCTTCTGGCCACGCAGCGCGTAGTGATCCCCCTCGTGGCGCGCCTCGGTCGTGGTGCCGAAGAAATCCGACCCTCCGCGCGGCTCGGTGAGCGCCTCGGCGGCGACTTGCTCGCCGCTCAGCAGCGGCGCCAGCCAGCGCTCCTTCTGCTCCGCGGTGCCGAACACGTTTAACGCCTCTCCGACTATGCTCGGCATCACGTAGGCGCAGGCCAGCGCCGTGCCCAGCACGCCCACCTCTTCGATGGTCACGATCTCATCCTGCCAGCCCAATTCGCGCCCGCCGTACTCGACCGGAAATCGCAACCCCAACAGGTTCCGGCGCCCAGCCTCCCGCACGAACTCGCGCGGATACGTCACCCGGTCACCGTCCATGTCGAGGATCAGCTCCCGCGGCACCCAGCGGACGAGATCGCGCGCTTCTCGCCGCAGAGCGCGCTGCTCCGAAGTCAGCATCGCCTCGAACATGGTCCTCCCCCTATGTCACCACACATCGAACGCCCCCGAATCACCCACTCGAAGCTCCCGTCCCGGGGGCGTCTGGTCACCACACCTTGAACTCCCCATGTATGAGCCGCTCCGTAAAGCGGTGGATGGTGGCGAGCTCCCGGTCGATCACCTCGGTAACCCGGGCCTTCACGTCGCCCAGCGCGACGCCGTCCGAGAGGACAAGCTGGGCGGCGGCCACCAGAGGCTGGTCAATGGGGTGTCCGATCTGGCTGCACAGATAGACCGTCACCTCGCGCAGGCCTTCGACCTCCAGGTAGACACGTTCGGCAATCTCGTGGCTGAGGAGGTTGTAGATCTTCCCCACGTGGCTGACCGGGTTCTTGCCAGCTGCTGCCTCAGTGGTCGCCGGACGGTTGAAGGCAATGACGCCATTGACCCGGTTGCCACGTCCTACCTGGCCGCAGTCCCCACCCTCCGCCGATGTGCCGAGCACCGTCAGATACATCCCGCTGGTGCCTCGGCTGGGCTCATCCAACGTGTTGATGTCGATGTTTACGCCTTCCATGGTGTGGGACTGACGCGACACGAACTCCTGCAACTGGTCGCGGATGGCAGCCTTGCGCTCGAAGTACGTCTCCTCATCGGAAATGAAGCGGTCCACGAAGGCCAGGGCCACCGTGAGCGTCAGATCTCGTCCGAAGCGGTATCCCATCACCTTGATGTCCTCGCCAGCCTCCGGATGGGCAGCCTTGAAGGCGGTGGAATTCAAGTGCCGCTCGACAGCCAGGACCAGCTTCTCCGTCTCAGAGAGCGGCGCGTATCCCACACCCGCCGACGTGTCGTTAGCCCCGATCTGCTCCCGCTCGAAGATATCCGTCAGCTCCGGCGAACCGGGCTTGATCTCATTTTGAAAGACGACGTGCTCCTCCGGGCTGACGAAACGGAGATGTCCCCGGAGCCAGCCCTTAGCTGTGGCCTCGGCGATCTCCCCCACCGGGATGCGAACCCCCTTGTGCTCATAAGTGGCGCGATCGCCAAATATGAGTCGCATCGGCTCGTCCACGGCACCACCACCCAACGCCGGCGTCGCCCCACCGGCCACCAGAAGCCCCTTGTCGATGTTATGGTGGAGCACTCTGCCAAACCGATCCCGGTAGGCACGGGAGAGCTCCACGCTGACCGCCTCTGCAACCGCATCACAGATTGAGTCCGGATGCCCAACCCCTTTGCGCTCCACCAGCTCGATGGGCTGCTCCTCCATAGGCAGATTGGGGACCTCCTCGACGAGGATATTGCGCGATCTACGTTGTCCTGACATCGTTTTCCTCCCAACGGCTCGTGGACTCATCGGATGATAGACCAGCAGCCAGGCCAGACGGTCGAGCGCGAAGCCTCACCGGCAGCTCCCTGACCTGCTCGCCATCACTGAGCCTTCAACTCCTCCAGCCAACCCTCCAATGCATCGAATCCGCTCCTCCAGAAGTCAGATGACGCCATGTCAAACCCCGCCTCGCTGATGACGTGTTCGGGGCTCCGCGAGCCGCCGTGGGCCAGAATCCTCAGGAAGCGAGGGACAAACGACTCGCCCTCGTCCTGATACTGCTGATAGAGGGCCAAGACCAAGAGATGGCCGAAGCTGTAGGCATAGCAGTAGAACGGCGTATGATAGAGATGGGGTATCGCGGTCCACTCCCAACGGAAGTCGTCGCTGATGTCGACCGCATCGCCAAACTGGTCCTCCAGGTTCTCCAGATAGAGGGCGCACAGGTCATCGACGGTGACCCCGTCCACAGACTCGCGGTGCGCTTCCTTCTCAAAGACGACGAAGTAGGCCTGACGCGCGATCGTGGCGTAGGCATCGTCCAGGACGGTGGACAGCAGGTGACGTCGCACGCCGGGGTCCCTCTCCTCTCGCAGGAGCCGGTCGGTCAGCAGCATCTCCGAGAAGACCGACGCCGTCTCCGCGAGGGGAAGCGGTGCGTGGAAGGTGAAGATGGAATGCGCCCCGGCCATTATGGCGTGCACGGCGTGACCCAACTCGTGCGCCAGAGTGGTCACATCCGTGATCTTGCCGACGTAGTTGACCAAGACCCACGGCGTCACCCCCGGCAGCATACCGGCACAGAAGGCCCCGCCGCGTTTTCCGTGCCGAATCTCGGAGTCGAGATGGTGATCCGCGAAGACCTG